>JAGRMG010000175.1 GCA_020441385.1 Paracoccaceae bacterium
CGAACCCGGCGAAACCGCCATGGAGGCGGCGGTGCGCGAATTGTTCGAGGAAACCGGGGTGCGGGCCGAGCCGCTTGAATACCTGACCAATATCGACGTGCTGCACCGCGATGGCGACGGCGCGCTGTCGGCGCATTACCTGCTGGCGGCGGTTCTGTGCGAGTATCGCGGCGGCACGGTGCAGGCCGCCGACGACGTATCGGCCGCGGCCTGGATTCCCTGCCCCCGGGTGCACGCCGGCGACCTGCCGATGAGCGCGCGGGTCGGCGCGGTTCTCGATCTGGCGCAGGCCCGGCTTCAGGCGCGGCGCCTGGCGCGCGCGGCCGCCAGCGCCAGCCCCGAGGCCGACACCAGATAGACCAGCACCACCAGCGCAACCGCACCGGCCAGGAACAGCGCCAGCGCGGCGCGCATCGGCGCCAGGGTCTCCAGCGCCGGAACCCACGCCAGTAGCGGTGAAATCCCGCCGGTTGCGGCGGTCCAACCCAGTGTGGCGCCGAGCCAGGCCAGCAGCGCCAGGCCGGTGCCGGCGACGATGGCGCGCAGGCCCCGGCTGCGCCGGGCGCGCATCGCCCGGCGCAGCGCCGCCAGGGGCCGCGACAGATCGGATTGCGCGGCAAGCAGCGCCGGCACCACCAGCAGCACCAGCACCATGCCAAAGCCCAGCCCGTAAACCAGCGTGATCACCGTGGGTTTCAGAAACTGGGCCTGTTGCGAGGTCTCGAACAGCAGCGGCGCCAGGCCCAGCACCGTGGTCATCGTCGTCAGCATCACCGGGCGCAGCCGGTCGGCGGTGGCCTCGACGATGGAGGGGACCAGCCCGCGGTCGCGCGCGTATTGATCCACCGTGCTGACCAGCACGATGGAATCGTTGATGACGATGCCGGTCATGCCGATCAGCCCGACCACCGAGAACATGCTGAGCGGCACATCCCAGTAGCCGTGGCCCCAGATCGCGCCGACCAGACCGAACGGGATGATCGCCATCACCACCAGCGGCCGGGTCCAGCTGGCGAAGATCCAGGCCAGCACCATGTAGATGCCCACGAGGCACAGGATCATGCCGGTGGCGGCATCGCCGAGAAACTCGTCCTCCTGTTCGCTGAGCCCCGACAGGCGCCATTCGACCTGGCGTTCGCTGGCAATGCGCGGCAGGATCTCGGTTTCCAGGATCGACTGGATTTCGCTCGCCCGCGCCGGATCGTCCTCGGATATGTCGCCGGTGACGCTGACCAGGCGAATGCCGTTCTCGCGCCGGATCGAGGAAAAGCCGGTGCGCCGCTCGACGCTGACGATATCGGACAGCGGCACATAGACCCCGAGCGGCGAGCGCATCAGCGTGCGGTCCAGGAAATCCGCGGTCAGTTCGTCCTCGGGCAGTTCGACCCTGATCTCGGCACTGCGCGGCCCGTCGGGATAGGTCGCCGCCTCGACCCCGTTCAGCCGGTGCCGCAGCGCCCGGCCCAGCGCGTCGATGGTAAAGCCCAGCGCCTGCCCCTGCGGCGTCAGATCGAGGATCAGTTCCTCCTTGTCGTAGGCCAGGTTGTCCTGCACCGCCGACACTTCGGGAAAGCGCAGCAGCGCGGTCTGCAAATCCTCGCTTGCCGCCTTCAGCCGGTCCACACCGGCGCCGTAGAACTGCACGTCGAGCGCATCGCCCCCCGGCCCCGACCGCCAGCCCTGAAAGCTGAGCGCCTCGGTCATCGGATGCCGGCGCACCCGGTCCTGCAGGTCGGCGACGAAGGCGAAGCTGGAATAGGGCCGCAGATCGGCGTCGATCAGTTCGATGGAAATCGCGCCGAGCTGGTCGGCGTCCTTGGTGTCGGCGCCTTTCAGGCTGCGGCCGGAATTGCCGCCGACCTCGGCCAGCACGTATTCAAGCGGGTTGCGGCCGTGGCGTTGCTCGTATTCGCGGCCCAGTTCCTCGGTGGCGCGCTGCATCTCGCGCATCATGGCCAGGCTGTCGGCGCGGGTCGCGCCTTCGGCCATCATGAAATTCCCCGTGACCGAGCCCCGTTCCGGGGCGTTGAAGAACCGCCACTGCACCTCGCCGCCGACAAGCGCCGCGATCTGCCCCGCCAGCAGGAAAACGGCACCGGCCAGCACCACATAGCGGGCCCGGATCACCAGGGCGGTCAGCGGCCGGAACAGATGGTCGCGGACCCGGCGAAAGCCGGCGTTCACGACCCGGTTGGGCAGGTCGTACCAATGCGCCCTGGCCGAATGCTCGATGGCATGGACCATGTGATTGGGCAGGATCAGGAAACACTCCACCAGCGAGGCCAGCAATACCACTATCACGGTAAAGGGAATGTCGGCGATCATGTCGCCGAAGCGGCCGCCGATGGCGGTCAGCCCGAAGAAGGCGATCACCGTCGTCAGGGTCGAGGCGAAGACCGGCATCGCCATGCGCCGGGCCGCGCTTTCGGCGGCCACGACCGGCGCCTCGCCCAGGCGGCGGGCGCGGAAATCGGCGTGTTCGCCGACGACGATGGCATCGTCCACCACGATGCCCAGGGTGATGATCAGGCCGAACAGGCTGATCATGTTGAACGTCAGGCCGAAGACGTACATCAGCGCGATCGCCGCCATCATCGACGCCGGAATGCCCGCCGCCACCCAGAAGGCGGTTCGCGCGTTCAGGAACAGGAACAGCAGCGCCAGCACCAGACCCAGCCCCATCAGGCCGTTGTCGATCAGGATGTTCAGCCGCCCGGTGATCGCCTCGGCGCGGGTGCGGATCAGGTCGATGGTGACGCCCCGGGGCAGGCTTTGCTGCATCTCGGCGGCAACCTTCTCGACCCTGGCCTGGATGCGGATCGCATCGCCCCGGTCCGAGCGGTCGACGCGGATCGACATGGCCGGATCGTCGCCCACGAAATAGCTGCGCATCCGGTCCACGCCCTCGACCCGGATCGTGGCGACATCGCCGATGGTGAGTTTCGATCCGTCCGGGTTCGAGCGCAGCACGATCCCCGCGATATCGTCGGGTTTGCGCTTTTCGGTGCCGGTGCGCACCCGCGCATTGGCGCCGCCGACATCGCCGGCGGGGTCGGCGCTGACCTCGGCGGCGATGGCGGCGGCAATCTCGGCGATGGTCACATCGTTCTGGATCAGGCTGGCCGTGGGCACCTCGACAACGGTGCGCGGTGCCACCACGCCGCGAATCGTCGTGCGCGTCACCCCGGCGGCGAACAGGCGGGTGATCAACTCGTCGGTGAACAGGGCAAGCTGTTCGGGCGCGATCGGGCCGGTGATCACCAGATCGGTCACGCGGTCATACCAGTTGCCGCGCCGGACGGTCGGATCGTCGACGTCCTCGGGCAGCGTGGTGACCGAGTCTATCGCGGTCTGCACGTCATCGGCGGCGCGCGCCATGTCCCAGCCGGGCTCGAACTCGAGCACCACCATCGCGCTGCCCTCGCGCGAGACCGACGCCGATGTCTCGACCCCTTCGACCGCCAGCAGCACCGGTTCGAGAACCTGCACGATGGCGCCGTCCACATCCTCCGGCCCGGCGCCCTCCCAGGTCACGTCGATGCGCACGTTGTCGATGACCACGTCGGGAAAGAACTGCGCGCGCATGTTCGGCAGCGCCGCCGCGCCCAGCACCAGCATCGTCATCAGCAGCAGGTTCGCCGCCGTCCGGTGCCGGGTGAAATAACCCAGCAGCCCGCCGGCGGCACCGGGGATGGCGCGCATCATGGCGTCAGCCTCCGTTGCGCGATTCGATCCGCGCCACCAGCCGCGCCGGAACCCTGGCCGCGGCAAGCTGATCCAGAACCCGCGCCTTGACATCCGCAGGCAGTCTGCCGCCTTGGACAAAGGCAACCAGCCGCGCCCGCCGTTCGTCGCTGAGCAGCAGCATCGCGGCCTCGGGTTCGCCCGCGTCCGCCTCTTCGCGCACCGGGCGCACCCGGATACCGGCGCCCAGCAGCGGCGTGCGCCCGATCACCACCTCGCGCCCGTCCAGACCGGGCCCGCGCAACAACACGTCGTCGCCCTGCCGGCGCACCAGTTCCACCGCCAATTCCTCGAGCCGGTCCTCGCCGTCCAGCACCAGCACCGTGCCCGACGCATCCAGCGCCGTGGCCGGCAGCCGCGCGACCCGCTCCACGGCGGGTTCCTCGACCGAGACGGTGACGAAATCGCCCGGCTTGAACCCCGGCGCGGCGCCCATCCGGGCGAAGATCAGCCGCCCGGACTGGCCTTCGCCGGCGGCGGCGCTGTCGCGGCTGATGGTGCCCTGCGCGCTCAGGCCGGCGCCCGATGCGTCCAGCGACACCGCCACCGGCAGCGCGATCAGTGCCCCGTCCCCGTCGAGCAGGCGCGCATATTGCGCCGTCGAGACCCGGAACGCCACTTCCAGCGCCGACGGGTCCACCAGTTCGGCCAGTTTCTCGTTGGCCGAAACCAGCCGCCCGGCAACCAGGCTGACGCCGCTCAGCGTGCCGTCGAAGGCGGCCGCGATGGTGGTCTCGGCCAGGTCGCGCCGGGCCGCCTCCAGCGCGATCCGCGCCCGGGCCAGCCGGGTTGCGGCCTGATCCACGCGCGCCTCGGCCTGCGCCACCGCCTGGCGCCGGGCCAGCACCGCCGAACGCGCCGCGGCCACGGCCAGTTCGGCGGTCTCGACCGCGGCGGCGGTGCCGACGCCGCGATCCTGCAGATCGCGCTGGCGTTGCAGGGCGCGTTCGCGCAGCGCCGCCTGATCCTCGGCGGCGGCGCGTTCGTCGCGCGCCAGCAGCAACGCGCGTTCGGCATCGCGCCCTTCGGCCTCTGCATCCAGAAGATCGCTCTGCACCCGCTCCAGCGCCGATTGCGCATCGGCCGGGTCAATGCGGACCAGAACCTCGCCGGCCGCCACGGTGCCGCCTTCCTCGAAGGCGTCGGCCAGCCAGACCACCCGCCCGCCCACGGCGGCGCGCAATTCCAGCGTGCGCCGGCTCTGCACCTGTCCGAAGGCGGTCAGTACGGGCGTTTCGGTTCGCAGTTCGGCCCGGCGCACGTTGACGGCGAACACCCGCTCGCGCGCCGATGGCGGGCGCCGGTCGTCGTTCATGCGGGTCTGGACGGCATCGAACACCAGCCGGCCCGAATAGACCAGCAGCGCCAGCGTCAGCGACGCCAGCAACAGCCCCATCAGACTTTGCCGCAAGAAGCGCATGCGCAATTCACCCACGGGCCGCGGCATGCGGCCGATATCATAACCTAACCGAGCAGCGGAAAATGCCAAGCCACAAGCAGGTTACAGGACGGTTCGCAGGCTTGAACGCGGCCGCCGGCTATTTCCGTCGCAGATGTTCGTCCAGGCGCGGCATGATCTCGACGAAATTGCAGGGACGGTGGCGGTAATCGAACTGGCGTTCGAGGATCTCGTCCCAGGCATCCTTGCAGGCGCCGGGGCTGCCGGGCAGCGCGAACAGATAGGTGCCCCCGGCGACACCGCCGGTGGCGCGGCTCTGCACCGCCGA
>JAGRMG010000176.1 GCA_020441385.1 Paracoccaceae bacterium
ACATGGCCGCGATCATCCCCGCCGCGCTGACCGCATCCCGCGCGCCCAGCCAAAGCGGGCCATAGCCGGCCAGAACATAGCCCAGCACCGCCGAGAGGGTGGCGAAACCCACCGACCAGGCGATCTGGGTTTCCAGCCGGTTGGTCATCAGCCGCGCCGCCGCCGGCGGACAGATGAACATGGCGATCACGATGATCGAGCCGACCGCGTCAAAGGCCGCCACGGCCGCGATGGCGGCGACCACCACCAGCGCCAGCCCGATGAGGCCGGTGCGCATGCCCAGCGTGCGGGCAAAGCCCTCGTCGAAGGTCGATAGTTTCAGCGGCCGCCAGAAAACGGCGGTGAACAGCGCGACGCCGATCAGCGTCAACCCCATGCGCGGCAGTTCAACCGGCAGCCCGCGCAGCGCAGCCGGGTCGGCCAGCGACGCCCAGCCGGTCGCATCCAGCCAGATCAGGCTTTCCAGGTTGCCGTAAAGCGCGTGCTGCACGTCGAGATGCACCGTCGAGGTGTCGGATTGTTCCAGCAGCAGCACCCCGGCGGCGAACAGCGTCGTGAACACCACCCCCATGGCCGCGCCCGGTTCGATCCGGCCGAGGCGGCGGATCAGTTCGATCAGCGCCACCGCGACGATCGCCGCGCCCATCGCGCCCAGCATCATCGGCCAGGTCGAGATCACCCCGGTCACGAGAAAGGCGACCACGATTCCGGGCAGCACCACATGGCTGATGGCGTCTCCGATCAGCGCCTGGCGCCGCAACACCAGGAAATTGCCCGGCAGCGCACAGGCCACGGCGGCGAAGATGCCGATCAGCAGCGGCACCAGCGACAGCGGAACGAATTCCTCACCGCTCATGACGGCACCTCGCGGGGGCCGCCGATGCGGCGGTCGATATCCGCGATCTGATCGCGGGTCAGCACGGTTTCGATGTCGCGCAGCCCGTCATACAGCGCCGCCGCCGCCTCGTGCGTCTGGTCGCCGCGCACCACCTGCCAGCGCTTTTCGTCGCGCAGCGCCTTGGCGGCGCGGGCCCGGCCCGCGTCGGTGGCCACCCCGTCGGGGCGGGCCAGCCCGGCGCGCCGCAACAGCCGCAGCGTCAGGCGTTCATAGATCGGCTGACCCTGCGCCATCGCCAGCAGGCCCTGGCGCAGATGCACCCGGCGCTGAAAACGCAAGTGCCGCATCAGCGCGGCCAGAACGCCGCGGTTCGGGGCCAGCAGCAGCGAGGCGGCGAAAAAGGCAAACCCCGTCAGCACGATGATCGGGCCGGTGGGCAGATCGGGGGCGGTGGCCGACAGCGCGGCGCCCAGATAGCCCGCCATCCCGCCGGTGATCCCCGCCAGCAGGACGACCCGGTCGGACCGGTCGGTCCAGAACCGTGCCGTCACCGGCGGAATGATCAGCAGCGCCACGATCAGGATCAGACCCACGATCTTGAGCCCGATCACGGTCACGGCCATCACCAGCCCCATCATGGTCAGGTCGATGCGGTGCACCGCCAGGCCCTGCGCCGCGGCAAATTCGGGATCGAACGCAACCAGCGTCATGGGCCGGCGCAGCAGCGCGATCAGCGCCAGCGTCAGCGCCCCGCCCAGCGCGATGATCATCGCGTCGACCCGCAGCATGCCGGCGGTCGATCCCAGAAGAAAGGTGGCCAGCCCCGCCTGGCGCCCGTCGGTCATGGTCTGGATCACGGTCAGCAGCACGATGCCGACGCCGAAGAACACCGACAGGACCGCGCCGATGGCCGCATCCTCGGCCAGCCGCGTGCGCCGGGTCAGCCAGCTGAGGCACAACAGCCCCGCCCAGGCGGTCAGCGCCGATCCGGCCAGCAGCCCGATCAGGTTGCGCCCGTCGCCCCCCAGCGCCACCATGACGATGAAGGCCAGCCCGACACCGGGCAGCGTGGAATGGGATACCGCATCGCTGACCAATGCGCGCTTGCGCAGGAACAGAAACGTGCCCGTCACCCCCGAGGCGATGCCCAGCAGCGTCGCACCGATGGCGACCAGCGTGGCGTTGTACCCCAGTTGCAAAAGCAGCGCGTCGGCCAGCATGTCAGCCTATCCCGGCACCCGCGACAGCTGATCCACCTGCGCCGTCGCCAGCCGCCCGCCATAGGTGGCCTGAAGCGTATCCGCGGTGAACGCCTCGGCCACCGGACCTTCGGCCACCTTGCTTGTGTTGATCAGGAACACGTTGTCGAAATACTCGGTCACGGTCGCCAGGTCGTGATGCACGCAGACCACCGTCTTGCCGGCCTTGCGCAGCGATTTCAGAACCGCGATGATGGCCCTTTCGGTGGCCGCGTCGACGCCGGCAAAGGGTTCGTCCAGCAGGTAAAGCTCGGCCTCCTGCGCCAGGGCGCGGGCCAGGAACACCCGTTGCTGCTGACCGCCCGAAAGCTGGCCGATCTGACGGTCGGCGAAATCCTGCATTCCGACGCGGGCAAGGCAGTCGGTCGCAAGCGCCATCTGCGGCGCCCGGATCCGCCCCAGCAGGCCCAGTTCGCGGTACAGCCCCATCAGCACCACGTCGATCACCCGGGTCGGAAAATCCCAGTCCACGCTGGCGCGCTGGGGCACATAGGCGATCTTGCCGCGCTGTTGCGACAGTGGCAGCCCGAAACAGCGGACCTGCCCGGACAGGGGTTGCACGATACCCAGCGCCGCCTTGAGCAGGGTCGATTTGCCCGCCCCGTTCGGCCCGATGATCGCGGTCATGGCGCCGGGCCGAACCGTCATGTCCACGGAAAACACCGCCGGTTTCTGCCCGTAGGATACGGTCAGCCCGCGAATCGCCAGCGGGCTGCTGTCGAGGGCTTCATCGGCGAAGGCCGCGCGGCCCTTGTCTGTCGCCAGTTTCAGCATCCTCTCAGATCCCCGCCGAAAGCCTGCCGTCCATGCCCCGGGCGGGCAGGTCGGCGCCCAGCGCGCGGGCGATGACGGTCACGTTGTGGTCGATCATGCCGATATAGGTTCCTTCATATGTGCCGTCCTGCCCCATCGCGTCGCTGAACAGCTCGCCGCCGATGCGCACCTCATGGCCCCTGGCCGCCGCGCCCTCGATCACCGCGCGAATGTTGCGGTCCGACACCGAGCTTTCCACGAACACCGCCACGATACGACGCTTTACCAGCAGGTCAACCAGTTCGCTGATCCGGTTCAGCCCGGCCTCGCTTTCGGTGGAGATGCCCTGGATGCCCAGCACCTCGAACGAATAGGCGTCGCCGAAATAGCCAAAGGCGTCATGGGCGGTCAGCAACACGCGCGACGGCTCGGGAACGCGGGCCAGCGCGGCGCGGGCATAGACCGACAGGCGGTCGATTTCCGCCAGATGCGCGGCGGCGTTCGTCTCGAATATGCCGGCCGCGCCGGGCCGGGCGTCGGTCAGGGCGTGCTGGACCTCGACCACCACGCGCCGCCACAGTTCTGGCGCCATCCATACATGCGGATCGAACTTGTCGGCGTAGTGGTCATGGCGGCGCAACAACTCGTGCGGCAGTTTCCCGGCCACCGCCACCACATGCCGCCTGCGCTCGAGATCGGTAAAGAACGCCTCCATCTGCGCCTCGAGATACAGCCCGTGGCGAAGCACGAGGTCGGCTCGGACCATGGCCACGATATCGGTGCGGGTCTGGCGATAGGAATGCGGATCGACGCCCGGACCCATCAGCGCGCGCACCTCGACCTGATCGCCGCCGATCTGGCGCGCGGCGTCGGCGATCATGCCGGTGGTGGCGACCACCTTCAGCGGCGAAGCCGCGCGCGCGGGGCGCGCGCTCAGCGGCGCCAGCAGCGAAAGCGCGGCCAGCCCGGTCAGCAATCGACGGCGTGAAATCATCGTGGTGCAGCCTGTATCGGTCATGATGGAGCGAATATGTGCGAGAAAGACCCCGCCGTCAATGCTATTGCGAATTATTCTCAATAAGAAAACACTCTCCCGTCGACCGCCCGGCTGCCGCGACGGCTTGCCAAGTCCTCGGCCCCGTGCCAGCCTGCCGGTCCGTGGTGATGCGGGAAGGCGGCAATGGAAACAGAACATTCGCAGCGCAGCGCGCATCTGCCCCAGATCGCCGAGACGCGCAATCCGGGGATGGACCTGGACATGCAGTGGGTGCGCGCGGTGCAGGCCAACAGGTCGGCCATCGAACGCCGCGCGGCGTCCCTGCCGGGGCGGCGCAGCGTCAAGAAGGCGTATCAGGCGGCGTGGCTCCTGAAGGCGATTTCCTGCATCGACCTGACGACGCTCGCGGGCGACGATACGCCGGGCCGGGTGCGGCGGCTATGCGCCAAAGCACGCCAGCCGGTGCGCGCCGATCTGCTGGCGGCGCTGGGGGTGGGGCCGGTCACGGTGGGCGCGGTCTGCGTCTATCACGACATGATCGCCCCGGCGGTGGCGGCGCTGGACGGCAGCGCCATCCCGGTGGCCGCCGTCAGCGCCGGCTTTTCCGCCGGGCTGTCGCCCTTCGCCCTGCGCGTGGCCGAGATCGGCGAAAGCGTCCGGGCCGGAGCGCGCGAGATCGACATCGTTATCTCGCGCCGCCATGTGCTGACCGGCGACTGGCAGGCGCTGCATGACGAAATGCGCGCCTTTCGCGATGCCTGCGGGCCCGCGCACATCAAGGCGATCCTGGCCACGGGCGAGCTGGGCAGTCTGCGCAATGTCGCCCGCGCCTCGCTGGTGTGCATGATGGGCGGCGCCGATTTCATCAAGACCTCGACCGGCAAGGAAAGCGTCAATGCGACGCTGCCGGTGTCGCTGGTGATGATCCGGGCGATCCGCGACTATCATGCGCGCACCGGCATCCGCGTCGGCTTCAAGCCCGCGGGCGGGATATCCAGGGCCAAAGACGCGCTGGTCTATCTGTCGCTGATCCGGGAAGAACTGGGCCGGCGCTGGTTGTCCCCGGACCTGTTCCGGTTCGGGGCATCGTCACTTCTGGGCGACATCGAGCGGCAGCTGGAGCATCATGCGACCGGCGCCTATTCGGCCGGCTACCGGCATGGCATGGGATGAGCGCTCCATCCGCCCCCTTCCGCCCGGCCCCGGGGCGGGCATCCCGCCCACCCCGCGGCGCGGACCTGCCCTCGCCGCCATGGGAGACACGCCATGAACATCCCTGAAATCCTTGAGTCGATGGAGTACGGTCCAGCGCCCGAAAGCGCCGCCGAGGCGCTGGCCTGGCTGGTCGATCAGGGCGACCGGTTCGGCCATTTCATCGACGGCGCCTTCACCGACCCCGGCGAGGGGTTCGAAAGCCGCAACCCCGCCAATGGCGAGGTTCTGGCGCTGCTCAGCCAGGCGACACGGGCTGATGTGGATGCCGCCGTCGCCGCCGCGCGCAAGGCACAGCCGAAATGGGAACGTCTGGGCGGGCCGGGGCGGGCGCGGTATCTCTACGCGCTGGCGCGGCTGTTGCAGAAACACGCCCGCCTGCTGGCGGTGCTGGAAACGCTCGACAACGGCAAGCCGATCCGCGAGAGCCGCGACATTGACCTGCCGCTCGTGCAGCGGCATTTCTACTATCACGCCGGCATGGCCCAGCTGATGGAACAGGAACTGCCCGGCGCCCGCGCGATCGGCGTCTGCGGCCAGATCATCCCGTGGAACTTTCCGCTGCTGATGCTGGCCTGGAAGATCGCGCCGGCGCTGGCCATGGGCAACACGGTGGTGCTGAAGCCGGCCGAATACACCTCGCTTACCGCGCTGCTGTTTGCCGATATCTGCCGTCAGGCGGGTCTGCCCAAAGGCGTCGTCAACATCGTCACCGGCGACGGCGCGGTGGGCGAGATGATCGTCGCGCACCCGCAGATCGACAAGATCGCCTTCACCGGCTCGACCGCGGTCGGGCGGCGCATCCGCCAGGCCACCGCCGGGTCGGGCAAGGCGCTGACGCTCGAACTGGGCGGCAAGTCGCCCTATATCGTGTTCGACGATGCCGATCTGGACAGCGCCGTCGAGGGGCTGGTCGATGCGATCTGGTTCAATCAGGGCCAGGTCTGCTGCGCGGGGTCGCGGCTGCTGGTGCAGGAGGGCGTGGCCGAGGCGTTCCACGACCGGCTTCGGGCACGGATGGACAGGCTGCGCATCGGCGATCCGCTGGACAAGAGCATCGACATCGGCGCCGTGGTCGACCCGGTGCAACTGCGCGCCATCGCCGCGATGGTGGATGCCAACACCGCCGGTACCACCTACCGCGCCGCCACGGACATGCCGGCCGGCGGCTGTTTCTATCCGCCGACGCTGATCACCGGGCTTTCGCCCGCCGATCCGCTGATGCAGGAGGAGATCTTCGGCCCCGTCCTTGTCTCGGGTACCTTCCGCACGCCGGAGGAGGCGGTAATGCTCGCCAACAACACCCGCTACGGGCTGGCCGCGACGGTCTGGACGGAAAACCTGAACCTGGCGCTGGACGTGGCGCCGAAACTGGCCGCCGGTGTGGTCTGGGTCAACGCCGCCAACCTGTTTGACGCCGCCGCCGGCTTTGGCGGCGTGCGCGAAAGCGGCTTTGGCCGCGAAGGCGGCTGGGAGGGGCTGTCGGCCTATACCAGGCCGAAGGGCAAGGCGCGCGCATTGGCCCGGGTCGACCCGTTTTCGGGCGACGGCGCGCCGGCCGACCCGATCGACCGTACCGCCAAGATGTATGTCGGCGGCAGGCAGACACGCCCCGATGGCGGCTATTGCCGGCCCGTATGGGGCAGGTCGGGCGCGCTTCTGGGCCATGCCGGACAGGCCAACCGCAAGGATGTGCGCAACGCGGTCGAGGCGGCGCAGGGTGCCGGGGGGTGGGCCGCGTCCAGCGGCCATCAGCGCGCGCAGATCCTCTATTTCGTGGCCGAGAACCTGTCGGCGCGGGCGGGCGAATTCGCGCGCCGCATCGACGCCATGACCGGCAGGCGCGGCGGCGAGAAGGAGGTCGAGGCCAGCCTCCAGCGCCTGTTTGCCGCCGCCGCATGGGCCGACAAGTACGACGGGCGGGTTGCGGGTGTGCCGATCCGCGGCGTGGCCCTGGCGATGAACGAACCCGTGGGCATCATCGGCGCGCTTTGCGCCGACGAGGCGCCGCTGCTGGGGCTGGTTTCGGTCATGGCCCCGGCCATCGCCATGGGCAACCGGGTCGTGTTGGCCGCCTCCGAGCCGTTCCCCCTGGCGGCCACGGATTTCTATCAGGTGCTGGATACCTCGGACGTGCCCGCGGGCGTGGTCAACATCCTGACCGGCAGCCATGCCGGGATCGCGCCGCCGCTGGCCGCCCATCTGGGGGTGGACGCGGTCTGGTCGTTCTCGTCGCGCGATCTGTCCGGAGAGGTGGAACGCGCCGCCGCCGGCAATCTGAAACGCACATGGGTGAACGATGGCAAGGCGCGCGACTGGTACGATCCCGATTGCCGGCCGTTCCTTGCGGCCGCGACGGAGGTCAAGAACATCTGGGTGCCCTACGGCGAATGACGTGCCACGGGGCCGCCCGCCAGAGGAGAGCGACATGACAGCGACACTTGATTTCGGCGGCCGCACGGTGGTCGTCATCGGCGGCACCAGCGGCATCAACCGCGGCATCGCCCTGGAGTTCGCCCGCCACGGCGCGCGGGTGGCGGTGGCCAGCCGCAGCCCCGAAAAGGTGGAGGACACGGTGGCGGCGCTGAACCGGGCCGGGGCCGAAACCGCCACGGGTGCCGCCTTCGACGTGCGCGACGCCGCCGCCGTGGCCGACGGGCTGGCCTCCTTCCACGACGAACTTGGCGATTTCGAGGTGCTGGTTTCGGGGGCCGCGGGCAATTTCCCGGCGCTGGCGGCCGAGATGTCGGTGAATGCCTTCAGGACGGTGATCGAGATCGACCTGCTGGGAACGGTGCATGTGATGAAGGCGGCCTATCCGTTCCTGAAACGCCCGGGCGCCAGCGTCATCAACATATCGGCGCCGCAGTCCTACCTGCCCTATGAAGGCCAGGCGCATGTCTGCGCCGCCAAGGCCGGGGTCGATCAGATCACCCGCACCCTGGCGCTGGAATGGGGGCCGGAGGGCATTCGCGTCAATTCGGTGGTGCCCGGTTTCATCGACGGCACCGAGGGCGCGGAGCGGCTGGCCCCCACCGACAAGGCCAGGGCCGGTGTGCTGGCCGACATTCCGCTGGGCCGGCTGGGCAGCCTTGCCGACATGGCCAATATCTGCCTGTTCCTCGGCTCGGATCTGGCCGGTTACGTCAGCGGCACGGTGATCGCGGTCGATGGCGCGCTTTATCAGCGCGGCTCGGGCCGGCTGGGGCAGATGCTGGGGCAGATGCTGCGGGCGGCGCCGGAAGCGGGCTGAGGGCGGGTGCAGACAGCATCTGGCGCGACATCGCCGGCGTTTGCGCGCCTCACCCGCGCCTGCGCGCGATGTACACGCTCTCGCCGATCCGCTGGCGCACCTCGGGCCGCTCGCTTTCCAGCGCGCCCAGGACGGCGCGCAATTCGGCGCGCACGCCATGCAGCTGGTCGAGCAGCGACAGCACCATGCCCAGCGCGTCTTCGTGCAGGTCGAAATCCTCGGCCAGGTCGCAGGCCAGTTCGGCGCGGGCGCGGTCGATCTGGCGATAGACCGGGCCGCGGTCCGAGCGGACCGGCACGATCAGTTCGGCCTCGACAAAGGCCAGCAGCCGGGTCCGGGTCAGGCGCGGAACGGCGGCGACGAGTTCCTCTTCGGTGACGAAACCGGTCATGGTGTCATCCCCTTTCGCGGATCATAGGCATGTGTCTTGCGCCAGCCTTCCAGGAAACCGGCCAGTTCGGCATCGATCTTGGGCGGCATCACCACCGACAGGATCACCCTCTGGTCGCCCTGCGCGCCGCCGCCCATGGGTTTGACGCCCCGGCCGCGCAGGCGCAGGATGCGTCCGCTGCTGGCGCCTTTCGGGATCGTCAGATTGACGCTGCCCCTGATCGTGGGCACCGCCACCTTGGCGCCCAGCGCAGCCTCGTCGATGGTGATCGGCAGGGTCAGGACGATATCGTTGCCCTGACGTTCGAACAGCCGGTGGGCGGTCACGCCAAGCGTCACCAGCGCATCGCCGGACGGCCCGCCGCCCATGCCCGGCCCGCCCTTGCCGCGCAGGCGCAGGGTCTGGCCGTCCGAGGCGCCTTCGGGAATGCGCACCTCAAGCGATCCGCCGTCGGGCAGGGTGATGCGGGTCTTGCCGCCGTTGACCGCCTCCAGGAACGGAATTTCCAGCGTGTAATGGCGATCGGGGCCGCGCGCCGCGAAACCGCCGCCGGAATGCCCGGCGCCGCGGTCGGTTCCGAAGCCGGCGAAACCCGCGCCCTCGCGGCCCCGCTGTCGCAGGAATTCGGCGAAGATGTCGGAGGCGTCGAATTCCTCGGCGCCGCCGGAATACTGGTACTGGCGGCCCGACCTGTAGGGATTGCCCGGCTGTTCGGCATGCTCGCGGTAGAAACCGTGCGGCGCCCGTTCCTGGCCGGTGGCGTCGATCTCGCCACGGTCGAACCTGGCCCGCTGCTGCGGATCCTTCAGCAGGTCATAGGCCGCCGACGCCGCCTTGAACCGGGCCTCGGCGCCGGCATCGTCGGGGTTCAGATCGGGGTGCGAGGTCCGCGCGATCTTGCGATAGGCTTTCCTGATCTCTTCGTCGGTTGCCGTCTTCTTCAGCCCGAGGGCCGCATAGGGATCGTTGCTCATGAAAAACCTCTGGGGGTCACGATCATGTGTTGCCACTGAAGAAAGGCATGCGGGCCGGGTTTGGCAACCCCTCTGCCGGATTTGCCCGCGCCGCGGTCAGTTGGTCTGCGTGCTTTCCAGACTCTCGGGCCGGCCCACCACCACGAACAGCAGCCCCTCCGGGTCGAGCAGTTCGGCGGCCACGCGGCGGATATCGGCAAGCGTCACCGCGTTCACCTTGTCGTTGCGGGTGGCGATATAGTCGATCGGCAACTCGTCCATCTGCATGCCGACCAGGATGCCGGCGATCCGCGAATTGCCGTCGAAACGCAACGGATAGGCGCCCGTCAGGTAGGTCTTGGCGTCTTCGAGTTCCTTTTCCGTCACGCCCCCGGCCGCCATGCGCGCCCATTCGTCGCGGATCACCGATATCGCCTCGGCGATGCGGTCATTGGCCGAGGCGACGTTGCCCATGTAGACCGCCGCAAGATCGCGCGGCACCAGATAGGAATAGACGCCATAGGTCAGGCCGCGCTTTTCGCGCACCTCCTGCATCAGCCGGCTTTCGAAGCCGCCCGCGCCAAGGATCTGGTTCATCACATAGGCGGCGAAGAAATCGTCGTCATGACGTTCGATTCCCTTCTGCCCGAACACGGCCACCGATTGCGGCGTGTCGAACTCGACCACGCGCACGCCGCCGGGAATGGTGACGTCGGCCTTGCCCGGAAACGGCGCGCCGGTGGCGGGAAGCCCGGAAAGCAGGTCATCGAGCATCATGCCCAGTTCCTCGGCCGTGATGTCGCCCACCGCACCCACATACAGCCGGTCGCGGGCGAACACGCCCCGATGCGCCGCCACGATGTCCTCGCGGCTCAGCGCCGCCACGCTTTGCAGCGTTCCCTTGCCGTCGCTGCCATAGGGGTGATCGCCATAGGCGATCTTGGCGAAGGTCTGCCCGGCGATGGTGCCGGGATCCTTGGCATCCGACATCAGCCCCGACATCACCTGCGCGCGCACCCTCTCGAGCGCGTCCTGGTCGAACCGGGGCCGGTGCAGCGCGGTGCGCAGCAGGTCGATCGCGCGGTCGCGGTTCTCGGTCAGGAACTGCGCCGAAACCGAAACCGAATCGTCGCCGGCCCCGAACGAGAAGCTGGCGGCCAGCGATTCCTGGGCCCTGGCGAAGGCGCGGGCATCCATGTCGCCGGCGCCTTCCTCGATCAGCCCGGTCATCAGGTTGACGGC
>JAGRMG010000017.1 GCA_020441385.1 Paracoccaceae bacterium
CGCCGCGCCGCAGCCGGCCCCGCCGCCCTGGCCGGGGCCGCCGCGCACGCCGCCGGTCAGGAAGCTATCCCAGTTCTGCGCCACCCGGGGGCCGGTCTGTGCCATCTCGAAATCCTCGCGCAGGCGTTCGCCCGCGGCGACCAGCGCATCGTCGAGAAACGGGCTGCCGTCGCGGTCACGGCGCCGTGCCAGCAGGATCAGCGGGCTTTCGGCCATGTTGTAGCGGACCCGCCGCGCCCTTTCGCCGGATTCGTCGGCCATGGACGCGCTGCCGGCCCGCTCTGGCCCGGCAAACGCCGCCTGCGCCTCGCCAAAGCCGCTTTCCTTCTGGGCCCGGGCGCGGTTTTCGGATTCGGCCAGCAACCGGCCGAGGGCCGCGCGCCCGGCGGCGGTGATGCGATAGCGGCTGATGCGGCCGGGATTGGCGCAGGCGATCCAGTCCTGTAGCGCCATCGCCTCGGCGACGGCACGATCTACCACCGCCGTGCGCGTGCCGTCTCCGGCGCCGGCATCGCGCACCACCACTGCCTTTTCCATCTGCTCGGCCACCGCCAGAACCGCGCCGCTCTCGCACAGGCGGCGCAGCACGCGCAGCGCCTCGCGATCAAGCGCCGCGCCGTCCGGGGCGTTTTGTTGGGTCAGGTGCGATGTCTGCATTCCGGCTGTGTCCTTCGGGCTGACCGCGGCGGCGCGCCGGGAACCGGGGCGCGTGCGGATGGGTGGGAAATGGGTTTCGGCCAGTGCGGTGAGGGCAGCATCGACCAGCGGATCGTCGCGCCGCGTCTCGATCCGCCGGATCTGGCGCAGCACGGTCGAGGCATGGCATCCCGCCCCGCGCGCCAGATCGCGGATCGCCTGACCCGCCACGGTATGGGCGAGATAGCGCCTCGCGCCTTCAGGTACCCAGCCCGGCAGCGGCCCTGCGACCTGTCGTTCCATCACTTCAGTTCCTCCGTGGGTTCAAGGGCGTGGCAGCATGGCTGACCCGGTTCTCCGTCAGATATCTCACGCCCGTACGTTCAACCTTTGGTTGTATTGATTGCCCAAATGTTAAAATCCGATGAAATTCAGAGCATTGTTTCTAAATCATAAACTATCGTGAAACCATAGCGCGCCGGTTTCGCGCGATCCGCAACACCCTCATAGGTTGTGCAATATGGCGGCGACTTCGATGTTTCGGAAAGGAACCGCCATGCAAGATCCACTGAGCATGCTTGCCGCCCTGCGCCGTCCGCGCCTGCTGATCCGCGCCGCCCGGCTGGGCGCGCTCGAGTATCGCCGCGACCGGCATCTGCAAAGGCTGCTGGGCTATGGCGCCCGGCCGGGGCCGGCGCAGGCACTGCTGCGCCTGATCGAGATCGAGCGCGCGATGGACGACCAGCGGCGCGAGGACGATGCGGGCTATTCGCTCACCCGCCATCTCGACGTGCTGATTGCCATGATGGGCGAGGCGCAGCTTGTCAGTGCCGCCGGCGCGCGGCCGGTTGCGCGCGCCGTTACATGAACGCGTCGGGCATCGACGCCTTCCTGCGCGCCACGTAATCCGCCAGCGCCTCGGCAATGGCGGGGTCGAGCGCGGGCTGCCGGTAGGTGTCCAGCAGCTTGCGAACCCGGACCGAGGCCAGCGCCTGCGTGTCGCGCGCGCCTTCCTCTTCCCAGGTCTCGAACGGCTTGTAATCCAGCAGGTCCGAGCGCCAGAACGCGGTCTTGAAGTTGGCCTGGGTATGGGCGCAGCCCAGGTAATGCCCCCCCGGCCCGACTTCGGCGATGGCCCCCAGCGCCTGCGCGTCGGTATCGCAGGGCACCCCCTGCGCAAATTTGTGCAGAATGCCGAGCTGATCGGCATCCATCACGAATTTCTCGTAGCTGCTGACCAGCCCGCCTTCCAGCCAGCCACAGGCATGCAGCATGAAATTGACGCCGCTCAGCAGGCCCAGATTCAGGCTGTTGGCGGATTCGAATGCCGCCTGCGCATCGGGCAGCTTCGATCCGTTGAACGCTCCCGCCGAGCGGTAGGGCAGCCCCAGACGCCGCGCAAGCTGGCCGGCGCCATAGGTGATCTGCGATGCCTCAGGGGTGCCGAAGGTGGGCGCGCCGCTGTTCATGTCGATCGACGTCACGAAGGCGCCGAAGATCGCGGGCGCGCCGGGGCGGATCAACTGGGAATAGGCGATCCCGGCGAGAACCTCGGCCAGAACCTGCGTCAGCGTGCCCGCCACCGAAACCGGCGCCATGGCACCGCCGACGATGAAGGGCGAGATGATGCTGGCCTGGTTGTTGCGGGCATAGACCTCCAGCGCGCCCATCATCACATCGTCAAAGGTCATCGGCGAGTTGATGTTGACGAGGCTGGTCATCACCGTGTTGTCCTGAACGAAATCCTTCCCGAACAGGATTTCGCACATTTCAACCGAATCCTGCGCGCGCGAGGGTTCGGTGACAGAGCCCATGAACGGCTTGTCGCTCAGCGTCATGTGCGCCATCAGCATGTCGAGGTGGCGCTTGTTGACAGGAAGGTCGGTGGGCTCGCAGACCGTTCCGCCGGAATGGTGCAGCCATTTCGACATGTAGCCGAGTTTGACGAAATTGTTGAAGTCCTCCATCGTCGCATAGCGGCGCCCGCGCTCGGCGTCGCGCACGAAGGGCGGGCCATAGACCGGCGCCAGCACCAGCGATCTGCCCCCCACCACGACGGATCTGTCGGGGTTGCGGGCATGCTGGGTGAAGGACGAGGGCGCCGTCGCGCACAGCTTGCGTGCTAGGCCGCGCGGCAGGCGGACGCGTTCGCCATCGACATCGGCACCGGCCTCGCGCCAACGATTCAGAGCCGCCGGGTTATGGACGAAGTTCACCCCGATCTCGGCCAGCACGGTTTCGGCGTTGGCCTCGATGATCTCCAGCGCCTCTTCGGTCAGAATCTCGAAATCGGGGATGTTGCGTTCTATGTAGCGCGCGGTTTCAAAGCTGACGGCCGAGCGTTCGGCCCGCCGTGCCGCACCGCCGCCCCCGCGCGCGCTGCGCCGTGTGCCTGCATCTGCCATCACCCTGTCTCCACCGGATTCGTCTGATCTCGCGCCTGATTACCCCAAGGCGGAACTAAGGCGGATCAGATTTGCGGCGCATAAGGGGAAAAAGCGACATATCCACGCCCCGGCGAATTGACCATCCGTTTACGTCCCTGCCCTAGACCGAACCCGCCCCGACACGGGCGGACTTGAAGAATCATGCTGTGGTTTCAGGGCAATGGCACGGATTGCGGATTACGAATTCAACGGCGCACCGGGCGACAGGCCGGTCCTGGACATTTGGGCGCACATCACGGACGGGCGGTGGGCAATACCGCGCTCGACGGGTCCGGTAGTGCCTTCTTCGACGGTGAGGGCGATTTTGCCGCCATCAGGCCGGATCCGGCCTTTGTCCTGAACCAAGGCAGCGTGATCATCGAGTTCGAGCAGGAGACCGCCTCTGCCGGGGATCGCCCATGGGGCAAAAACGCCGCGCAAACGCTGTTTTCGGTGGATGCCCTGGGTACCGACATTGCCGGGCAGTTGACCATCTATATCCGCAGCGACGGCAAGATCGGCGTGCGCCACCAGACCGAAACCGAAGATCACGTCTTCATCGGCGGCACCGTCACGCCGGGGGTGCCGGCCAGCATCGGCTATTCCTGGGGCCCCGAGGGCAGCACGCTTGTCGTCAACGGTGTGACCGTGGCCTCGGGCAGCGATCCGCTGGTTTTGGCGGGCGGCGATCTGCCCGTCGTCATCGGCGCCTCGCAGGCCCAGTCGACCGCCGGGCGGATTGACGACCCGAGGGGCCATTTTCACGGCAACATCTCGCGGGTGCAAATCCATGATACCGCGCTGGCGCAGGACACGCCGGTGCCCTGTTTCGTTGCCGGAACACGGATCGCGACGCCGGGCGGCCCCCGCGCGGTGGAAACCCTGCGCGCCGGCGATCTCGTGCTGACCGCCGATCGCGGCGCCCGGCCCGTCATCCTCGTCTCGCGCCACCGGTTCGGCCCCGCCGATCTGGCCTCGCGGCCGCAATTGCGCCCTGTCGTGATCGCCGCCGGAGCCCTGGGCAACGACCGGCCGCTTTCGGTCTCGCGCCAGCACGCGCTGTGGCTGGCCGGGCATGACAGCCTGGTGCGCGCCATTCATCTGGCCCGCTTTGGCGACGGGCGGTTTCGCATCGCGCAGGGGCGGATGCGGGTCAGCTATGTTCACCTGATGCTCGAAACCCACGAATTGCTGTTCGCCGAGGGCGCGCGCCGAAAGCCTGCATCCCGACTGGTATGGCGCCCCTCTTGCGCCGCCCGACACGCCGGGTGTCTGCCCGGCAAACACCGTCCGCCCGATTCTCACCGGGGCCGAGGCCCGTCAGGTGTTGAAAACGGCGCCGCCCGGGCGTGCGACAGCGGCGGCCGCGCCGCCGCCGGGCCGTGGCCTTCACCACGCGACGAGCGCGCTTGCAAAGGATCCGCCCCGCGCCTAATCAGACGGCATGACCGAGACATCCCACGACCGCCTTCTGATCGTCGACTTCGGCAGCCAGGTAACGCAGCTGATCGCCCGGCGCCTGCGCGAATTGAACGTCTATTGCGAGATCCACCCCTACCAGAACGTCACCGACGGCTTCCTGCGCGATTTCGCACCCAGGGCGGTGATCCTGTCGGGCGGGCCGGATTCGGTGACGCGCGAGGGCAGCCCGCGCCCGCCCGCCCTGGTGTTCGACCTGGGCGTGCCGGTGCTGGGCATCTGCTATGGCCAGCAGGTGATGATGCAGATGCTGGGCGGCAAGGTCGAGGCCGGCCAGGGCACGGCCGAATTCGGGCGCGCCTGGGTCACGCCCGGCGCAGAGCGGATCGACCTTCTGAGCGGCTGGTTCATGGACGGATCCGGGCGCGAACAGGTCTGGATGAGCCACGGAGACCATGTGTCTGAAATCGCACCGGGTTTTCAGGTTTACGGAACCTCTCCGGGCGCCCCTTTCGCGATCGCAGCCGATCCCGGGCGGCGCTTTTACGCCGTGCAGTTCCACCCCGAGGTGCATCACACTCCGAA
Source organism: Paracoccaceae bacterium (assembly GCA_020441385.1). Classification (GTDB taxonomy): domain Bacteria; phylum Pseudomonadota; class Alphaproteobacteria; order Rhodobacterales; family Rhodobacteraceae; genus JAGRMG01. The sequence goes on from JAGRMG010000017.1 coordinate 5,067, forward strand.
CGGACGCACACTGTATCAGAACTTTGTCCGCGAGGCCGGATTCACCGGCGACTGGACCATGGGCGCCTACCGCGAAGAGGCGATCCGCCGGATCCGCGATCAGGTGGGCGACGCCCGGGTGATCTGCGGCTTGTCGGGCGGGGTCGATTCGTCGGTCGCGGCGGTGCTGATCCACGAGGCGATCGGAGAGCAGCTGACCTGCGTCTTCGTCGATCACGGGCTGTTGCGCCAGGGCGAGGCCGAAGAGGTCGTGACCATGTTCCGCGACCACTACAACATGGCCCTGATCCATGCCAGTGAACAGGATCTGTTCCTGGATGAGCTCGACGGCGTAAGTGACCCGGAAACCAAGCGAAAGATCATCGGGCGGCTGTTCATCGACGTGTTCCAAAAACACGCCGGCGAGGTCGGCGGCGCGGAATTCCTGGCGCAGGGCACGCTTTACCCCGACGTGATCGAATCGGTCAGCTTTTCCGGCGGGCCCTCGGTCACGATCAAGAGCCATCACAACGTCGGCGGGCTGCCCGAAAAGATGGGGCTGAAACTGGTCGAACCCCTGCGCGAACTGTTCAAGGACGAGGTGCGCAGCCTGGGCCGCGAACTGGGCCTGCCCGAAGCCTTCATCGGCCGTCACCCCTTTCCCGGCCCGGGCCTTGCCATCCGCTGCCCCGGCGAGATCACGCGCGACAAGCTCGACATTCTGCGCAGGGCCGATGCCGTCTATATCGACCAGATCCGCAAGCACGGTCTCTATGACGAAATCTGGCAGCCCTTCGAGGCGATCCTGCCGGTGCGGACGGTCGGCGTCATGGACGACGGGCGCACCTACGAGTTCGCCTGCGCCCTGCGCGCGGTGACGACCGTCGATGGCATGACAGCGGACTATTACCCGTTCAGCCACGAGTTCCTGGGCGAAACCGCGACGCGGATCATCAACGAGGTGAAGGGCATCAACCGCGTCACCTATGACATCACCTCCAAACCGCCGGGAACGATCGAGTGGGAATGAACGCCAGCGCCATTTCTGCGCGCGCGCCCGCAGACCGCTTTGGAGCCGCGCCGCCATGAACCCGACATTCAGGGCGGCGCTGTGGATGACCGGCGCGATCGCATCGTTCTCTTCCATGGCGGTGGCGGGGCGCGAACTGGGCGCCGTGCACGACACGTTCGAGATCATGATGTACCGCAGCATCGTCGGCGTCCTGCTGGTGTCTGTGTTGCTGAGCGTGCGCGGCAAGTGGGCCCAGGTCAGCACCCGTTCGCTGGGGCTGCACATCGTCCGCAACACGGTGCATTTCACCGGCCAGAATCTCTGGTTCTTCGCCGTCACGGCAATTCCGCTGGCCCAGGTCTTCGCGATCGAGTTCACGCAGCCGCTCTGGGTCATCCTGCTGTCGCCGCTGCTTCTGGGCGAACGCATGACCCCGGTGCGCGTGATCTCGGCGCTGATCGGGTTTGTCGGCATCCTCATCGTCGCCCGCCCCGGCGCGACGGAAATCGGCCCCGGGGTGATGGCGGCCGGCGGCTGCGCCATATTCTTCGCGCTGACGACCATCGCCACCAAGCGGCTGACGCGGGTGGCGGCGGTGGGCGGCATCATGTTCTGGCTGACATTCATGCAGGCGATTCTGGGCCTTGCCGCGTCCGCCTTCGACGGGGCGGTCGCCTTGCCGACGCTGCAATCCCTGCCCTGGCTGGTGCTGGTGGGGCTGGCCGGTCTGGTGGCGCATTTCTGTGTCACCAACGCGCTGGCCATCGCCCCGGCCACGGTCGTGATCCCGATGGATTTCGCACGCCTGCCCACCATCGCGGTGGTCGGCATGGTCCTTTACAACGAAACCGTGAATGTCTGGATCCTGGTCGGGGCGGTGGCGATCTTTGCGGCCAACTATCTCAACATCCTGGCCGAAAGCCGCAAGTTCCGGGTCGCCTGAGCGGCCCCGCGCGGGCTAGCGTACGCCCATGGCAGAGCAGAAATCCATATCCGCGCGCGCCTGGGGCGAATTGCTGCTGCTCGGGGTCATCTGGGGCGGCTCGTTCCTGTCGATCCGGCTGGCGCTCGACGAGGTGCCGGTGGCCACCACCGTCCTGCACCGCACCTTCTGGGCGATGCTGGTGCTTTGGGCGGCGGTCGGGGCCATGCGGCTGCCCGTGCCCCGCGACGCGCGCGTATGGGGCGCCTTCCTGGTCATGGGGCTGCTCAACAACGTGATCCCCTTCGGCCTCATGGCCTGGGGGCAGTTGCATATCGAAACCGGGCTGACCTCGATCCTGAACGCGGCGACGGCGATTTTCGGTGTGCTGGTGGCGTCCATGGTCTTTGCCGACGAAAGGCTGACCCCGCGCCGCGGGATCGGCGTGACGCTGGGCTTTTGCGGCGTCGCAACGGCGATCGGAGCGGACAGTTTCGCCGGTCTGGATCTGCGCAGCACCGCGCAGCTTGCGGTTCTGGCCGGAGCGCTCAGCTATGCCTGTGCGGCCTCCTGGGCCCGGGCCACGCTGGGCGGGCTGGCGCCTCAGGTCGCCGCCGCCGGGATGCTGACGGGATCGACGCTGATCATGCTGCCGGTCGCCCTTCTGATCGACGGGCCGGTGAGTTTCGCGCTGCAACCGGTGACCTGGGGCGCCATCGCCTATTACGCGGTGATCGCCACCGCCGGGGCCTATCTGCTGTATTACCGGGTTCTGGGCATGGCCGGATCGGGCAACCTGCTGCTGGTGACGCTGATCATACCGCCCGTGGCCATCGTTCTGGGCGCCTGGCTGCGCGAGGAATCGCTCGACCTGCGGGCCTACGCCGGTTTCGCGCTGCTGGCGCTGGGGCTTCTGGTGCTGAACGGCCGCCCGCGGCGCGGATGGCGGCGGGCCGGTCGTTCTGCCTAATACTACAGTTGCACATGAAAATGATTTCTGACTCAACTCCCCAAGGGATTGGAGGGGGTAGATCATGGCGGTATCCGATTGGGCCGGTGTTCAGTCTGACTGGCGCGATGCGCTCGAAGGATTGAAGCAGTTTATCGGGCCAGTCTTCAAGCGATCCGAGCAACGCGCGTCAGCCGGGACTTTTATTGACGGCCTGCTTTCCGGGGTGGAGCGTAAGACGGGTTGGATGCTGGCGGAAGAGGCCGCGCTGGCGAGGCCTTACCGGATACAATCGCTGCTTGGCCGATCATCGTGGTCGGCGGATGCGTTCTGCGATCGGGTCCGGCGGTATGCTCTGGACGCGCTTGAAGATCCGGGTGGGATCCTCATCGTTGATGAAACCGGGTTCTTGAAAAAGGGCACACATTCGGTCGGCGTGGGGCGGCAATATTCCGGCACGGCGGGTCGGATCGAGAATAGCCAGATCGGCGTCTTCGCAAGCTATGCCAGCCGCTGGGGACATGCGCTGATCGAACGGCGGCTGTATTTGCCGAAGGCGTGGGCGGAGGATCCGGCCCGCCGCGCCAAGGCTTCCGTACCGGAAGACATCGCTTTTGCCACAAAGCCTGCGATGGCCACCGAAATGGTTGCGAAACTGCTAAACAAGGGCAGGCCTTGCGCCTTCATGCTGGCCGATGCGGTTTACGGCTCGGATACCCGCTTTTCGGCGCATGCTGGAGGCGCGCGGGCAAGCTTACGTTCTGGCGGTGCGCTCGAACCACACGCTGCGGTTTCTCGAGGAATGGCAGCTGGTTCAGACCGACCCCGCCACCATGATTGCAGAGCTGCCGCCCGAGGCCTGGCGGTCTCTCAGTGCGGGCGAAGGAGCCAAGGGCCAACGGCTTTCCGATTGGGCGCGCGTTCCATTGCACCATACGGCAGACAAAGGCTTTTCCCGCTGGCTGCTGGCCCGCCGGAGCCTGCGCGACCCTGACAAGCCGACCTGTTACTTCGTGCATGCCCGCTCTGACACCACGCTGCCCGAGATGGCCGCCGCCGCGGGGCTGCGCTGGACCATCGAGGAGTGCTTCCTGCGGGCCAAGGACGATCTGGGCCTCGATCACTGCGAGGCCCGATCCTGGCACGGCTGGCACCGTCACATGAGCCTCGTGATGGCCGCTGCGGCCTTCCTTGCAAGACTGAGCGCCGAGCAGCGCAGGGCCAGCTTCAGCAAACCGAACAAAACGATTCCGAACACCGTGACGGCAGCGACATCATGACCCGTCTCGCGAAGTCTCTCACAACCTCGGAAATTCGCCACCTGATTGCACGCCTTCTCCTGCGCCCTGTTCTTACCACCAATTTCATCTGGGATTGGTCAAGATGGCGCCGCGCCCATCAACTCAATGCAGCCAGAGCGCATCGGAAAAATCGCGACTATATGCAACTGTAGTACTAGCGCATGTCGCGTTCAATCGAATTCGCCCGCCTGGGCGAAGGTGTTGTTCCTTGAAAACGCTGCCTCGCCCGGCGGGTGAGTGCCCGGATCCGAACAACCGCGGCACGCGCTAGCATGGCCATGCCGGCGGACCGCCGGCAAAGGCGGGATGGCGCAGCTCGCTTCCCGCCGCGATGCCGTAGCGGGCCGCCAGGCCGGCGTTGATTTCCAGA
>JAGRMG010000018.1 GCA_020441385.1 Paracoccaceae bacterium
AGGCAGGGACCAGGGCGGAGGATCGCACATGTTTCACGACCGGGAAGACGCCGCCGGCCGGCTCTCCGAAGCCGTGGCGGCGATGCGCCCGCCCGACCCGGCGGTTCTGGCGCTGCCGCGCGGCGGCGTGCCGCTGGGGGCCGTGCTCGCGCGGCGGCTGGGGGCGCCGCTCGATCTGGTGCTGGTGCGCAAGATCGGCATGCCGGGGCAGTCGGAGCTGGCCGCCGGGGCCATCGTCGACGGGCCGGCGCCCGTGACCTTCTTCAACGAGGAGATCCTGCGCGCATCGGGGCTGAGCGAGGCCGATTTCGCCGCGCGGATCGAGACATTGCGCGGCGAGATCGAAGCGCGGCGCGACCTGTATCTGCCGGGGCGCGCGCCGCTGGATCTGCGCGGGCGCACCGCGATACTGGTCGATGACGGTGTCGCCACCGGCGCCACCGTGCGGGTCGCGCTCAGGGCGTTGCGGGCGCAATCCCCGGCTGCGGTCTGGGTCGCGGTGCCGGTGGCGCCGCGCGACATGAAGCCGGTGCTTGAAGACGAGGCCGACCGGGTGATCTGCCTGGCCTGGCCCGATCCGTTCTGGGCGGTGGGCGCGCATTACCGCAGGTTCGATTCGGTGCCCGATGCAGAGGTGGTGCGCCTGCTGCGCGAGGCCGGGCCCGGGGGGGTTGGCCCCGCCAAGGGCATGGCCTAGATGTGAAAGCGGCCAAGGAGATTTGCGCATGACCCTGAACGTTTACCTTTCCGGCGAGATCCACAGCGACTGGCGCGAACAGATCGTGCAGGGGGCCGAGGGGCTGGATCTGCGGTTTTCGGCGCCGGTCACCGATCACGATGCCAGCGACGATTGCGGAGTCGCCATTCTGGGGGCCGAGCCCGACAAGTACTGGCACGACCACAAGGGCGCGATGGTCAACGCGATCCGGACCCGCAAGGCGATCGGGGATGCCGATGTCGTGGTGGTCCGGTTCGGCGACAAGTACAGGCAGTGGAACGCCGCCTTCGATGCCGGATTTGCCGCGGCGCTGGGCAAGTCGCTGATCGTGCTGCACGGGGCCGAACATCAGCACGCGCTGAAGGAGGTGGACGCCGCCGCGCTGGCGGTCGCCTCCGAGCCGCGCCAGGTCGTCGATATCCTGCGCTATGTGCTGAACGGGACGCTGCCGGGATAGGGCACGCGGTTCAGACCGGCCCCGACAGGCCGGGGGCCGCGCGGATGGCGCCGACCTCGAGCCCGCGCCGGTTCAGGATCGGGGCGTTCATGTACGCGCGCACCGCCGGGTCGCCGGCCTCGAACACCCCCAGCGCCACCAGCAGCGCGGCGATGGCGCATTCCGCGCCCCGCGTGGCGCCGTCCGCGATCTTGACGGCGACGCCGAGCCGTCGCTGCGGCAGGATCGCGACGAACACGCCCTCGGCCCCGGTCTTGACCGCCGCGCGCCCGCGCGCGGCGCGCATCAGCGCGGTGCAGGCGCGGCCTTCGCCGGCCACGAGCGCGGGGTGTTCCATCATCGCGCGCACCAGCCGCGCGGCACCTGCGCTTTGCCGGTCGCCGCGGGCATCGGCGCCGGCGAACCAGGCCATCGCCCGGGCCAGCCCGTGCAGGGTGGTGGCGAAATTGGGCGCCGAGCAGCCGTCGATGCCGTAACCGGGGCTGGCCAGGCCGGTGGTTTCCTCGAAGGCGGCCAGGGCCGCCTGCTGCACGGGATGGTCGATCTCGACATATTCCGGCCCGGCGCCCATATGCCGCGCCAGCGTCAGAAACCCGCAATGCTTGCCCGAACAGTTGTTGTGGTACTGGCACGGGGTTTCACGGGCGCGGATCAGGCGGTTGCGTTCGGTCGTGTCGTCGGGCATCTGCGGGCCGCAGCGCAGGGCGGCATCGTCCAGCCCGAGACGGTCGAGCCACGCCCTCACCCGGTCGGTGTGGATCGCAGCGCCGTTATGGGAGGCGCAGGCCAGCGCCAGATGTTCGCCGCCCAGCCCGAACCGGTCGGCCGCGCCGGACGAGACCAGCGGCAGCGCCTGGATCATCTTGCACGAACTGCGCGGATAGATCAGCGCCTGCGCGTCCCCCCAGGCGCGAACGATCTGCCCGTCGCCGTCGCAGATCACCGCGTGGCCAAGATGGCGGCTTTCCACAAACGGGCCACGCCGGATTTCCGTCATCGCCACGGGGTCGGTCATCGCTGTCCTCCTCGACTGCGCGAATTCCTGCCAATCGCCCTTTCGCCGGTGGCGCAAATCGGGCTAGTATGTCTATGTCGGCAATCGACGGGGCGTGCAAGGCAGACGGCCGGCAAAGGCCGCCGCGCCCCCTGGTGAATTGAGGTAAGCGAAGTCTGGGAGTCACGACAGATGAGTTCGAAACGCGCCCGCGCCATCGCCGGGCTGTGTCTGGTGGCACTGGCCGCCCCTGCACTCGCGCAGGAGGAAAGCAGCAACCGGGTCGCCGCCAAGACCGATTGGAGCGTCTTCGTGGAGACCGACCCGAAGGAATGCTGGAGCGTGTCCTCACCCAAGGAAACCGTGAACACCCGCGACGGCCGCGTCGTGGCCGTGCGGCGCGGCGATATCCTGCTGTTCGTGTTCTACCGCCCCGGCGCCGAGGTTCAGGGCCAGGTGACATTCACCGGCGGCTATCCCTTCGCCGAGGGTTCGACCGTGAACCTGGACATTTCCGGGACCGAGTTCGAACTGTTCACCGACGGCGAATGGGCCTGGCCGGCGACCCCGGCCGACGATGCCAAGATCGTCACCGCGATGAAGCGCGGCACGCAGGCGGTGCTGACCGCCCGGTCGAGCCGCGGCACCCAGACCAGGGACACGTTCTCGCTTCTGGGATTCACCGCCGCCATCGAGGATGCCGAAAAGCGCTGCGGTTCGTAGCGAGCGGCGCGCCACTGGCAGGGCGCTCAGACCACCGGGCGCGTGCGCAGGAACAGATAGAGCGGCAACCCGCAGCCGGGCCCGAACAGCGCGGTCGCCGGTATCGCCCAGAGCGCCGACCAGTTGCGCCGCACCGCCACCTCGGCCACGATCCAGACCCACAGCGCGGCCGCGACGATCGCCAGTTCCCACAACAGCGCGCTGCCGCCCGCCCCGGCCTGCCAGGCGGCGATCAGGGCACGCGGATCGGCGCCCCCGGCGGCGACCCGGCGCCAGAAAAACCACGCCGGGTGAACCGCGCCCCAGAGCGCGAGCGCGAGATAGATCATCCGCGGCAGCGACATGTCAGAACGCGGATGAGCGGCCCGGTGCCAGGGGCAGGGCCGCGCCCCGGCTGACCGAGATGCCGACGCGGGCGGTGCCGGAGACGCGGATGCCCGGCCCGGCGCTCGGTTTCGGTGCGGGCGGTTGCGGTTCGCCGTCGGCGCCGCAGGCGGCCAGCGCCAGGCTCAGCCCCAGGACCCGAAGCAGCGATATCGGTGCGCGCATCATCCCAGCCTGGCCTCCCAAATCCCGATCTGTTCGCGGACCCGCACCGGCGCGGTGCCGCCGAAGGATTGCCGCGATCCTACCGAATTTTCCACGCCGAGAACACCGAAGACATCCGCCGTGATGGCGCCATGAACCGATTGCATGTCCGCAAGGCTCAGTTCGGGCAGGTCGCAGCCCCGGCTCTCGGCCATGGCCACCAGCGTTCCGGTGACGTGATGCGCCTCGCGGAAGGGCAGCCCCGGCACCCGCACCAGCCAGTCGGCCAGGTCGGTCGCGGTCGAGAACCCCGCCCCCGCGGCGGCGGCCAGCGCGGCGCGGTTGGCGCTCATGTCGCGCACCATCCCCTCCATCGCCGCCAGCGCCAGCATCAGCGCATCGGCGGCGTCGAACACCTGTTCCTTGTCCTCCTGCATGTCCTTGGAATAGGCCAGCGGCAGCCCCTTCATCACCAGCATCAGCGCCGTGTTGGCGCCGAAGATGCGCCCGACCTTGGCGCGGATCAGCTCGGCCGCATCGGGGTTCTTCTTCTGCGGCATGATGCTGGAACCGGTGGAGAACCGGTCCGAGAGCGCGACAAAGCGGAACTGCGCGCTGGACCAGATCACCAGTTCCTCGGCAAACCGGCTCAGATGCATGGCGCAGATCGACGCCGCGCCGAGGAATTCCAGCGCGAAGTCGCGGTCGCTGACCGCATCGAGCGAATTGGCGCAGGGCCGGTCGAAACCCAGCGCCGCGGCGGTCATGTCGCGGTCGATGGGAAACGAGGTGCCCGCCAGCGCCGCCGCGCCAAGCGGGCATTCGTTCATCCGGGCGCGCGCATCGCGCATGCGCGACAGATCGCGCCCGAACATCTCCACATAGGCCATCATGTGATGCCCCCATGTGACCGGCTGCGCGGTCTGCAGATGGGTAAAGCCCGGCATGACCCAGTCGGCCCCGGCCCCGGCCTGCGCAAGAAGCCCCCGCATGAGCGCGATGAGCCCCCGCTCGGCCGCGTCCAGCTGGTCGCGCACCCACAGCCTGAAATCGGTCGCCACCTGATCGTTGCGCGACCGGCCCGTGTGCAGCCGCCCCGCCGGCTCCCCGATCAGCGCCTTCAGCCGCGCCTCCACGTTCATGTGGATGTCTTCCAGCGCGGTGGAAAACGCAAAGGTCCCGCCCTCGATCTCTGACAAGACCGTGAGCAGCCCTTCCCTGATCGCCTCGGCATCGCTATCGCTGATCACGCCCGTGGCCGCCAGCATGGCGGCATGGGCCCTCGAGCCGGCGATATCCTGTGCCGCCATCCGCCGATCGAACCCGATCGAGGCGTTGATCGCCTCCATGATCGCGTCCGGTCCGGCGGCGAAACGGCCGCCCCACATCTGGTTCGAGGTTCGATCTGCCATGCTCTTGTCCCTGCCGGAGGAAATATGCGTCTCATCGGTTCCGCCCTGCTTTATCTCGCCCTTGCCTTCAGTGCAAACGCCGCCATGGCCGCCGATACCGCCGCGCTGAAGGCCCTGGCCGAAGGCGACATGCGCAAACTGGTGTTCGCCGACGACCCGGCGCCGGTTTCCGGCCGGACGTTCACGCTTGAGGACGCCGCCGGCAGCGCCACGCTGGCCGACTGGCGCGGCAAGTATGTGGTGCTGAACTTCTGGGCCACCTGGTGCGCGCCCTGCCGCAAGGAGATGCCGACCCTGTCGGCCCTGCAGGCCGAATTCGGCGGCGAACGCTTCGAGGTGCTGACGCTGGCCACCGGGCGCAACCGTCCCGAGGCCATCGCCCGGTTCCTCTCCGAGGCCGGCATCGCCAACCTGCCCCGCCACACCGACCCGAAACAGGCGGTGGCGCGCGACATGGCGGTCCTGGGCCTGCCGGTCTCGGTCCTGATCGACCCCGAAGGGCGCGAGATCGCGCGCCTCGTGGGCGATGCCGACTGGCATTCCGACAGCGCCCGGGCGATCGTCTCCGCGCTGATCCGGTAACACTCGTCGCGACGCATCAAACCCGCCCGGCGCCCCGGACCCAGCCGCTTCGCGCCTCGGCAAGGCCCCACCCAAGATCGCAACGACGTCGCCGGGCTTCTTTCTGGTGGCAAATACTCCGGGGTCCGGGGCAGCGCCCCGGCGGCCGGCGCCGCCGCACGGCGCCCGCGCAAGCGGCGTCGGCCCTATCCGGCCCGGTCCGGGCGCGCCAGTTCGCCATGGCGCGGGCAGGTCACGAGATGGTCGTTGACCATGCCCACCGCCTGCATGAAGGCATAGACGATGGTCGGCCCGCAGAACCGGAACCCCGCCTGTTTCAGCTGTTTCGAGATACGTTCGGACAGGGCGGTGCGGGCCGGCACCTCGGCCGGGCCGGTCCAGCGGTTCTGGATCGGCCGGCCGGCGACATGATCCCACAGGAAGCGGTCGAACCCGCGCTCCGCCTCGATGCGCTGCCAGGCCCGTGCATTGCCGATGGTGGCCTCGATCTTGCCGCGATGGCGGACGATGCCCGGATCCTCCAGCAGCCGGGCCACCTCGGCCTCGCCCCAGCCGGCGATCACGTCGGGGTCGAACCCGGCAAAGGCGGCGCGGAAATTGTCGCGCTTTTTCAGGATCGTGATCCAGCTGAGACCGGCCTGGAAGCCGTCCAGCACCAGCTTTTCCCACAGTGCGCGGCTGTCGCGCTCGGGCACGCCCCATTCGGTGTCGTGATAATCGAGATAGATCTGCTCGGGCCCCGCCCAGCCGCATCGCTCCATCGCCCTGCCTCTCGTGATCCGGCGACAATCTGAACCAGATTCGCGACGAATTCGAGCCTTAACCGCGGCGCAAGGCTTTTGTCCGAACCTGCGCTGCGACACGACCCCGGACAGGACGAGACATGGCCAGACCGCATCCCGACCACACCGCGCGCGCCGACCTGCCGGAGGGCGGCGAAAGCCCGCTGGCCGCCGCGCTCGCAAGCCGCGACCGCAAGACGCTCGACATGGTGGCCGAGGCGATCCGCCACAACAGCTGCAGGCTGGCGTTCCAGCCGGTGATGCAGGCGCGCCCGCCCCACGGCACCGCCTTTCACGAGGCGCTGATTCGGGTTCTCGACGCCACCGGGCGGGTGATTCCCGCCCGCGACTTCATGCCGGTGGTGGAAAACACCGAACTGGGCCGCGTGCTGGATTGCAACGCGCTGGAAATGGGGCTGCGCACCCTGGCGCGAAACCCGGCGCTGCGCCTGTCGGTGAACATGTCGGCGCGCTCCATCGGGTATCGCCGCTGGATGGGCATCCTCGACCGCTGCCTGGGCCGCGACGCGACCCTGGGCGAACGGCTGATCCTGGAGATCTCCGAACCCTCCGCGATGACCCTGCCGGATCTCGTGATCGACTTCATGGACCGGTTCCAGAGCCGCGGCATCGCCTTCGCGCTGGACGATTTCGGCGCCGGATCCACGGCGGTTCGGCAGTTCCGCGAGTTCTTCTTCGACGCCGTCAAGATCGACGGGCAGTTCGTGCGCGGCATCCATGCCGATCCCGACAACCAGGCGCTGGTGCGCGCGCTGGCCGGGCTTGCCCGCCAGTTCGACATGCTGACCATCGCCGAAAACGTCGAAACCGCGCAGGACGCCGAATTCCTGGTCTCGATCGGGATCGACTGCCTTCAGGGCTATCTGTTCGGCGCGCCCTCGCTCAGTCCGCCATGGAAGGCGAAAACCCGCGCGCGGACAAGCGCCTGACCCGAAGGCGGCGGCGAATCGGCGCCGGGGCACCCTTGCTGTTGCTGCACCTGCAGCAATCCGGTATGTCAGCCCGGTGAAACGCGGAACGGACCGGCAGCGCCCCGCCCGGGAATGCAAGCCGGCGGCGTTTTGCACATGCATGATGGCAGAGGACCGGATCACATGACCAACGTAGTAATCGCATCCGCCGCACGAACCGGTGTCGGCAGCTTTGGCGGCTCGTTCGCCAACACCCCCGCGCACGACCTGGGCGCCGCCGTTCTGGAGGCTGTGGTCGACCGCGCCGGAGTCGACAAGGGCGAGGTATCGGAAACCATCCTGGGCCAGGTGCTGACCGCCGCCCAGGGCCAGAACCCGGCCCGCCAGGCGCATGTCAACGCCGGCCTGCCGGTCGAAAGCTCGGCCTGGGGCATCAACCAGGTCTGCGGTTCGGGCCTGCGCGCCGTCGCGCTGGGCGCACAGCACATCATGCTGGGCGATGCCGATATCGTCGCCGCCGGCGGCCAGGAGAACATGACCCTGTCGCCCCATGCCGCCAATCTGCGCGCCGGGCACAAGATGGGCGACATGAAGTACATCGACACCATGATCCGCGACGGGCTGTGGGATGCCTTCAACGGCTATCACATGGGCCAGACCGCCGAGAACGTGGCCGAGAAATGGCAGATCAGCCGCGAGGCGCAGGACGAATTCGCCGTCGCCTCGCAGAACAAGGCCGAGGCCGCCCAGAAGGCCGGCAAGTTCAAGGACGAGATCGTGCCCTTCACCATCAAGACCCGCAAGGGCGACATCGTGATGGACAGCGACGAATACATCCGCCACGGCGCCACCATGGAGGCGATGGCGAAGCTGCGCCCGGCGTTCACCAAGGATGGCAGCGTCACCGCCGCCAATGCCAGCGGCATCAACGACGGCGCCGCCGCCGTGCTGCTGATGAGCGCCGAGAACGCCGAAAGGCGCGGCATCGAACCGCTGGCGCGCATCGTCTCCTATGCCACCGCCGGGCTCGACCCGTCGATCATGGGCGTCGGGCCGATCCATGCCAGCCGCAAGGCCCTGGAAAAGGCCGGCTGGAAGCCCGAGGATCTGGACCTGGTCGAGGCCAACGAGGCGTTTGCCGCCCAGGCCTGCGCGGTCAACAAGGACATGGGCTGGGATCCCGCCATCGTCAACGTCAATGGCGGCGCCATCGCCATCGGCCACCCGATCGGCGCAAGCGGCGCGCGGGTGCTCAACACGCTTCTGTTCGAGATGAAGCGGCGCGATGCGAAGAAGGGTCTCGCGACGCTGTGCATCGGCGGCGGCATGGGGGTTGCGCTCTGCGTCGAGCGCTGAGCGGCCCCGCGCGCGTTCCGGCCCTGTCGGCGGCCCCATCGCGGGGCCGCCACGACCGGTGCGCCGATTGTCCGACAATTTCGCCAGGGGCGGTCCGGGGTGTCGAAACCCGGTCGAAACCCGGCCGCGCGCAGAAACATTGTTGCCCATCGCAGGGTGATCGGGCAACTATATTGCAGTAACCATTAGATTCCCGGAGGAACTCCCATGTCCCGTACAGCCCTCGTCACCGGCGGCAGCCGCGGTATCGGCGCAGCCATTTCCAAGGCGCTGAAAGAGGCCGGCTACGAGGTCGCCGCCACCTATGCCGGCAATGACGAAGCCGCCGCCGCCTTCACCGAGGACACCGGCATCAAGACCTACAAGTGGAACGTCGCCGACTACGAGGAGAGCAAGGCCGGAATCGCGCAGGTCGAGGCCGATCTCGGACCCGTGGACGTGGTCGTCGCCAATGCCGGCATCACCCGCGATGCGCCGTTCCACAAGATGACGCCGGACCAGTGGAACCAGGTGATCGACACCAACCTGACCGGCGTGTTCAACACGCTGCATCCGGTCTGGCCCGGCATGCGCGAGCGCAAGTTCGGCCGCGTGATCGTCATCAGTTCGATCAACGGCCAGAAGGGCCAGTTCGCGCAGGTCAACTATGCCGCCACCAAGGCCGGCGATCTGGGCATCGTCAAGTCGCTGGCCCAGGAAGGCGCGCGCGCCGGCATCACCGCCAACGCCATCTGCCCGGGCTATATCGCCACCGACATGGTGATGGCAGTGCCCGAGAAGGTGCGCGAGAGCATCATCGCGCAGATCCCCGCCGGGCGTCTCGGCGAACCCGAGGAAATCGCCCGTTGCGTCGTGTTCCTGGCCTCCGACGATGCCGGGTTCATCAACGGATCGACCATTTCGGCCAACGGTGCGCAGTTCTTCGTCTGACGCGGGGCGTCACGGGCAGCAACACGGGGCCGGCCGCCACGCGACCGGCCCTTTTCCCTGGCGGCAGATTTTCCCGACGAGGGCGCCCGGGCGCAAAGGCGCGCCGTGCCGGCCCCGCCCGGGTCGGGACACCCGCCCATGACGCGCGCCCGCGCCACCGCGACCGGCTTTGCCGCCGTGCTGCTGTGGTCGCTGCTGGCACTGCTGACCGTGGGTTCGGCGCCGGTGCCGCCGCTGCTGCTGAACGCGCTCGCGTTCAGCATCGGGGGCGCGCTTGGCCTGGGCTGGACCGCGCTGGCCGGCGAGCTGGGTCAGTTGCGCCGGGTGCCGCTGCGCGTCTATGCCTTCGGTTCCCTGGGCCTGTTCGGCTATCACCTGTTCTATTTCTCGGCCCTGCGCCTTTCCCCCGCCGCCGAGGCCGGGCTGATCGCCTATCTCTGGCCGCTGCTGATCGTGCTGTTTTCCGGGCTCCTGCCCGGCGAGAGGCTGCGCGCGGGGCATCTGGCCGGCGCGGTCCTGGGCTTTGCCGGGGCGGGGCTGATCGTCACCGGCGGCGGCGTCGGGTTCCGCGCCGAATTCCTGCCCGGCTATGGGCTGGCCCTGCTTTGCGCGCTGACATGGTCGGGCTATTCGGTGCTGTCGCGCCGGGTCGGCACCGCGCCGACCAGTTCGGTCGCGGTGTTCTGCCTCCTCACCGCCGCGGCCTCATGGGGGCTGCACGCGCTGCTGGAGGACGCGGCCTGGCCCGCCGGGCTTTCGGGCTGGGCCTCGGTCGCGGGCCTGGGGCTGGGCCCGGTGGGGCTGGCCTTCTATGTCTGGGATATCGGGGTCAAGCGCGGCGACATCCAGCTTCTCGGTGCCAGCTCCTATGCCGCGCCGCTGTTGTCCACGCTGATCCTGGTGCTGGCCGGTATCGCCGCACCCGGATGGGCGCTTGCGCTGGCCGCCCTGCTGATCGCCGGCGGCGCGGCTTTGGCCGCGCGCGCCAGCCTCACGCCGGCCTAGGAGGAGAGGCGTTCGATCTCTTCCTTGAGTTTCAGTTTCTGTTTCTTGAGGCTCGCCACTTCCAGCGCATCGGCACCGGGAGAGCGTTGAAGTTCCTCGACGGTAAGGTCGAGACGCTCGTGCTTCCTTTTCAGTTCATCAAGGTGCGAGCTGAGGCTCATGGCAATCCTCCTGTGGTTTCAGTTGCCCATCGAGTTGACCATATCCGCAGCGACCTGTCACGCAGCGCCGTGCGGAGAGTGTCACATAATCGAGATAGGGTCGGCGGGGGCAAATGCAACTACCGCGCACACGGCCATGGCAGGGCGGCGCCATGCCTTTGAACCGCAAGGATTTCCGGCGTCAGATGCTCCATGTCGCCGGGATGCTGCACGCCCGGATGCACGATCAGCGGCGCGTGCAGGCGAAATCCCGCCCGGCCGCCCTTGCGGGCGCGCAGAATCAGCAGACCGGGCGCCCGCCCGGCCCGTGAAGCCAGCGGAAGCACCTCGAGCGAACCCAGCCGGCCGGCACAGCCCGCCAGCATGTCGGGCAGCCGGTCCGCGCGCTGGATCATGTGCAGATGCCCGCCCGGCGCCAGCCGACGCGCCGCCACCGCGATCCAGTCGCGCAGCGCCGTGGCCTCGCCCAGCGCCGCCCGGCGCCCCGCATCGGCGGCGCCGGTATGGGCGCCGGGGCGAAAATAGGGCGGGTTGGCGATGACGTGATCGAAGCGGCGCTGCCGCAGATCGGCCGGAAGCCGGCAGAGGTCGGCCTGGATCACCTCGAGATCCGTGCCGTTCTCGGCGGCGTTGCGCCGGGCCAGATCGGCATAGAACGGTTGCAGATCGACCCCGGTCAGGCGCAGGCCCGGCACCCGTGCCGCCAGACATAGCACCGCCGCCCCCGCGCCGCAGCCCAGATCCAGCACCGACTGCCCGCCCCTTGCCGGCACCGCCGCCGCCAGCAACACCGGATCGGCCCCGGCACGGTAGCCCCGCCGCGGCTGCCAGAGGCGCACCAGCCCGCCCAGAAATGCGTTCTGCGTCAGATCGTCCGGCGCGGAGTCCGGCCCCGACTCTGGCCCCGACTCTGCCCCCGAATCCGGAACGGTCATCGCACCGTCGCGATGCCGTTGTCGCGCATCACCACCAGTGCGGCCTCGTAATCCTCGTCCCGCACCATCAGGCGGCGCGGGAAAATTCCGATCCCGCCCTCGAGAACGCTCATGTTTACGTCCATCTGAAAGCAGTCTATACGCTCGCCATCGAGAAGGGCGGAGGCAAAGGCCATGACGGTCGGGTCGGTGCTGCGCAACAGTTCCTTCATGGGTCAGGATGTAAGGGAAAGGCCGCGGCCATGTCGAGCCTTGACGGCGAAAGAGTGATGGACGCGCCCTCGCCGGGCAAACCGCATGACCGGCTGGCCGCCGCCCTGGCCGGCGACATGGAGTCGGTCAACGCGCTCATCCGCACGCGCATGGCCTCCGATCACGCGCCGCGCATCCCCGAAGTCACCGCGCATCTGGTCGAGGCGGGCGGCAAGCGCCTGCGCCCGATGCTGACGCTCGCCACGGCGCGGCTTTGCGGCTACGAGGGCAGCAGCCACATCCGTCTGGCGGCGACGGTGGAGTTCATCCACACCGCGACGCTGCTGCATGACGACGTGGTCGACGAAAGCGCCCAGCGCCGCGGCCGGCCCACCGCCAATCTTCTGTGGGACAACAAGTCCAGCGTGCTGGTGGGCGACTATCTGTTCGCGCGCGCCTTCCAGCTCATGACCGAAACCGGATCGTTGCGGGTGCTCGACATCCTCGCCAATGCCTCGGCCACCATCGCCGAGGGCGAGGTGCTGCAAATGACCGCCGCCAGCGATCTGGCGACCGACGAGAGCATCTATCTCAAGGTGGTGCGCGGCAAGACCGCCGCACTGTTTTCGGCCGCCACCCAGGTCGGCGGCGTCATCGCCGGCGCGCCGGACGCGCAGGTGCAGGCGCTTTACGATTACGGCGACGCGCTGGGCATCGCCTTCCAGATCGCCGACGATCTGCTGGATTATCAGGGCGATGCGAACGCCACTGGCAAGAACCCGGGCGACGATTTCCGCGAACGCAAGCTGACCCTGCCGGTCATCAAGGCGGTGGCCCGCGCCACACCGGACGAACGCGCGTTCTGGAGCCGCTGCATCGAAAAGGGCCGCCAGGAGGCGGGCGATCTCGATCATGCGCTGGCCCTGATGCGGCGGCATGGCAGCTTCGAGGCCACCCGCGCCGATGCCGAGGGCTGGGCCGACAGGGCCCGCGCGGCGCTGGCCGTGCTGCCCGGCAACGATCTGCGCGCCATGCTGGACGATCTGGCCGGCTATGTGGTGGCCCGGCTGGCCTGACGCCCCGGCACCCTGCCGTTTCCCGAACGCCGCGAAGGCATCGCCACGCGGGCCGGCGCGGCGGTGTTGTCAGCCATCGCCAAGCCACGCCGCGCGCACCCACCAGCCGGGCCGGACCCGCGCGATCGCGGCCGCGGCGCGGTCGGCCGCGCCCCGCTCGGCGAACAGACCGAAGCAGGTTGCGCCCGACCCGCTCATCCGGGCCAGCGCGGCGCCGCCCTGGCGCAGCGCCGCCAGCGTCTCGCCGATCGCCGGGGCCAGCCTTCGCGCCGGCGCCTCGAGGTCGTTGCGCTGCCCCGCCAGCCAGCGGATGCAGGCCGGCGCATCGGCAAAGCCGGGAATCCGCGGCATCGCCGCGCCATCGGCCCGGTCCAGCGCCGCGAAGACCTGCGGCGTGCTCAGCGACACGCCCGGATTGATCAGCACGCAGGGCAGCGGCGGAATGCCCGGCACCGGCGTCACGTCCTCGCCGATGCCGCGCATCCGAGCGGTGCGCGCGGCCAGGCAGACCGGAACATCGGCCCCCAGCGCCAGCGGACCTGCGGCCGACGCGCCATGGCTTTGCCCCAGCGCCCTGAGCGTCGCGGCCGCGTCCGACGATCCGCCGCCGATCCCCGAGGCGGCCGGCAGATGCTTGTCCAGCACGATGGCGGCATCGCCCACCCCGGCCAGCCGCGCCGCCTTCAGCACTAGGTTGCGCCCGTCCGCCGGCACCCCGGCCGCCATCGGGCCGGTGACGCGCAACGACAGATCCGGGGCGCGGCGCACGATCACCCGGTCGCCGATATCGGCGAACGTGACCAGCGAATCCAGAAGGTGATAGCCGTCCCGCCGCCGGCCGGTCACATGCAGGGTCAGGTTGATCTTGGCCGGCGCGAAAGCCTCAATGGCCGCCATTGGCCATCTTTACCAGCGGCTCGGCGCCTTCTTCGGCCAGTACCCTGTCGAGCCCGAGTTCCAGCTTGCGGCGGATGCGAGCGGGGTCGGCCTCGCCGTCGGGGTCGTCGGCGGCAACGAAGGACAGCGCCCGGCGCCACTGGAATTCGGCCTCGCGTTCGCGCCCGACCGCCCAGTAGACATCGCCCAGATGATCGTTGACCACCGGATCCACCGGCATCAGTTCGACCGCCTTCTCCATCGGCTCGACCGCTTCGCCGTAGCGGCCCAGCCGGAACAGCACCCAGCCGAGGCTGTCCACGATATAGCCGCTGTCGGGGCGGGCCGCCACCGCGCGTTCGATCATGCCCAGCGCCTCGTCCAGATCGGTACGCCGTTCGACCAGCGAATAGCCGAGATAGTTCAGCACCTGCGGCTGATCGGGGTTGAGCGCCAGCGCCGCGCGGAAATCGGCCTCGGCCTTGTCCCAGTGCTTCAGCCGTTCGTGGCTGATGCCGCGGGCATAAAGCACGAACCACCGGTTCGGCGCGCCCTCCTCGCTGAATTGCAGCGCCTTGTCATAGGCGGCGACGGCCTCGTCATAGCGTTCTTCCTGACGCAGCAGATCGCCCAGCGAGGTGTGAACCTGCGGCAGGGTCGGGTAATCCTGCGCCAGCCGTTCGAGCACCTCGATCGCGGCGTTCGGCTTGGCCGCGCGGCGCAGCGCCTCGGATCTGCCCAGTTCGGCGGCATAGCGGTCCGGGTCGTCCTGGGGCACCTGCTTGTAGGTCGCCACGGACAGGTCGAACTGGCCCATCCGTTCCAGCAGGTTGGCGCTCAGGATCAGGGCGTCGATGTGATCGGGGTTGAGAAACCCCGCCAGCCGCGCGTAAAGCAGGGTGTAGTCGTCGGCGGTTTCCCCGCTGAGCGCGGCGCCGACGGTATAGAACACCTCCGCCGCGCCGTCGCGGGCCGACCGCACCTGGCTGAAGGGCAGCTTTTCGCCCGCCGCCAGCCGATCGGCAAGCGATGTCACCCCGGGGTCGAACGCGGCGCCGAACGCCTCGGCGATCATTTCCAGCGCATCGGCGTTGCGGTCCAGTTGCGAAAGCACTTCCGCCCGTGCCAGCGCCGCGCGCCGCGAAATCATCGCCTGGACGCCGTCCTTGCCCGAAAACACTGCCTCGGCGCCGGCGTAATCCCCGACCGAGGCCAGCGCCATGGCCTTGTGGTAAAGCGCAAAGCCGCGCAGCCCCTTTTCGTCGGCCACCGCGTCGAACTGCGCAAGCGCCCGTTCCAGCGAGCCCGAGCCGAGCAGCGCCCAGCCCTTCAGCAGACCGTCCACCAGCGGCCCGATGCCCTGGCTTTCGCTCTCGCGCGCCAGCAGCGCATCGTATTCGCCCCGCTCGATCAGGTCGGCCACCACGACCATATGCGCAATCTGGTTGCGCAGCCCGAGTTCTTCCATCTGCCGCGCCGCCGGCAGCGCGCGGTCGATGCGGCCCAGCGCCAGTTGCGACAGGGCGACATTTTCCATCAGTTCGGGGTTGTCGGAATCCACCGCCAGGGCGCGGCCGAAATACCTGGCCGCGGCATCGAAATTGCTGTCGAAGGCCGCTTGCCGCCCGGCCAGATAGGCGCCGGAAACCGAATTCGCGCCCGCCGGGACGGACCAGGCCAGACACAGGGCGAATGCGGCCGCTGCCGCGCGAGGATGCAGGGAAACCACGGGGTAGGGACTGCCTCTTTTCATGTGCTGAGGAACAAGCTAGGCGCATGCGAGGGCAGACGCAATGGCGCAGGCCGCGCCGTGGCGCCGCCCGCGCGGGAATTTCGCCTACATGTTGGGGTAATTCGGCCCGTCCCCGCCCTGCGGCGTGACCCAGGTGATGTTCTGGCTGGGATCCTTGATGTCGCAGGTCTTGCAATGCACGCAGTTCTGGAAGTTGATGACGAACCTGGCCTCCTGGCCCGGTTCCTGCACGAATTCATACACCCCCGCGGGGCAATAGCGCGCCGAAGGGCCGCCATATTGCGGCAGGTTCACCGACACCGGGATCTCGGGATCGGTCAGGCGCAGGTGGCAGGGCTGGCTTTCCTCGTGGTTGGTGAAGGAAAACGCCACGTTGGTCAGCCGGTCGAAGGACAGGGTGCCATCGGGCTTGGGATAGTCGATCGGCCGGTGATCGGCGGCCTTGCCGGTCGCGGCGGCATCGGTCTTGCCATGCTTCATGGTGCCGAAGAACGAAAAGCCGAAGCTGTTGGTCCACATGTCCAGACCGCCAAGGGCGAGGCTGGGCAGCAGCCCCCATTTCGACCACATCGGCTTGACATTGCGGACCTTTTTCAGATCGTCGCCGATGGCGCCGGTGCGAACCTCGTTCTCGTAGGCACTCAGTTCATCGCTGCCCCGCCCGGCGGCGATGGCGGCATGCGCCGCCTCGGCGGCGGCCTTGCCCGACAGCATGGCATTGTGGTTGCCCTTGATCCGGGGCACGTTGACCATGCCCACCGAACAGCCCAGCAGCGCCACGCCCGGCGCCACCATCTTGGGCATCGACTGCCAGCCCCCTTCCGAGATCGCCCGCGCGCCATAGGCCACGCGCTTGGCCCCCTTTAGCAGATCGGCCACCATCGGGTGATGCTTGAACCGCTGGAACTCCATGTAGGGGAACAGGTGGGGGTTGGCATAGTTCAGATGCACCACGAAGCCGACGAACACCTGGTTGTTGTCGAGGTGGTAGATGAACGATCCGCCGCCGGCGTTCTTGCCCAGGGGCCAGCCCATCGTATGCGTCACCGTGCCCTCGCGGTGCTTGTCAGGATCGACCTCCCATATCTCCTTCATGCCGAGGCCGAATTTCTGCGGCTCCTTGCCCCGGGACAGGTCGTATTTCGCGATGACCTCCTTGGCCAGCGATCCGCGCACGCCCTCGGACAGGAACACGTACTTGCCCAGCAGTTCCATCCCCGGTTCATAGGCCGGGCCCGGCGTGCCGTCGGGGTTCTTGCCGAATTCGCCCGCGACCACACCCCGGACCTCGCCCGCCTCGCCATAGACCAGTTCCGAACACGCCATGCCGGGAAAGATCTCGACCCCCAGTTCCTCGGCCTGTTCGGCCATCCAGCGGCAGACATTGGCCATGCTGACGATATACTTGCCGTGGTTGTTCATCAGCGGCGGCATCGGCCAGTTGGGCACGCGGATGCGGCCGGCCTCGCCCAGCAGGTAGAAATTGTCGTGCTTCACCGGCACGTTGATCGGCGCGCCCCTCTCCTTCCAGTCGGGAATGAGCGCGTCGAGCCCGACGGTATCCAGCACCGCGCCCGACAGGATATGCGCGCCGACCTCGGACCCCTTTTCCAGAACCACGACGTTCAGATCGCCATCGAGCTGTTTCAGGCGGATCGCGGCCGACAGCCCGGCCGGGCCGGCACCGACGATCACCACGTCATATTCCATCGCTTCGCGTTCTGTCTGGGTCATCGCGGCGCTCCCTGGCTTGGCGCATTGGGGCTGAGCGGCCCCGGCCCCGTCCGGGGCGGCGTTTCGGTCCGCGGCTGGATACCCTCTCGCGCATGGTAGCGTCAATCGCAACTCCGCGTGGCGGGCGCGACAATTGACGCGCCAGGCGGGCGGGAATCGTGCAAGACTGGCGGAAAACGGGGAATCGGACGCAAGAGGGAACACGATGTCGCAGAAATCGAAACACGACGCCTGGAACGCGGGCGAAGCCTATGACGCCTACATGGGCCGCTGGAGCAGACGGATCGCCGAGGATTTTCTGGCCTGGCTGAACCCCGATCCGGGGCTGGGCTGGCTGGATGTCGGATGCGGCACCGGGGCGCTGACCGAAATCATCCTGCGCCGTGCCGCGCCGCGTTCGGTGCGCGCGGTCGATCCCTCCGACGGGTTCGTCAGCTACGCCGCGGCCAATATCCTCGACCCCCGGGTGAAGTTCCGGGCCGGCAGCGCGACCGCCCTGCCGTTCGACAGCGGCAGGTTCGAGGCGCTTGCCTCGGGGCTGGTGCTGAATTTCATCGACAACCAGCGCGCCGCGCTGCGCGAATTCTGCCGGGTGCTCGAACCCGGGGGCCTGCTGTCGTTTTACGTCTGGGACTATCCCGGCGGCGGCATGGGGGTGATCGACACGTTCTGGGCGGCGGCGCGGGCGCTTGACCCCGGGGCCGCCGAACTGGACGAAAGCCGGCGGTTCCCGGGATGCACCAAAGACGGGCTGGCCGCGCTTTGCGCCGGGGCCGGGCTGGCCGGGGCCGAGGTGACGGCGCTTGAGACAACATCGGATTTTCCCGATTTCGTGACCTTCTGGGCCCCCTTCACGCTGGGTGCCGGCCCGGCGCCCGGATACTGCAAGAGCCTGCCCCCCGAACGCCAGGCGGCCCTGAAGGACGAGTTGCGGCGGCGGCTGGGCAGCGGGCCGATCAGCCTGCCGGCGCGCGCCTGGGCGGTCAAGGCGCGGATCCCGGGTTGACCGGGCGCGGCGCCGTCATTGCCGAGGGGGGGGGGCGTCTGCGCGACCGCGACGGCATCGCAAGCGCGACCCTGCGACCGCGCCAAGCCGGGTTCCGCCCACCGCCGGCGTCTGCCTCTTGCAATCCGCCCGCGGTTTGGGTCAGGTAGTGAACAAACCGGATACCCGCCCCGGCACGCTTTGCGGCGGGGCATCGACTTTGGACCAGAAACAGATGGATAAAATCCCGATGACCCCGGCCGGCCATGCGGCGCTTCAGGCGGAACTGAAGCAGCTGAAATCGGTCGAGCGGCCCGCCATCATCAAGGCCATCGCCGAGGCGCGCGAACATGGCGACCTGTCGGAAAACGCCGAGTATCATTCGGCGCGCGAAAAGCAGTCCTTCATCGAGGGCCGCATCAAGGAACTGGAAGGCGTTCTCGGCCGCTCCGAGGTGATCGACCCGGCCAATCTGGACGGCCCCATCAAGTTCGGCGCCACCGTGACGCTGGTGGACGAGGACACCGAAGAGGAACGCACCTGGCAGATCGTCGGCGAACACGAGGCCAGCATCGAGAACGGCCTGCTGAACATCAAGTCGCCGATCGCGCGCGCGCTGATCGGCAAGGATGTCGGCGACAGCGTCGAGGTGCGCACGCCCGGCGGCGAACGGTGTTACGAGGTCGTCAAGATCGTCTACGCCTGACGGAGCATTGCCCATGTCCGGCCCGTTGCCCGGCCCTGAGAAAACCCGCCCGACACAGCTTGGGGTTTTTGACAAACCCGGACAGCGGACGTTGACCGG
>JAGRMG010000177.1 GCA_020441385.1 Paracoccaceae bacterium
GCTCGCTCCATCCGGCCAGCACACCCGCTCCGTATGCGCCGCCCGCACCGCCCGCCGACAGCACGAGCCAATTCTCCCGGCCGTCGGTTCCGGAGCCAACCGGCAGGAACGAGAAATCGGCAAGCTCTGCCCGGGGCAGGTCGGCGAAGAAGCGAATGTCGCTGTATCCGGCAACCTCGGCGGCGTCCTGATCCGCCAGCGAATGCGGTGTCCGTTCCGGGGCTGCGCATCCGGCAAGGAATACGAAAATCCATGGCATCATGCCCCGGCGGGCGGCGTTGGATGCCGCGGTGGGGATGGCTCTTCCGGAGGAGATCCGATCATCGCGCATGGCAGATTCCCGCCTTGCGGGTGCGTCGAACGCCGCCGGTCAGTTTTCCCGCGATCAGGCCCAGAACGAGCGCCAGCACATGACCCGCATCGGCAATCGGATCGGGCGAAATGGCGTATTTCAGCGCAATAGCCGCGAGGCTGGCGGCGCAAAGGAAAACGGCGCGTTTCCGGCCGGCGATGGCCAGGCCGATCAGGCCGAAACCGCCGATGGACATGCCGACGTCGCTGGTGCCTGCAAGGAGGGCGATCGAGCCGACGAGCGGCAGCAGGATCAGCGTGCCGAGGATGTCGAGAAAGAAGAACAGCGCCGCCGCCCTGAGCGACCCGCGTTGCCATTCGGTGTAGCCGATGACCGCGGCGGCAAACAGGAACTGCCGGGCGAACATGTCGGAATCGTGCGACAGGAACGTTCCGGTCATCAGCCGGAAGACCTCGCCGCGTTTCAAGTCCGCGAGGCTGATGCCCCAGTCGGCCAGCGCGCGCTGCGGCAGGTCCCCGGCAAGGCTGCCGGCCAGGAAATTGGCAAGCGTCATCACCGCCAGAAAGCCCAGCGTGAAGCGCAGGCGTCTTGCCGCATGCCAGGCGGCCCGGACGTATGAGAGCCGATCACGTGACATGGATCGCGAAACTCCCCAGAAGCACGAACAGGGCGACGATCAGCAGGACCAGGAACATCTCGGCCGGCTCTGAATCGTCGGGCAGGCTCTCGGCGCGATCTATGCGGCCCCTGACGTGCCGCATCCGCGCCCAGGCCAGCACGATCACCGCCGCCCCGGAGCCCAGAAGCAACAGATCGGACCAGAGCGGCGCGGGTCTGGAGCCAAGGCGGGCGGCGGCCAGCCCGAAGCCGACGATGGCCACGGCGGTGCGCACCCAGGACAGGAAGGTGCGTTCGTTCGAGGCATGGAGCTGGAAATTGACGATCATCGCGGCCCCCTATTTCAGCAGGCCGCGCAGGCCGCCCGAGATCAGGACGTTGACCTCGTAGAGGATGCGGGGCGCCGCGAACCCACCGGGACAGACAAGGTAGTTCGGGCTCCAGACCGGATCGAATTTTTCCTTGAAGGCGCGCAAGCCTTCGAAATTGTAGAAATGTTCGCCGTGCTCGTAGACGAAGCCGCCGATGCGGTTCCAGACCGGGGCCAGCTGGCGGTTCTCGATGCCGGAAAAGGGCGCGGCCCCGAGCGAGAACCAGTGATAGCCTTGCGCCGCGCCCCACAGCATCAGTTCCGCAAACAGCGCATCCATCGCGAAACCCGGCCCGTCCGGGCGGTAGCGCATGAGATCGAGCGACAGCTCGTGCAGCTCCGCCCCCTTGAAGAGATTGGCGAAGGCCGTGATGCGGCCGCCCGGATCGCGCAGGATGGCGACGTCGAAATTGGCGATGTAGGCTTCATCGAACGCGCCGAGGGCAAAGCCCTTTTCCTCGCCCTGCTTGTGCTCCAGCCACGCATCCGAGATCTGGCGCAACTCGGCCATGATGCCTGCAAGACCGTCTGCCGCGATCACTTCGAAGGCATACCCCTCACGCCCCGCGCGGCCCCGCGCCTGGCGCAGCCCCTTCTTGCCCGACCCGCCGAGCGTGAAGCCGCGCAGGTCGACGCGCGCGACCTCGCCGATCTTGAGCGCGGAAAGCCCGAGATCCAGATAGCTGGGCAGATAGGTGGTCGAGACCGAGTAGAAGGCGCAGCGCTTGCCCTGCCGGTCCGCAAGTTCGCGGAACTTCCAGATCAGCTTGCGCGCGGCCTGGGCATCGCCCACCGGATCGCCCTTGGCAATGAGCGAGCGCCCGGTATCGGCATAGGCGATGAAGGCGCTTTCATCGTCCGCAACGAGAAAGGCCTTGTCGCCCATCAGGGCGATGCACGCCTCGGTATCCGTGCTCTGGCCGACAAGGCGGCGTACGGCGTCGGGAATCGGTTCCGGACGGCGCCGCGCCTGCCTGCTCCCAAGCAGGGCGTTGAGCGCGATGGCCGCGAGGATGATTGCGCCCGCGAGGCTCGCCCGCAGAAAGCGCGAGGCGTCGCCGTGCCAGGTGAACTGCCACCAGAGATCGTCGCGGTAGGGCACATGGGAATGCGCGAAAAGCCCGATCCAGAACAGCGCCGCCAGAAGCGCGGTCACGCTGATGAGCCACCGCCCGTCGAGCCGCAGGGCCGAGGCGCTTTCCGCCCGGTAGAACGCCGGGCGCAGCAGGCCGAGGATGGCGAGCGCCACCAGCATGGACAGCGATTCCTTCCAGTCGAGCCCCTTCAGCAGCGAGGCGACCAGGCCGACCGCCATCATCAGCATCGCCAGCACCCAGGCGCGGTGCAGCTTGCGGTAAAGGCCGCGCGCCAGCACGATCAGGAACAGCCCCGCGATGCTGCCGGCGAGATGCGACGCCTCGACGAAGGAGAGCGGCAGGATTTCCCGCAGCACGCCCAGCCGGGTGCCTGTCGCGGGCAGGTTGCCCGAGATCACCAGCAGCACGCCGGCAAGCATCGC
This sequence comes from Paracoccaceae bacterium, assembly GCA_020441385.1. Classification (GTDB taxonomy): domain Bacteria; phylum Pseudomonadota; class Alphaproteobacteria; order Rhodobacterales; family Rhodobacteraceae; genus JAGRMG01. The sequence continues at coordinate 2,821 of JAGRMG010000177.1, forward strand.
GATCCCGGCCGCGAACATCGGAACCAGCGGCTTCGCGCCCCGCCAGAGCACCTGGGCCGCGCCGCTCAGCTTCTGCCTTTGGGCGAGACCGGCGACCGTGCCGAGCCCGATGGCCGCGATGGCGAAGGGCAGGATCGTGTAGATGACGCGGTAAAGCACGAGGGCCGCCAGCACATCGGCGCGCCCGGTGGCGCCGAGCCCGGCGATGATCGTCGCCTCGAACACGCCGAGGCCACCGGGCGAATGGCTGAGGATGCCGAGGCAGACGGCGCCGAAGAAGATGGTAAAGAAGAACGACAGGTTCACCGCCGCATCGGCGGGCAGCAGGATGTAAAGCGTCAGCGCGGCGCCGCTGATGTCCAGCACGCCGGCGGCCGTCAAGGCCAGCGCGATCGGCAGACGCGGCAGCGACAGGGCGAAACCGCCGATCGTCAGGACCCGCGCGCCTGTCGCCACCCAGAGTAGATAGCCCCCGAGCGTGCCCAGCAGGGCAAGGCCGGCACCGGTCTCGACGGCGGGCGAGATCGGCAGCACGGCGCCGAGCCCGGCGGGATGCAGGGCAAGCAGCCCGCCCAGCACGATGGCGAGGCCCGACAGGAAGCCGCTCCAGGACACCGCGACAACGCCGGTGATGGTTCCCAGATCCAGCCCGAAGGCGGAATAGACGCGGTAGCGCACCGCCGTGCCGGTCAGGTAGGACACGCCCAGAAGCCCCGACACCGCATAACCCGCCGCCCCGGTGGCCGCCGGAATGTAGGCGGGCAGGTGTCTGGATGCCACGGCCCGGACCGCCAGCAGATCGTAAAGCGCGATTCCGAGGAAACTCATGGCCATGAACCCGGCCGCGGCGAGCAGCGTCAGCGGCGAGGCCGCGGCAAGGTCGGCCTTCACATCCACCCATTTGACGTGGGCGGCAAGCTTGTGAAGCACGAAGATCGCGATCACGACGATCACCAGCGGGATCGCGATCCGCAGGGCGGGATGCTCGACAACCTTCGCGATCCGCCCGCGCATCGGCAAGATATCAGCGACCGCCATCGGCGTTGTCCTCGAGCAGGTCGATCTGGATCTGCTGCAACTCTGCCAGCTTTTCCCATTGGCGGGCAAGCTGATGGTCGATCTTTTCGTGCAACTGGCGGATTTCAAGCTCGGATTTCAGGTTCACGCGATAATCGTTCTCGGCGCGCAGGCGGTCCTTGGCCTCCTGGCGGCCCTGGCTCATCATGATGACCGGCGCCTGAAGGGCGGCGATGCAGGACAGGACCAGGTTCAGCAGGATGAACGGGTAGGGATCGAACGGCCTCGTGCCGAGCACCGCCACGTTCAGGATCATCCAGCCGACCAGGACGAAGAGGAACAGCAGGATGAACGTCCAGCTGCCCCCGAACGCCGCCACCCGGTCGGCCAGCCGTTCGCCGAAGGAAAAGCGTTCGGCGGCGTCCTCTTCGGGGTTGCGCGATACCGGCGCGCCGGCCTCCAGGCTTTCGATGACCTGCCGGTCGAGCGCATCGAGTTCGCCCTTCTCGTCGGCCAGAAGCTGCTCGACGTAAAGACGGCGGAAACGGGCCAGATCGGTCTTGCATATGTGTTTCCCGTCCTCCCAGCCCGGTTCTGCGGCCGCGATCAGGTCGGACACGCCGGGGCGCACCGACACCCAAGGGCGCAGTTTCGAAGGCGCGAAGGCCTGCCCGCAGACGTGGCAGGCGGGCCGGTGCCGCGCGTGTGATGTCCGTTCAGCCATGTCAGACGGCTTTCCGGAACGCGCCTGACAGCATGAGAAGCGAAATGCCGGTGGTCAGGAAATTCAGCCCCATCAGCAGCCCGAGGCTCCAGGCGGCGGTGCCGGGCCAGCCGATCAGCACGATGACGCCCACGGCCAGCGAACAGAGCCCGTTGACCACCAGCCAGCCCCAGTTGGCCGCGCGCGCGCTGGTGCGCAGACCCAGCAGGATCGACACCACGCCCTCCATCAGGAAGGCGAGCACCATCACGATGGTCAGCGTCTCGATGCCCGCGCGCGGAAAACGCGCGAAGACGAGACCCAAAGCCAGCGTCAGGGCGAAGGTCGCGGCGCCATAGCGCCATTCCGGCGCCGGGCGCATCTCCCAGGCGAACCACAGCCCCGCCACGCCCCAGATCACCAGCAACCAGGCCACGAGCGCCTCTGCGGCGACGGTGGCGGCAACGGGCAGCAGGATGGCCAACGCGCCCATGGCCACGAAGATCCAGCCGACGAGTCTCAGGCGTCTGAACGATCGGCCCGCAGGCGCCTTGCCGGACTGTGCAGGGTCGGGCGCGTTCATGTCGGATACCTCCAGATGCCGGCCCCGCCGGCGGGATTGCCAGACTGTCTATCCCTCGCGCCCCGCCTGAAGTTCTCGCCAACCTTACATCGGCGCAAGGTTGCGCAAATTCATGGCCCGGCGGTGGATTGCCGTCTATCGTGAGGCGATAGCGGAGGGGCGCATGAAGATCCTGCTGGCCGAGGACGACGTGAAGATGGCCGACTACCTGATGGCCGGTCTCAGCGAGAGCGGCCACAGCGTCGATCACGTCACCGACGGGCGCGATGCGCTCGGCTATTGCCTCTACAACGATTGCGACATGGCGATCCTCGACCGGATGATGCCGGGCATGGACGGGCTTTCGGTGCTGAAGGCGCTGCGGGCGGCGGGCAAGGATCTGCCGGTGCTGTTCCTCACCGCGATGGGGCAGGTCGAGGACCGGGTCGAGGGGCTGGCGGCGGGTGGAGACGACTACCTGGCCAAGCCGTTCCATTTCTCGGAACTTCTGGCGCGGATCGACGCGCTTGCGCGGCGGCGCCAGGCCGGGCCCAAAAACCGGGGCGCTGAAGGTGCACGATCTCGAACTCGACCTGATGGCGCGCACCGCGACGCGGCAGGGCGTCCTGATCGAGCTGCACGCCAAGGAGTTCGCCATGCTGGAGGTGCTGATGCGCAACGCGGGGCGGGTGGTGACGCGCACCATGCTGCTCGAGCGGGTCTGGAACTTCAACTTCGAGCCGAACACCACGGTCGTGGAAACCCACATGAGCCGCCTGCGCGCCAAGATCGACAAGCCCTTCGACGTTGCCCTGATCCACACGATCCGCAACGCCGGGTATTCGATGCATGGACCGCGGTGACATCCTTTCGGGCTCCGCCTTCACGGCGGTCCTGCGCTCGGCGGTGCTGTTCGTGCTCGCCCTGGTCGTCATCGGCTGGGTTGCGCTCGATTATGCCGAGCGCAACCTGGTGACACAGCTGGGCGAGGATGTGCGGCGGCGGTGGGAGATCATGGCCGCCGATCACGCGGCCGAGGGTCCGGATCACGTCATCGCCACGATCCGCAAGGTGCGCCCCCGCAATTCGCCGGGGCGCCATGTCCTCGCGATCTTCGAAACCGATGGCTCGTATCTCGCCGGCAACGTCATGTCGCGGCCTGAAGGCGCCGGGCTTCGGGTCGGGCCGCTCGACCATGCGATTGCCCCTCCGA
>JAGRMG010000178.1 GCA_020441385.1 Paracoccaceae bacterium
CAGATCGCCTGGTCGGTGGGTTTCGCCACCCTCTCGGCGGTGCTGGGCTATGTTCTGGCCGGCTATGGCCCGCTTTGGCTGGGCGCGCGGGATGCGGTCAGCGCGGCGGGGATGATCGCGGCCATGTCGGGCCTGATCCTGGCGCTGGCCGCCCTGTTCGGCCCCTGCCGCAAGCGCAGCGGCGCACCGCAGCAGGGCTGAGGCCGGCCCGAACCCCGGCCCGAATACCGGCTGGCAGAATCGCGCAAGATCATGCTAGGTCTAGCGTCATGTCGCACCCCGACCCCAACATAGGCCAAATCCGCCCTGTCATCCGGCAGCTGGACGAATCCGCGATCAACCGCATCGCGGCCGGCGAGGTCGTCGAGCGTCCGGCCTCGGCGGTCAAGGAACTGGTGGAAAACGCGATCGACGCCGGCGCCACGCGGATCGGAATCGAGATCGCCGATGGCGGCAAGACCCTGATCCGCGTCAGCGATGACGGCTGCGGCATCGCGCCCGACGACCTGCCGCTGGCCATGTCGCGCCATGCCACCTCCAAGATCGACGGCTCGGATCTCCTGAACATCCACACCTTCGGTTTCAGGGGCGAGGCGCTGCCGTCGCTGGGCGCGGTCGGCCGGCTGACCATCAGCAGCCGGGCGGCCGGGCACGAGGCCGCAAGCCTGCGCGTGGCGAGCGGGCGGGTCGGGCCGGTGAAACCCGCCGCGCTGCGTTCCGGCACGGTGGTCGAACTGCGCGACCTGTTCCATGCCACGCCGGCGCGGCTGAAATTCATGCGCAGCGACCGCGCCGAGGCGCAGGCGATCGGCGATATCGTGAAACGGCTGGCCATGGCCGAACCTTCGATCGGCTTTACCCTGCGCGACACCACGAATGGCGGCGAGGGGCGCATCGTCTTCCGCGCCGATCCGGAAACCGCCGATCTGTTCGACGCCCTGCACGCGCGGCTGAGCGGGGTGCTGGGGCGCGACTTTGCCGAGAACGCGCTGCGCATCGACGCCACCCGCGACGGCATCCGCCTGTTCGGATATGCCGCGCTGCCGACCTATTCGCGCGGCGCGGCGGTGGCGCAGTATCTGTTCGTCAATGGCCGCCCGGTGCGCGACAGGATGCTGGGCGGCGCGCTGCGGGCCGCCTATTCCGATTTCCTCGGCCGCGACCGGCACCCGGCGGCGGCGCTGTTTCTGGATTGCGACCCCATGCTGGTCGACGTCAACGTGCATCCGGCGAAATCCGAGGTCCGGTTCCGCGATCCCGGTATCGCGCGGGGGCTGATCGTATCGGCGCTTCGCCACGCGCTGGCCGGGGCCGGGCATCGCGCCTCGAGCACGGTTGCGGGCGACGTACTGGGCGCGATGGCACCCGAACCCGCCGGTGCGCGGATCTACCAGATGGACCGCCGCCCGTCGCCGGGCGCACGCGCGGCGGCCCTTGCGGCCCAGGCGCCCGGTTTCTCCGAGATGCGGCGCGCCTGGAGCGGACAGGTGCCCGAGGCCCCCGAAGACTGCCCGCAAGGGGCTGACGAAAGCGCGCAGGTGGCGCTGCCTCTGGGCGCGGCGCGCGGCCAGGTGCATGAAAACTACATCATCGCCCAGACCGAAACCGGGATCGTCATCGTCGATCAGCATGCCGCGCATGAACGGCTGGTCTATGAGAAACTCAAGCGCCAGCTGGCGGAAACCGGCGTTGCGGCGCAGGCCCTGCTGATCCCCGAAATCGTGGAGCTTGACGAACCCGATCGCGCCCGGCTGATGGCCGTGGCCGACGATCTGGCGCGGCTGGGCCTGAGCCTGGAGCCCTTCGGCGGCGGCGCGGTGGCGGTGCGCGAGACCCCTGCCCTGCTGGGCCGCGTCGATGCCGGCGCGATGATCCGCGACATTCTGGACGAACTGCACGACGACGGCGAAAGCCGGCTGGTGCAGGCGCGTATCGAGGCGATCCTGAGCCGGGTCGCCTGCCATGGTTCGATCCGGTCGGGCCGGCGGATGCGGCCCGAGGAGATGAACGCGCTGCTGCGCGAGATGGAGACGACGCCCCATTCCGGCCAGTGCAACCACGGTCGTCCGACCTATGTGGAACTGAAGCTTTCGGATATCGAACGGCTGTTCGGTCGGACATGATCGCGATCGGCGGATACCGCCTCGACCCCGACGACCCCGCCGCGCTGGCCGCAATCGGGGCGGCGGCGATCGTCCTGCTGGTGCTGGTGCTGCTGATGATGGCGCTGGTGGCGGCGCGCCGCTCGGCGCGCTCGCTGGACCCGATGGCGCAGCAGATGGCGCAACTGGCCCGCGCGCTTCAGCAGGTGGGCATGGGCCAGGAACAGCTGCGCGGCGGCTTGCAGCATGTTTCGGACACGCAGGCCAATGCGCAGGTTCAGATGATCGGCACCGTCGAATCGCGGCTTTCAGCGGTGCAGCAGCAGATGAACGACCGGCTGGCCGACAACGCGATGAAGACCACCCGCGCGCTGTCGGAAATGCAGGAGCGGATGAACGAAACGCTGCATGGCCAGTCCCGGCGGACCGCCACTTCGCTGACGCGCCTGCAGGAGCGGCTCGAGGCGATCGACAAGGCGCAGGACAATATCACCAGGCTGTCGGGCGATGTGCTGTCGTTGCAGGACATCCTGTCGAACAAGCAGACCCGCGGCGCGTTCGGGGAAATCCAGCTCAACGACATCGTGTCCAAGGCGTTGCCGGCCGACAGCTATGCCATGCAGGCGGCCCTGGGCAACGGCAGGCGGGCCGACTGCCTGATCCGCCTGCCCGACCCGCCGGGCCCGATCGTGATCGACAGCAAGTTCCCGCTCGAGGCCTACGAGGCGTTGCGCCGGGCCGAAACCCAGGCCGAGACGCGCCAGGCGGCGCAGGCGATGCGCACGGCGGTGCGCGCCCATATCCGCGCCATTTCGGAGCGCTATATCGTCGAGGGCGAAACCGCCGACGGCGCGCTGATGTTCCTGCCCTCCGAGGCGGTCTATGCCGAGTTGCATGCCAATTTCCCCGATCTGGTGCGCGAGGGTTTTGCCGCCCGCGTCTGGATCGTCAGCCCCACGACCTGCATGGCGACGCTGAACACCATGCGCGCGATCCTGAAGGATGCGCGCATGCGCGAACAGGCCGGCGCGATCCGCGGGATGCTGCGGCATCTGCACCGCGACATGGAGATCGTGCTGGAACGCGCGGGCAAGCTGGAGACGCATTTCGACCAGGCCCGCCGCGATGTCGAGGGCATCACCACCGCCGCCGAACGCGCAGGAAAGCGCGCCGCGCGTCTGGACAATTTCGACTTCGAGGAACTGGCGCCGGAAACCACCGCCGAGATCGTGCCGCTGGGACAGACCGAGGGCTGATGGCGCGCCGCCGCCGGCAGGTGCATGACTGACGCTGCCCGAGGGCGACACGCTGCAACGCGCAGGCGTGGCAAGGATGCGTCTGGCCCTGTCCGGCAAGTTGTGTAAGATCGTCATGCGGCCGGCCCCTTGCGTTCGGGCCGGCAAGCGAAGCGAACAGGAGGTATGGCTCAATGCTGGAAATCTCGGCCCGGAAAGTGGCGCAGGTGGCGCTGATGGCACGCGAACTGAACCGTGCCGAGGGCGAACTGCGCGCCTTCATCGACCGGATGACCGAAGACGAGCAGGCCGAGCTGGTGGCGATCATGTGGATCGGGCGCGAGAGTTTCTTCGCCGACGATCTGGCCGAGGCGATCCAGACCGCCAAGACCGAGGCCACGACCCCGTGCGCCGACTACCTGATCGGCACCCCGCACCTGTCGGACCATCTGGAAAACGGGCTCGACGCGCTGGGCATTTCCGCGCTGGACGAGGAAGACGACCTGATGTGAACGGGCGCGCCGGGGCCGTCACGCCATGTTGTCGACCAGCTGAAGGTGCTGTGCGAGGCGGCCGACCTCGTCCATCCAGCGGTGGACCAGCCGTGGGTCCTCGGGTGCCGCATGGACGCCGGCGGCGATCTCGCGGTTCATCACCGCCTCGACCGCCAGCGACACCGGCACCGAAACCAGGCGCGCCATGGCGGTGCCGCGCGCATCGCCCCAGGCATCCATCACCCAGGTCTTGTGCCAGACCGGGCGGCCGTCGCGTTCGACCTTCAGCCCGACGCACAGCACCACGCGGTCGGGTTCGCCCTCGTCATAGGCGTTCTCGCGCCAGAACCGGTCGGACATCTCGTGCAGGCGCGCCTCGCCCTCGGGCCCGGCAAGTGTTTCGACCTCGCGGAACACGTCCGCCCAGGCCTCGGCCCAGCCGTTCAGGCGCAACGTGCCGCGCACGAAGTCGCGTACCTTCCAGCTGTCTTCGAACCCGTACTGCGCCATGAAGGGCAGCGAATCGCGGTTCGGATAGACCTCGAAGGTTTCCGGGCCCGGCAGCGGCGCGGTATAGCTGCTGATCGCGTCCCAGGGCCGCTCCACCCGCAGTTCGGAATAGTTGCGGATCGACCGCGAGGGCGAGCGCAGCGCCTTCAGCACGCCCAGCGGCGACCAGCTGAACTTGTAGCGGAACGGGTTGGGATGTTTGGGCACGCCGCCGCAATAGGATGTGAACGAGACATGGTTGTCGGGCGCATAGGCATCCGAGGCGCGATAGTCGGCCACCAGCGCATGCGCCATCAGATGGTCTATGCCCGGGTCCAGCCCGACCTCGTTGACCAGCGCCACCCCGGCCTCGCGGGCGCGCGCGTCCAGCGCCCGCATCTCGGGTGCGATATAGGAGGACGAGACGAATTGCGCGCCCTTGGCGATCGCCAGTTCGGCCAGCGGCACATGCCAGTCGCCGGGCAGCATGGATACGACCACGTCGCCACGCGCCAGAACCTTGCCCAGTTCGCCGATGTCGAAAGCGCGGATATCCTCGGTCAGGTCGCCGACGGCGTCGCGCGCCTTGCCGGTCGTGCGGTTCCAGACGGTGACGTCATGGCCCGCCTCGATCAGCCGGCGCAGGCCGGGAATGGCCGACAGGCCGGTTCCGCACCAATGGATCGTCATTGCTCAACTCCCTTTCATCTGTTCGTCGAAAACGGCTTTGGCCCGGCCCCAGACGCCGGCCTCCAGGTCGCCCAGCGTCAGCAGCGCCGGCAGCAGTTGCGCCGCGTAGTCCCGCGAGCTTTCGACCGGTAGCATCGAGGGCAGATTGTCGATCGCCATGACGTCGAGCGGCGGATCGTCATGCACGCGCCGCGCCGGGGCATCCCATGTGGTGGCACGATCATAGACCGGCACCGGGTTGTAGTCGCTGTCCGGGTCGCAGGCGATATCGCCGATGACGCGCAACCGGCGCGGCGCGCAGAGCGCCGATCGCGCCACGAAGACCGGCGTGCCGGGACGCGCGAAGATGCAGTTCAGGAACACGTCATGATCGAGGATCTCGGGAAACGCGCCGCCATGCGCGGTCTCGGCCATGTCCCACCGGGTGACGGGCGCCGCCACCGCCTCGCACAGATCGGCGGCCCCGCTGCCGACGCGGCCCAGCGCGCCGATGACGATGACGCGCGGGCGCGCCTGGCCGAGGGCGTCCAGTTCGCGCACCAGTTCGGCGCAAAGCGCATCCTTGCCGGGATAGGCGCCGACGGGGGCGCAGATGCCGCCCTGCCGCTGCGCCGCCCAGGCCTTCAGCGCCACCGCCGCGCCGGCATATCCGGCCCAGTATCCGAATGCGGCAACCCGGCGGCCGGTCTCGTCCACCAGGTATTCCAGATCGTATAGCGTGCCGCCGCCGGCGCGGAACCGGTCCAGCAGCAGCTTGCCGGAATGCTGGCCCTTGAAGGCGTGACCGAACATGATGTGACGATGACGCAGCGGGCTGCCATCCTCGGGCAGTTCCTTCAGGCCGAACACGATGGCCCCGGCCGGGGCATCCGGCCAGCCGTTTTCCGGGGCGATTTCGCAACCGGCCTCGCGGTAGCCGTCGATGCCGATGGCACGGGTGCGGCTGGTTTCCACGGTGACGCGGATGCCCGCCGCGACCAGCGCGCGCGCCCCTTCGGGCGTCAGGCCGACGCGGTCCTCGTTGGCGCGCTGTTCGGCGCGAACCCACAGATGTGTCATGGCGCTGTCCTTTCCGCCGTTCCCTGCCCGCGCGGCACCCGCCGCCCCGCCAGCGCCGCCGCGCGGGTGGCGGGGTTCGTGCCGCAGGCGGAACATGGCCATATCGACATCGCCGCCCCTCAAAGATGCGTCTGGGCGAAATGCCGCTCGGGCGCCTCAAGATGGGGCACCGCGTTGAACAGAACCGGGCTGAGCCGGTCGCCGATCGGATAAAGCCGGTGCATCGAGGTGTTCATGATCGCCAGCGCCAAGCGGGCCATGGCGGGAATTTCCAGTTCCAGCATCTGGCGCATCGCCATCGCGATAAGCCCGCCGGATGTCACCACCAGCGCCGGGCCGTCGCCGGCCGCGATCTCGGTCAGGACCGCGCTGACGCGGCTCTCGAAATCGGCAAAGCTCTCGGGCGGATCCTCGATCTCGTCGTTCTGCCAGGCGGCGAACACGGCGGGAAGATGCTGGATGAAGCCTTCGCGCTCGACCGGCACGGCAATGCCCTTCTGCTGTTCCAGCAGGCGGGCCATGGTGAAATATTCCAGCTCGTTCAGGCGCGAATCGCGGATTGCCGTATCCAGGCCCATGCCGCGCACGGTTTCGGTATGCCGGATCAGGGTGCCGCAATAGACCCGTGTGTGGTGGTTGCCGGACTCGAGCAGATGCGCGCCCAGCCATTCCGACTGGCGGCGGCCCAGCGGGCTGAGCCGGTCATAGCCGGCCTCGTCCCGGGCCTCGGTATTGGCCTGGCCGTGACGGATCAGGGTGATATGGGACATCTGCGCCGCTCCTTCTCGCGTCTCTTTAGGCGAGCGGCGCGCAAGTGAAAAGTGCAACAGAAGCGTTTGCGCGTCAAAGGCGCGTTCGGGCGGCCGGCGCAGGCGTTCCGGCCGCATACGGGGTCTGCCGCCCGGGCGTCCATGGCCCGCGCGGCGGCGTCAGTCCGACATCTGCTTTGGCGCACCCGTCGCCGGGTCGGTGCCGGTATAGGCAAGGCCGGCCTTCTTCCAGGCCGCAAGGCCGCCTTCCATATGCGCGGCCCGGCTGCGCCCGTCGGCAAGCATCATCTCCGCCACCTTGCGCGAGCGCATCCCAGAGCCGCAGTGCAGCACGACGCGCTGGTCGGCGTCGCGCGGCAGATGCCGCGTCTGCAACGACTGCATCGGTGCCAGCAGCGCGGCGCCGATGCGCTCATAGGCGAATTCCTGCGGCGTGCGCACGTCGATCAGCAGGATGTCCCCCTGCTCCAGACCTTCGGCCACCTCCTCGGGGCTGAGGCAACTCACGGTACCGTCCATCAGGGTTTCGGTTTTCATCGCATCGCCTTTCAGAACCGGTTGAGGGGAATCTTCAGATAGCTGTGGCCATCGTCCTCGGGGTCGGGAAAGCGCCCGGCGCGCAGGTTCAGTTGCAGCGCGTGCAACATCCGGTCCGGCAGGCCCAGGGTCTTGTCGCGGTCGCGGCGTCTGGCGACGTAATCCTCGCAGGACACGCCGCCGCCGATGTGGATGTTCTCGCCTTTCTGCCGCGCCACGGTGGATTCCCATTCGGGTTCGTCCCGGGCGTCGGTGCCGTAGTCGTGGCCGACGAACAGGCGCGTGTTCTCGGGCAGCGCCACGATCGCCATCAGGGACCGATACAGCGTTGCCGCCGATCCGCCCGGAAAATCGGCGCGGGCGGTGCCGGCGTCGGGCTGCATGAAGGTGTCGGCGACAAAGGCCGCGTCGGACCCCACGACATAGCTGAGCGAACCCAGCGTGTGCCCGGCCGTCAGCATCACCCTTACCGGCAGATCGCCGATCGCAAAGCTGTCGCCGTCGGCAAACAGCCGGTCGTAGTCGCGGGCCACGTCGAAACGGCCCGGCATGTTGTAGAAGTCGCGCCAGAGATCGGCGATCTGGGGAACGCGGGCGCCAATGGCGTTCTTCGCCCCTGTCTGGCCGCGCAGCCAGTCCGAAGCGGTGACGTGATCGGCATGGGGATGGGTGTCGAGGATCCACTCGACGCTCAGCCCTTCGTTTCGCACATGCTCCAGCAGCGCCTCGGCCATGCCGGTGTCGGTGCGCGCGGCTGCCGGATCGAAGCCGAGCACGGGGTCGACGATGGCGCATCCGCCGGTCTGCGGATCGGCCGCGACATAGCAGATCGAACCGGTCGGTTCGTCATAGAACCCGGCCACGCTGGCCGAGCCGGGGCCGGTCGATGGGCTGGTCTTCCGTTTCACAACAATCTCCTGTCGCCTGACGTCGTTCGGGAAACGCCCCGGCCGGCAACGGGTTCCACGCTCAGGACCAATCGACCTCGCCCAGAAATATGTATCCGGCGCCATAGATCGTCTTGATCAGGCGCGGGTTCCTGGGGTCTTCGCACAGCTTGGTGCGCAGTCGCGAAATGCGGACGTCCATGGCGCGATCAAAGCTTTCGCCGGCGGTGCCGCCAAGGGATTGCTGCATCTGCGCGCGCGAGATCAGGCGCCGCGGGCTTTCCAGGAACAGCCGCAGAACCTCGCCCTCGGCATGGCTGAACGGGGTTTCCGCCCCCTCGCTGTCTTCCAGAACGTAGCGGTCGAAATGCGCCGTCCAGCCATTGAACCTGGCGGTGTCGCCGGCACGCTGAACCGTCCGGTTGCCGCGCAGGCGGGCGCGGATGCGGGCCACCACCTCGACCGGATCGAACGGCTTGGTAATGTAGTCGTCGGCCCCCAATTCCAGCCCCGCCACCCGGTCCTGCACCTGCGCACGGCCGGAAATGATGATCACCGCCGCCCCCTGTTCCAGCGCCAGGCGATGCACCAGCGCCAGCCCGTCGGTATCGGGCAGCGACAGATCGACCAGGCACACATCCGGGGTGACGCGTTTCAGCGCCGCTTCGAATTCGCGGGCGCGGGCAAAGCACCGGGTGCGAAAGCCGGCCTCTTCCAGCGCGTCGGTCAGGATGCGCCGGATCTCGGGTTCGTCGTCCAGGATGGTGACAAGCGGCGCGGTCATGCAGCAGCCTCGGGGCGGATCAGCGCCGACAGTTGCGCGGCGGTGAACGGTTTGCGCAGCACCGGGCCGCGGGTCAGCGCGCTACGGTGCAACGGATCGTCGGGCGGCAGCGACGTCATCAGCAGGCATGTCAGGTCGCGCCCCGCGATCCGGTCGATCAGGTCCAGCCCGGTGGCGCTGCCGCGCAGGTGGATGTCGGACAGCACCAGGCGGATGTCGTCCAGATCCGCGGTCAGCGCCACCGCCTCGTCCACCGATTCCGCCTCGACCACGGCAAAGCCCAGTTCCATCAGCATGTCGCGAAAGCCGGTTCGCAACTCGGCGCTGTCCTCGACCAGAAGCGCCAGCCCGCCGGTGCCGGCGGGCGCTTCGCGGTAGGGCAGGCGCAACGTGACGCGCGCACCGGACGCGGTATTGCCCAGCCGCAGATCGCCGCCCGCCAGCTTGACCATGTCATAGACCATGGGCAGACCCAGCCCCGACCCCTCGCCGCCCTTGGTGGTGAAGAACGGGTCGAGCGCCTTGTCCAGCGCACTTTGCGAAAAGCCCGGGCCGGTATCGCCGACCGAGAATTCCACCCAGACATGCCCGATGCAATGGGCGCTGATCGTGATCTGGCCGGTGCTGCCGCAGGCGTCCCGCGCGTTCAGAACCAGGTTCACCAGCGCATCCTGCAACATGCCCGCATCCAGCAGCAGCACCCGGTCCGGGGTGTGATCCAGAATGCTGAGACCGACCGAAGGCGGCAGGCTGGGCGTGACCAGCAGCTTGAGATCATCAAGCAGCACATGCAGGTCGACGGCCGCCGGCCGGAGTGTGCGCCGCCCGGTCATCTCGGCGATGCGGTTGAGCAGCCGCCCGCCGCGGCGCGCCGCGGCCTGGGTGCCCGCCACCAGTTCGCCGGCCCGAGGGCCGAGATCCATGCCCGCCAGCCGGCCCTGCATGCCCATGATGATGGTCAGAAGGTTCGAGAAATCATGCGCCAGCCCGCTGGTCATCCGGGCGGCCAGCGCGCGGCGGTGCGATTGCTGCAACGCCACCCGGGCCTGGGTTTCCTCGGTGATGTCCATCGACAGGATATAGACGCCCCCCGAGCGATCCGGGGTAAAGGCCACCCGGATGCGGCGCGAGTCGTGATCTTCGGTAAACTCGAAAACCGGGCTTTGCCCCTCCCATGCCGCATGCAGATGCGGCGCGATCCGCCCATAGGCCGCCGGACCCAGCGCATCGGCGATATGCAGTCCGACGATCTCGGAGGGGCGCCCCGGCAGCACCGAACTGAGGCGCCGGTTGGAATAGGTATAGACCCCGTCCGCCCCGACATGGGCGATATGCGCCGGCATCATCTCGGTGGTCAGCCGGGTCCGCGCCTCGATCTCGGTAAGTTGCCGCTTGGCCTCTTCCAGGGCGGTGATGGTCGCGGCAAGCTGACGGTTGGTGGCGGACAGTTCCTCGGCATGGGCCACAAGCTGCCCCGAAAGCTCTTCCGAGCGGGTCAGCAGCAGCCGCTCGACCTGCTTGGCGCGGGTGATGTCGGTATAGACCGTGACCCAGCCGCCCTGCGGCAGCGGCGCGCCCTCGATGGAAATGGTCTGGCCGTTGGGGCGGGTACGTTCCAGATAGTGCGCCTCGAACGCGCGGGCCTGATCGACACGCACCTTGACCATGGTCGCGATATCGCCCTCGTCGCCGTATTCGCCCCGTTCGGCCATGTGCCGGATGGTGTCTTCGAAATGCGCGCCGGGCCGGACCAGCCGGTCGGGCAGGTCGAACATTTCCACAAAGCGCCTGTTGCACACCGCCAGCCGCAGATCGTTGTCATAGATCGACAGCGCCTGTCCGATCAGGTTCAGACCGGCCTCGGTCATCGCCTTTCTCTGCTGTTCGGCGTAATCCATGGCGCATCCTCCGCGCCTCATGGCTAGCACCTGATCGCCGTGCCGCAAAGGGCCGGCCCGCCACACGGCGCGCCCGAATGCGCCACTGTAACAATTTGCAAGATTTGCGAAAACATCGCGAAAATATTGACGCGCAGGTGTTTGCCTGTTCTGATTTGCGCGTAGATCGCGAAGACGATCACGCGCGGCCGCCGAACGGCCGGTACCGGGAGGAGCGACACATTGGCTCAGACGCAGTCG
>JAGRMG010000179.1 GCA_020441385.1 Paracoccaceae bacterium
CCTGCATTGCCAGGTTCTCTACCAATCGAAGACCATCTGCCAGGTCGTCATCAAGAAGATGAAGCTCCGCGAAACCGAGGGCACGGCCGTGCCGCGCGATCTGACCGGGCACCCCAACTCACCCAAATCCCAACCTGCTGAATGAAAGGACAAACCATGTCTGAGGAAAGAAAAGGGATCTCGCGACGCGGCATGCTCGGCGCAACCGCGGGCAGCGCGGCCCTCGCCGGGGCGATCGGAGGACGCGCCCTGATGACAGGCGGCGCCATCGGCGCGGCGACGCTTGCCGGCACCACGGCGGCGCGCGCGGCCGAGGCGACCAGTGTCGAGCCGGGCCAGCTTGACGAATATTACGGCTTCTGGTCCTCGGGCCAGACCGGCGAGATGCGCATCCTCGGCATCCCATCCATGCGCGAACTGATGCGCGTTCCGGTTTTCAACACCGACTCGGCCACCGGCTGGGGCATCACCAACGAATCCAAGAAGATCCTGACCGAGGGTCTGACCGAGAAGACCAAGAAGTTCCTCGCCGCCAACGGGCTGGAATTCCCCCGCAACGGCGATTTGCACCACGTCCACATGTCCTTCACCGAAGGACGCTACGACGGGCGTTTCCTGTTCATGAACGACAAGGCCAACACGCGCGTCGCGCGGGTGCGCTGCGACGTCATGAAAACCGACAAGATCATCGAGATCCCGAACGCCAAGGGCATCCATGGCCTGCGCCCGCAGAAATGGCCGCGCACCAACTATGTCTTCGCGAACGGCGAGGATGAGGTGCCGATGGTCAACGACGGCAAGATCCTCGATGATCCGTCGCAATACGTGAACTTCTACACCGCGATCAACGCCGACGACATGACCGTCGCCTGGCAAGTCATGGTGACCGGCAACCTCGACAACACCGACGCGGATTACGAGGGCAAATATGCCTTCTCGACCTCCTACAACTCCGAAATGGGGATGAACCTCGCCGACATGACGGCGGCGGATATGGACCATGTCGTTGTCTACAACATCGCCGAGATCGAGAAGGGGATTGAGGCGGGCGACTTCATCGAGCTGAACGGCGTCAAGGTCATCGACGGCCGCAAGGGTTCGGAAAAGAACTACGTTCGCTACATCCCGGTGCCGAACAACCCGCACGGCTGCAACATGGCGCCGGACAAGGTGCACCTGTGCATCGGCGGCAAGCTGTCGCCCACCGTGTCGGTGATCGACGTCACCAAGCTTGAGGACGTGTTCTACAACGGCGCCGATCCGCGGTCTGTCGTCGTGGCGGAACCGGAACTGGGCCTCGGGCCCCTGCATACCTGCTTCGACGGTCAGGGACGCGCCTATACGACCCTCTTTCTCGACAGTCAGGTCGTGGTCTGGGACATCGAGAAGGCGATCAAGGCCTATGCCGGAGAACAGGTCGACCCGATCGTCACCAAGGCGGACGTCCATTACCAGCCCGGCCACAACTCGACCGCCGAGGGCGAGACGCTGGACGCTTCGGCGAAGTTCTACATCTCGATGAACAAGTTCTCGAAGGACCGCTTCCTGAACGTCGGCCCGCTGAAGCCCGAGAACGAGCAGGTGTTCCTGATCGAGGGCGACAAGCTGACGTTGGTGCATGACGGCCCGACCTTTGCCGAGCCGCACGACTCCATCATCGTTCATGCGTCGAAGGTGAACCCGCTCAGCATCTGGGATCGGCAGGACCGCATGTGGGCAGAGACCCGCAAGCAGGCCGAGGCGGACGGTGTCGATCTGGACGACTGGCAGGACACGGTGATCCGCGACGGCAACAAGGTGCGTGTCTACATGTCGAGCCAGGCTCCGCAGTTCGCTATCGAGAGCTTCACGGTGAAGGAGGGCGACGAGGTGACGGTGTCGGTCACCAACCTCGACGACATCGACGACCTGACCCATGGCTTCACCATGGGCAACCATGGCGTCGCGATGGAGATCGGGCCCCAGGCGACGAGTTCCGTCACCTTCATCGCGGGTCAGCCGGGTGTATACTGGTACTACTGCCAGTGGTTCTGCCACGCGCTCCACATGGAGATGCGCGGCCGGATGTTCGTCGAACCACGGGACGCCTGAGGCCATGAAAAAGCTCTCGGCCCTGATTGCCAGCCTGCTTCTTTCCCTGCCCGCCTGGGCGGGGGAGGTCGCGGTCGCGCCCGGGCCGGGGGCCTTGCAACGGGCCATCGCCGGGGCTTCGCCCGGCGATGTGCTCACCCTTGAAAAAGGTCTCTATTCCGGCGCGATTACCATCGACCGGCCGCTGAGCCTGATCGGCGCGAAGGGCGCCGGGATCGACGGTGAGGGGAAGGGCACGGTCGTGACCATCGCCGCGCCGGACGTGACGGTGCGGGGCGTGAGCGTGACCGGATCGGGCATGAACGGCCAGGGCCTCGACGCCGGGATCAAGATCCTGAAAGGCGCGGACCGCGCGCGGGTCGAGGACAACCGGGTCATCAGCAATCTGCACGGAATCGACATCCACGGCGGCAAGAATGCGCAGGTCATCGGCAACACGATCGAGGGCACGCGGAACCCCAAGGTGAACGACCGCGGCAATGGCATCTATGTCTGGAACAGCCCCGGCGCGGTGGTCGCGAACAACTCGGTCCGCTGGGGCCGTGATGGCATCTTCGCCAATGCCTCGCGCGGGGATATCTTCCGCGACAACCTCTTCCGCGACCTGCGCTTCGCCGTCCACTACATGTACACGAACGACAGCGAGGTAACGGGCAACATCTCCATCGGCAATCACCTCGGCTATGCGATCATGTTTTCCAACAAGGTGGTGGTGAAGGATAACCTGTCGCTCGGCGACCGGTCGAACGGGGTAATGCTGAACTATGCCAACAACGCCGACATTTCGGGCAACCTGGTGCGCGGCGGGGCGCTGAAATGCCTGTTCATCTATAACGCGCACAAGAACCTGATCTATCGCAACAGGGTCGAAGGCTGCGGCATCGGCATCCACTTCACGGCTGGCTCCGAACGCAACGTGCTGACCGAAAACAGTTTCATCGGCAATCGCGAACAGGTGAAATATGTCGGCACGAAGCATGTCGAATGGAGCTTCGAAGGACGCGGCAACTATTGGTCCGACCATCCGGCCTTCGATCTGAACGGCGACAACATCGCCGACAGCGTGTTCCGCCCCAACGACCTGATGGACCACATTCTCTGGTCACAACCCGCCGCCGCGCTTCTGACCGGCGCCCCGGCGGTGCAGCTCGTCCGGTGGAGCCAGAAGAACTTTCCCGCCACGCTGCCCGGCGGCGTGCTGGATTCATTCCCCCTGATGTCCCCCCTGACCATCCCCGTGCCGCCCGACGTGGCCGCGATGGAGGCAAAGGTGGCGGGCC
>JAGRMG010000180.1 GCA_020441385.1 Paracoccaceae bacterium
AAAGCCAGGCCGATACCAGTAGCACCGGCTTCAGGCGGGGGGTCGCGCTTTATCGCGAGATGCTGGCGGCCACGCCGGCCTATGCCGTGCTGACAAGCCCGACGAACACGCGGGCGGACCAGATCGCCGCCGGTCGCGACTGGGTCAGGCTGAACCTTGCGGTGAACCTCGCCGGGCTGTCGCTGCACCCGGTCTCGCAGGCGTTGCAGGAATATCCGGAAATGTCCGGCCAGTACGCCCGGGCCCATGCGTTGCTGGCCGGGGATGGCGGGACGGTTCAAATGCTGGGCCGTCTTGGCTATGGTCCGGCGACGCCGCGCTCTCCGCGCTGGCCCCTGGAGACCCGCCTGATTTGACCGACGACAACGACCTCGAACGATACTACCTGCTGTTCAACGAAATCGGGATCATCGAGCAGCTCGCCCGTTCCCTTCTGGAGGCGCAGCTGCCCGCTGGCCTGATCGCCCCGCATTTCAACGTGCTGAGCCACCTTAGCCGGGTTCGCGACGGCCAGACGCCGCTGACGCTGGCCCGGGCCTTCCAGGTTCCCAAGACCACCATGACCCATACGCTGGCGGGGCTTGAACGGCGCGGGCTGGTCGATCTGCGCCCGAACCCCGAGGATGCCCGGTCCAAATGCGTCTGGCTGACCGAGGACGGGCGGGCGATGCTTGCGCGTACGATAGATGCGCTTGGCCCGGAGTTGCGGGACGTCGCAACCAGGTTCCCGCCCGCGCAGCTCGATGCCGTTCTGCCGGTGCTTCGCGCGCTGCGCGAACATCTCGACGCGGCGCGCAACGGCTGAAATCCGGCGGTCCGGTCCCTTGCGGCATCGCGCCGGGCAGCGCGGTTCAGCCCAGCAGCCGCCGCGCGATCACCTGCGCCTGAATCTCCGCCGCCCCCTCGAAGATGTTCAGGATGCGGGCATCGCAAAGCACGCGCGAGATCTTGTATTCCAGCGCGAACCCGTTGCCGCCATGTATCTGCAATCCGTTGTCCGCCGCCGCCCAGGCGACGCGCGC
Source organism: Paracoccaceae bacterium (assembly GCA_020441385.1). GTDB lineage: Bacteria > Pseudomonadota > Alphaproteobacteria > Rhodobacterales > Rhodobacteraceae > JAGRMG01. The sequence goes on from JAGRMG010000180.1 coordinate 1,023, forward strand.
GGCCAGCAGCTTGGCCATGCCGGCCTCGAGGTCGCAGCGGTGGCCGTGGTCCTTTTCCCAGGCGCTGAAATAGGTCAGCTGGCGGGCCACCATGATCTCGACCGCCATCATCGCCAGCTTGCCGGAAACGCGGGGAAACGCGATCAGCGCCTTGCCGAACTGCTTGCGGTCACGGGCGTATTGCATGGCGATGTCCAGCGCGCATTGCGCCACGCCTATGGCGCGCGCCGCCGTCTGGATGCGGGCGGATTCGAATGTCTGCATCAGCTGCTTGAAGCCCTGGCCCTCGACGCCGCCAAGCAGGTTTTCGCCCTTCACATGGAAATTGTCGAAACCCAGCTCGTATTCCTTCATGCCGCGATAGCCCAGCACCTCGATCTCGCCGCCGGTCATGCCCTCGGTCGGGAACGGGTTGTCGTCGGTGCCGGGGTTCTTTTCGGCCAGAAACATCGACAGCCCTGTGTGATCCTTCGTCGAAGGATCGGTGCGCGCCAGAAGCGTCATGACATGGGTGCGCGCGGCGTGCGTGATCCAGGTCTTGTTGCCGGTCACGCGGTAATCCCCGCCCTCCCGGACCGCCCGGGTGCGCAGCGCGCCCAGATCCGAGCCGGTGTTGGGTTCGGTAAAGACCGCGGTGGGCAGAATCTCGCCGCTGGCGATCCTGGGCAGCCAGTGCGATTTCTGTTCGTCCGTGCCGCCGCACAGGATCAGTTCGGCCGCGATTTCCGACCGGGTGCCGAGCGAGCCGACGCCGATATAGCCGCGCGACAACTCCTCGCTGACCACCACCATCGAGGCCTTGGACAAGCCGAGCCCGCCCAGGTTTTCCGGGATAGTCAGGCCGAAGACGCCCATGTCGGCCAGTTCCGCGATGATCTCCATCGGGATCAGTTCGTCCTTGAGGTGCCATTCATGGGCATGGGGTTCGATCCGGTCCACGGCAAAGCGGCGGAACTGTTCGCGGATCATCTCCAGTTCGTCGTCAAGCCCGGTGGCGCCGACGGTGATGTTGGCGGCCTGCTCCTGCATCAGTTCGACCAGCCGGGTGCGCGCACCCTGGCTGTTGGCGCGCCCGATCAGCGTCACCACCGCGCTCTCGCCCAGCGGCGCGGCATCGCCATCCGACAAGCCCAGGTCGGACAGGCGCACGATCTCGTTCTGGCTCATCGGGATGCCGCCGCGAATCTGGGCGAGGTATTCGCCGAACGCGATCTGGTGGATCAGCCGTTCGACCTCGCCGAACCGGCCATCGGCCGAAAGCCGTTCGGCCCAGGCCTGCATCTGCCTGAGGCTCTGCGCATAGGTGGCCAGCCAGGACAGGCCGTGAACCGCGCTCTGGTTGGCCTCGATCAGCGCGCCCGAGACCTTGCCGCCATCGCTGACCGTCTCGCGAATCCGGTCGCGCGCGGCTTCCAGCACGGTCTCGACCGGGGGCAGCGCGGCGGCGGTCAGCGCAAGCAGGTCGGGAAGAATGGCGGTTTGATCTGTCATCGTCGGGTCCTGTCCATCATGGGCCATGAATCACGTCCTTTGCGGGGTCGCCCGGTGGTAATCATTTCGCAGTTGCAGCGCAACAAAAATACTTGGAAACATATGAAATGTTCCAAAAGTTGCGCATCTTTTTGCGGTGCAGCGCGGTGAGCGAATGATAAGAGAGAGCATGGATTTGCTGTTCCCGTCCCTGGGCCCGGATGCGCTTCTGCTGGCCTGCGCGATCGCCCTGCTGGGCGGTCTGATCAAGGGAATGGTCGGGTTCGCCCTGCCGATGATCCTGATTTCCGGGCTGGGCATGTTTCTTCCCCCGGATGTCGCCCTGGCCGGCCTGATCCTGCCGACGCTGGCGGCCAACGGCCTTCAGGCGCTGCGGCAGGGGCCGGCGGCGGCCTGGGAATCGGTGCGCCGGTTCCGGGTGTTCCTGGGCGCCGGGCTGGTCCTGCTGCTGATCAGCGCGCAGATGGTCCGGGTGATTCCGCCGGGGCTGTTGCTGATGCTGATCGGGGTGCCGATCACCGTCTTCTGCCTGACGCAGTTGACCGGTCTGCGTCTGTCGCTCAGCGCGCAATCGGTCCGGATCGAGATCGTCGCCGGGGCGCTGGCGGGGTTCATCGGCGGGCTCAGCGGTGTCTGGGGCCCGCCGACGGTGGCCTACCTCACGGCGCTGGACACGCCCAAGGCCGAACAGGTGCGCGTTCAGGGGGTGATCTACGGTGTCGGCGCGGTGGCGATGACGGGGGCGCACCTGGGATCGGGCGTGTTGCGGGCGGAAACGCTGCCGTTTTCGGCGCTGCTGATCCTGCCCGGACTGCTGGGCATGTGGGCGGGCGGGGCGGTCCACGACCGCATCGACCAGACCACCTTCCGCCGCGCCACGCTGGTCGTGCTGCTGATCGCTGGGCTGAACCTGATCCGGCGCGGGGTGACGGGCTGATCCGGCGCGCCCGCGGCCACGATCAGGCCGCGCGAATGCAGGTCCAGACGGTGCGGGTGGATTTCTCGTCGACCCGTTCGAACCCGGCGTCGCGCAGGATCTGCTTGCATTCCTTCATTCCCTCGACCCCATAGGCGTTGGGGTGGAATTCCACCACCACGGCGCGCAAGCCGGACAGGTCGGCATGGCGCAGCAGGTCGAGTTCTCCGCCCTCGATATCCATTACCAGAACCGTCGGCGACAGATCGGCGCAGGTCTGCGAGAAACTGGCCGTCGGCACCTCGACCACGCGCGCCGCACGCGCCGCGTTGCCGATCAGCGACGACCCGAGATAGCTGTTGTGGACATGAAACGCGACCGCCTCGGGCCGGTTTGGGGCCGAGATCAGCACGATGTTGCGAACGCCGATCCGCTCTTGCAGTCCGTTGGCGGCATAAAGCGCCTCGATCTCGGGGATCAGGTCGGGGTTGGCCTCGAAGGAATGCACCGCGCGCGGCTTGCGGTTGGCGGCGATGACCGCGCCGACCAGCCCGATGCCGGCGCCGATTTCCAGCACCACGTCGTCCTCGTTCACCACATGCAGGGCACCGGCGATTTCCTGGCCCTCGTATCGCGCGGCGTTGATGCGCTCGATCCGCCGGTCGTGCAGAAACCGCGATGCCGGCACCTTGACGCCAAGGCATTCCGCGGCGATCTCGCGGATTTCGGTTGCTTCGGGCACTGCTGAACCCCTTTCCGCCTTGTGCGCTTTTGGCGCATCCTGCGGGGCACCCGCCGGAATGGCAAGCAAAACCCGCCCGCCGGCACCGCCTGCACCGGGGAGCGTCCTTCATCCCGGCCGGGATGCGCCGGACGGGCGAGCTGCACGACCGTGCCCGAAGCGCCGCGATCAGACGAAATGGACATAGAAGTCGCGAAGCGCATCGCCTTCCAGGTCGCGGGTCTTCTGCACTTCCTTGCGTTTCATGAAGACGTGGTTGGCGACCAGTTCGGGGCCCACCGCGCGCGCCAGCACCTCGTCGCGCTCAAGATCGTTCACCGCGCCATTCAGGTCGATGGCGGTGCCTTGCTTGGCATCCGTGTTCTCGAACCCGTCGCCGGTTTCGATCGGGGGCAGTTCATAGCCGTTCTCGACCCCCAGCCGCGCCGCCTGCAACACCGCGGCGGTGGCGGTGTAGGGGTTGGCCGCGCCATCCGCCATCCGGTGTTCCAGCCGCGCCTTGGCGCCGCCTTCGGAACTGATGCGCGTGGTGACGTTGCGATGATCGCCGCCCCAGTTCTGCCAGTAACCCGAGAGCGAGCCGGGTTGCAGCCGCATGTAGGAATTCGCGGTCGGCGCGATCAGTCCGGCCAGGCCCTTGTGATGGTGTATCAGCCCGGCCAGGCAGCCACGCGCCAGGTCGTTCATGTGGTCGGGCCCGCCGCGCGCACCGGAAGACAGCGCATTGCCGCCGGTCTCGTCGACGAACGAGAAGTTGATATGCATGCCCGATCCGCCGCCCTCGGCCACGGGCTTGGGCATGAAGGTCAGGATGATGCCGTATTCCATGGCGATTTCGCGCGCCATCAGCCGGAACAGGACGATATCGTCCACCGCCTTGACCGCGTCGTCGAAGGTCAGCGTGTACTCGAATTGCGGGCTGTCGAACTCGGCGGTGATCATTTCCAGCGGAAAGCCCATCTTGTCGGCCACCTCCCATATGCGGTCGTTGAACCGCAGCGGGTCGGCGAACGGGCCGGTGCCATAGACCACGCCGCCGGGCGCGTCGTAGGGCACCAGTTGCCCCTTGTCGTCGGCCTGCATGGCATAGGCCTCAAGCTCGATCCCCAGTTTCGGGGTCAGCCCGTGCGCCTGCCAGTCGGCCACCGCCCGTTTCAGCGTGCCGCGCGGACACAGCGGCAGCTTTTCGCCCGCGTCGTCGTAGAGATCGCCGAGCACGACCTTGGTCGAGGGTTCCCAGCAGTCGCGGATATCGTCGTGGCGCCATTGCAGTTCCATGTCGGGCAGGCCCTGATAGACCAGCGAATGGGGTGCGTTCAGAAGGTCGCGGTCGTAATGCACGCCGAATACCGATCGGCAGAACCGCGTGCTGCCGTCACCGATCTTGTGATTGGGCAGGTATTTCCCGCGCATGATGGACAGGTGGTCGCAAAACAGTACGCGCAGTCGGTCTTTCATGGGTGTGTTCCTTCAGGCAGGGGTCACGGTGATGGGCAATTCCTTGCGGCCGCCAGGGTATTCGGTCCAATCCGGCGGGTCTTCCCGGCGCAGCCGGGCAAAGGTATCGTGCGGTACACCATCGCCAGGCCGTCCTCGGCCGGTGTCCAGACTGCCATCCTTGCCGCTTTCCTGCGTCCCTCGATTTGTGTATATTATTGCGGTCTATAAATATGTAAATAAAAATCGACGGTTCGACGGCTGACCGGGGCGGACTTCATGCGACTGGCCATTCTTGTGACCAACACCGATAGCAGCGCCTTTGCCCGGGCGCGCCCGCGCGATGACGCGAAATTCGCGCACCTGCTGGGGCGCGTGCGCCCGGGCTGGAATTTCGAGGCGTTCGTGGTCAGGGACGGGGTGTTTCCCGACGATCCGGCGTGTTTCGATGGCGTCATCGTCACCGGCAGCCCGGCCTCGGTGAATTCAGGCGCCGACTGGGTGGCGCGGCTGCTGGATCTGATCCGCCGGATGGTGGCGCAAGGGGTGGCGATCTTTGGCGCCTGTTTCGGGCATCAGGCGGTCGCGCTGGCCATGGGCGGCAGGGTGGCCCCCAATCCGGGCGGATGGGTTCACGGGCTGGTGCGCACCGAAACGCTGGCGCGCAAGGAGTGGACGCGCGATCTGGCGGATGTGGTGTACCTCTATGCCAGCCATTCCGAGCAGGTGGCGGACTTGCCCGCCGGGGCCGAGATTCTGGCCCGCTCGCAGGATTGCCCGGTGGCCGGCTTTGCCATCGGCAACCGGGTCTATACCACCCAGCACCACCCCGAAATGACCCATGACTTCATTGCAGACCTGACCGGAGAACTGGCCGGAAAACTGGGGCCGCGGCGCACGGCCCGCGCCCGGGCCTCGCTGGCGCGGCCGGCCGACACGGGCCCGTTTGCCGAAAGCGTCGCGCGATTCTTCGAACTGGCATCGGGTTCGGCCCGCACGCAATGACGCAGCGGCGCGACGGTTTGGCGCAACGCGCGGGCCGGCCGGTCAGCCCAGTGCCGCGAGAAGATCCATCACCGTCACCTCGTCGAACTGGACATGCGCGATCATCGCCGCTTCGGCGCCGGCGCGGTCATGGGCCGCGATCAGCGTTGCGATCCGGCGATGTTCGCGGGCCGAAACCGCAATCGAATCCGGGTAGCGGTAGCGCGCCCGGTAATAGGCCATCAGCTTGCGCGCGTTGGTCTTGATCAGTTCGACCAGAAAGGGGTTGCCCGCGGCCAGCGCGACGGCCTCGTGAAATCGCAGGTTGTGCTGGTAGTAGCCCTCGGGATCGTCGTCGCCCCTGTCGCGCGCATGCGCCTCGCAGGCGCGCACGGCGGTTTCCAGCGTGCGCCCGTGCTGCGGCGACATCCGCCGCGCCGCAAGCCCGGCCGCCTGGCCTTCCAGCTTGGCATGCACTTCGAGAATGGCCAGGAACTCCTCCAGCGTCGGCTTGAACAGCATGGCGCCCTTGCGCGGCAGACGCCGGATCAGCCCGGCGGTTTCAAGCTGGATGAACGCCTCGCGGACGGGCGTGCGCGAAACGCCGTGGGCCTGCATCAGCGGCGCCTCTTCGATCACGTCGCCGGGATTCAGGCGGCCACAGTCGATATCCGACAGGATCGCGTTCAGAATCTGCTCAGTCTGGCCTGCCATGCCTTGCCTTCCTGCCCGATACCGCCGGCAGGGTAGAACCTGCCGCGCCGCGGCGCAATCGGGCGATGCGACGGCCGCAGGGCCGCCGGGGTTGTGGTTGGGGTCTGCCCGCGTTCAATCGAATTCGCCCGCCGGGGCGAACGCTGTTTCGTCGAAAACGCCGTCACGACCCTGCGGATGACTACGCGGATCCCGTCGAACGCGACACGGCATGATCGGATCGAAGCTGCCGGGCCGTTCCGGACGCCCGCGCCGCAAGGACGAAAAAACGCCCGCTTCGTAAAGCGGGCGTTGGCATGGTGCGCTTGCGGCGCGGGGCCGCGGGCGTTACCGGCGCAGGCCCAGACGCTTGATCAGATCCGCATAGCGGGCCTCGTCCTTGCCCTTGAGATAATCCAGCAGCTTGCGCCGCTGGGCGACCATCTTCAGAAGACCACGGCGGCCGTGGTTGTCCTTCTTGTGGGTCTTGAAATGCTCGGTCAGGGTGGCGATGCGCGAACTCAGGACGGCCACCTGGACCTCGGGCGAACCGGTGTCGCCTTCCTTGGTGGCGTATTCCTTGATAACGCGGGTCTTTTCTTCGACGGTGATCGACATCGGGGTCTCCTTGCATGGGGTTGACGTGAATGGCACAGGCCGGGATGTCGTCCAGCGCAGGCCCGTGGAGATGATCCGCGACCGACCCGGCCCGTTGGGGGGCGAATCCGCCGCGGATGGGCGCGTATAGGCGGTTCTGGGGGAAATGGCAAAGGGTTATTGCGCACCCGGCCACCCGCCCGGCACGAAGGCCGCCGCATCGGCATAGTCGGCCAGCAAGATATCGTGAACCGTCGGCGCCGTCCCGGCCGACAGCGCGGCCATGGGGATGCCTTCGACCAGAACGAGGCGCAGGCCGGGATCGGCCGAATCCTCGACGATCTCGATCTCGGGGTCGGGATTGCGGGCCAGATCCCACAACACCAGCAACCGGTCTTCGGCCGGGTCGAAATCGCGCAGATCGCAGGCGTTGCCCTGCGCGATCCAGTCGCCCAGCACAAGCCTGTCGGCGCCTTCGCCGCCCGTCACCGTGTCGTTCGCGCCGGCCAGGATGGTATCCTCGCCACCGCCGCCGTTGAGAAAGTCGCCGATGGCGCCGTCGTCGGCACCCGAAACGACATCGTCGCCCCAGCCGCCGAACAGCGTGTCCTGCCCGCCGCCGCCCTCCAGCCGGTCGGCGCCATGATTGCCATGCAGCGCATCGCGCCCCGCGCCGCCGCTCAGCCAGTCGTCGCCCAGGCCGCCTTGCAGGGTATCCTCGCCCGCCCCGCCAAGCAGGCTGTCGCTGCCGGAATGTCCCGACAGCAGATCGTTGCCGTCCTCGCCGCGCAGCATGTCCTCGCCGTCCTCGCCGTGCAGCGTGTCCTCGCCCCCGCCGCCTTGCAGCGTATCCTCGCCCGCGCCGCCGAACAGATCGTCCTGTCCGTCCCGCCCGACGATCAGGTCGTCGCCGTCATGGCCGTTGATCTGGTCGTCGCCGGCGCTGCCGGCCAGCGCCTCGCCCAGCGGCCCGCCGGGCAGGATCAGCCCGCCTTTGCCGTCCCCGGGCCCGGTCGGGCCGTCGCCGGCGGAAACGCCCGACGATCCCTGCGCTGCCGGCCCTTGCGAGGCCGTCAGGTCGTCGGGCGGCGCATCGTCGCCGCCGCCGGTTTCCGTGCCATCGTCCCCGGACAGATCGTCACTGAAGATCATACTGCCGACAGCCATAAGGCCCAGCATACCCGCCAGCCAAATCATGCCACCACGCTCCACGCAAACCGCGCCCACCGCCGGCGATTAGGCCATGGCTTGAACCGCCGCGTCAAAGCCGAACCGCTGCACTGGTTAACGCCAGGGCGCGCCCCGCCATGGTTGGGGCTGCCGCGCATAGGCGATGTAAAGCGGATGTTTCGGGTGCCCGCCCTGCGTCAGCCCCAGATGGAACAGCGGCCGCCCGGTCGCGCGCAGCAACGCCTCCACGCGCCTGCCGCGATCGAGATGCGCGCCATGCGTGCCCCAGGCGGCGACCACCTGATCGGCCCAGCCCGCACCGTCCAGAATGGCGGCGTCGTTGCCGGGGCCGACCGGATCGTGCGCGGCGCGCATGGCGCGCGGATCGGTGTCGCGCCAGGCGAATATGTTCGTCACCCGAAAGCCACCAAAGCCCAGCGCCCGCGCCCGCCGCTCGCAGCGTTCCACGGTCGGATCGTTCTGCACCTCGGTCGCGGTCGAGGGGTTGAGCATGACGAACATCGCCCGCCGCCCGTCCGGATTCCAGATGCGTGTCAGGCTGTAGCGGTAGCGTTCGCAATCGGAATAGACCGCGGTCGAGGGGGCGTCGCCCTTGGTATGGGTGCGGGTGATCATGGTGCGCCCGGTCCTATCCGGTTTCGCCCTGCCGTGCCAGCCCGCGCCGCCGCGGCCCCGGCGGGGCAGCCGGTGAGCACCACGAACCCGGTCCCGGGAAGGCTACGGTTTCGCGGTTTCCAGGATGCGGCTGTCGAGCGACAGGATGCTGCCGGCGTCGGCCTCGGCGTTCTGTTGCAGCGCCTCGGCATAGCTTTGCGCGGATTCGGTGGTGGGGCGCAACCCGTCAAACAGCGGGCGCGACGAATGCAGCACGATCACCTTGCTCTTGCCAAGCGTGCTGTCATCGACGCGAAAGGCGATGCGCCCGTCCGGGGCCTTGTCCACGTCATAGGCGACACGCACCGCGACCGGCCCCTCGACCCCGCCGCGCAGGGTCGCTATGCGGTTGTCCGGGCGGTCGAGATTGGGCAGAAGGTGGAACACGTTGCCCGACACGTCGAGAACCGAGACCGTCAGATAACCATCGGTCACGTTGCCCGGTAGGGTCACGTCGATCACCGGGTTCTCGCCGACGAAGAAGCGCCCCGAGGGGTTGGGCTCGTCGCGGTCGCCCACGCTGAAGGCCACGCCGATCCCGCTTTCGGGGGCGGCGGGCAGATGCGCCTCGATCAGGCACAGCGTCGGGTTCAGCACATCCAAATCCAGCACCACCTGGCGATCGCCGGCCTGCATTCGCAGCGCATCCAGCAGCGCGACGCGCGTCGCGGTGCCGGCCACCTGCCCGGTCACGGTCACGGTGCTGCCGGGGCCATAGCCGGTCACGGGCGCATCCTTCAGCGTCAGCGGGCCGCAATCGGCGCGGTCATCGAGAACCGGTTGCAGCCGGGCGGGGGGCAGGAACAGGTCTTTCTGCACGATCCGGGCCTCGCCCTCCAGCGCACCGGGCAAACCGTTGCCGAACAGCCCCGCGACGCGGTCGTGGATGGCCGGATCGGCGGTCGATCCGCTGATCTCGGCGCGGTTGCCGGTGACGGCCAGGCGCCAGTCGTCCAGCGCCTGCAACGGTTCGAGCGCGGCCAGCACGTCCGCCCCCCAGCTGGGCGCGATATCGCCCGAGGCCAAGGTCAGCTCGGCCTGGCCGGATTGCCGCTGCATGATCGCCTCCAGCCGCGCCTTGACGTCCTCCGAGGGGACATGACCGGCGGCGCGGGGCGGCCCGTTGGCCAAGCGTTCGGCGATGAGGGTGAAGGGCGCGGCGACCGGATAGGCGGGGGCAAGAAAGCGGTCGAACGCGCCCGCGACATAGCCCCCCGCGCCCGCGAGGACCAGCAGCACCAGCGCCAGCGCGGCAAACAGCCCGCCGCGCGGCTTGCGGCCCGCGGGCGAGGGCGGGGCCGTGCCGGGCGGCGGTGTGGCGGTCGGTTGCCGCCCCGACGGGGGCAGGATCACGGTGGCCTCGCCCTGTGCGCCCGGCCCGGCGGGGGAAGGTCCGGGCGCCGTGCCCGCCCCGGGATCGTCGAGAAAGGCCAGAACCGCGGATGCGCTTTGCATCCTGGCCTCGGGGTCGGGGTCGGTCATCCGCTCGATCAGCGTCTTCAGCGGTTCGGGCACGCCGGCCGTATCCAGGGGCCGTTTCTTCAACTCGACCACCTGCATCGGGTTGCGGCCCATGTCGGGCGCGGCGCCGCGGAAATTCGCCAGAAGCAGCGCCCCCAGCGAATAGATGTCCGAACGCGCGTCGGTCTGCCCGTTCAGCTGTTCCGGCGCCGCATAGGCGTATTTGCCAGCGAATTCGTTGCCGACGATGGTTTCGGCGCCGGGGTTGGTATCCTTGGCGATGCCGAAGTCGATGATGACCGCCTGCGCCGGGTCGCCATCGCGCAGGATGATGTTGTCGGGCGACAGGTCGCGATGCACGATGTTGCGGGCATGCGCCGCCTCCAGCCCCTCGGCCACGCGGCGGCAGATCGTCAGCAACTCGCCCGCGGGCATCGGCCCCTGTTTCAGCTTGCGCTCCAGCCCCGGGCCCTCGACGTAGTCCATCAGCAGATAGACATGCCCGTCCTCGGTCCGGTGGTTTTCGGAATAGCGCACCACGGCGTCGTGACGGACCTCGCGGATGCCTTCCTCGCGCGTCAGCAGGACAAGGTATTCGTCGCTGCCGGAAAACTCCTCCTTGAGCACCTTCAGCGCCACCAGGCGGCCCGAGATCTCGCTGCGGGCCTTGTAGACATCCGATGTGCCGCCGCGCCCGAGAAGGGCTTCGATCCGGTAGGTGTTGTTGACCAGATCGCCGGGCCGGAAGGCGTCGCCGGAGCGGGATTCAGGCATGACACACCCTCCGGCGGCCGCTGTGGGGCGAACCGCGCAGCGCCCTTAACCCAGCGCCTGGAATTCCACCCGCCGGTTGACGTCGGCACGGGGGTTGGCGGCGTCAAAGGGTACGCTCTCGCCCATCCCGATCGCCTCGAGCCGGTTCGCGTCCAGCCCGCAGGTGCCGACCAGATGGCGCTTGACCTCCTGGGCGCGCAACAGCGAAAGGCGCTGGTTGTACTGCGCGGTGCCGGAACTGTCGGTATGGCCGATGATCTGGAACACCGCCACGTCGATCGACCGCATCACCTGGCACAGCGTATCCAGTTTCGGTTTCTGATCGTCGCGCAGCGCCGCGCTGTCGAAATCGAACGCGATCTGGACATTGACCTGATCGTCGCGGGCCACGGCGCTGTAGGCGGGATTCCCGCCCGTGGTGATGCTGGTGCTTTCGGTCGCCGCGCTGCCGCTCTGCTGACCCGAGGGCACGATGACCAGCCCGCGTGTCTTCTGCTTGGTGAACGCATCCGTGATCTCTTCGGCGGTCATGTCGGTGGCGGATTGCGCCAGTCCGCCATCGGCAGCGGCAAGGCCGGTCGCGACAAAGAGGGCGGTGCATAGAATATTGAATTTGAAGCGAACCATCTGTCGCCCCTCCCTGAAGGTGCCAAAGTCGTGGCGTGAATGTTATACTACACCCCCGAATCCGACAACGATCTTGCGCCACCCGTGCGCCCGGCCCGACCGATGGCTTCGGCAGGCCCGCCGGGAGCGGCCCCGATTTCGCTTTACTCGGGCGTCCGGGGCGGGATCAGATGAAGCAAGACACTGGCGCAGTTGCGGCGGAGGTGCGATGCGATACGTCCCGTCAATCATCATCGCGGTGGCGCTGCTGCTGGCACCGGCGATCTGGGTCGGCCTGAGCCATCTGTTGTCCAGAGGAGATTTCCAGGGTGCGGCGGTGGATTCCAGCGCCCGGATCGAGATCGAGATGCTGCGCCAGCAGATCGAGGATCTCCAGGCCCGGGTGGAAGAACTGCGCATCGAACTGGCCCGCCTGCCCGTCGCCCGGGGCGGCGGGTATCGCACCGATCCGGATGCCGAAGACGAGGCGCTGCGCGGCACCGGCCCCAACGAGATCCTGCATGCCTATGCGCAGGTGGTGCTGATCGCCGACCGGCTGAACGTCAATCGCGGGCTGGTGGTGGCGACGCCCGACTATCTTGAGGCCAAGCTGGGCCGCCCCAGCGAAAACCTTGGCGACGATTGCGCGGAGGTCACGAACGAGACCTTCGCCAGCAATCTGGTCAGGCAGCAGGTCGGGCCGGTCGAGGTGACGATGATGCGGCCGGCGGCCGAATCGCTGGCCCGCGTCTTCGAAACGGTGCGCAAGGTGGACCCCGACCTTTACGCCCGCATCAACACCTCCGGGTCGCTATGCGTGCGCAACATCCGGGGAACGAGCAACCGTATCTCGACCCACAGTTTCGGTCTGGCGCTGGATCTGAACATCGACGGGCATCTGGACAACTTCACCGACGGCAAGACCCAGCTGGGCCTCACCATCCTGGCCGATTTCTTCCATGCCGAAGGCTGGGTCTGGGGCGCCGGGTTCCAGCGCGAGGACAGCATGCATTTCGAGATCAGCCGCAGGCAGCTTGACGACTGGATCGCCAATGGCGAGCTTTGAGGCCGGGCCATGCCTCATGCCGGGGCCATGCCGGAGCGGA
>JAGRMG010000019.1 GCA_020441385.1 Paracoccaceae bacterium
ATGCGAAAGATCCAGTCGCAATCGACCACAAACCCCTGTTCGATCAGCCAGTGGGCGGCTCTCGAGGCGCTGAACGGGCCGCAGGATTTCATCGCCGCCAACAATGCCGTCTTCCGGCGCCGCCGCGATCTGGTGGTCGGGGCGCTGAACGGCATCGCCGGCATCACCTGCCCGACCCCGCAGGGCGCGTTCTATGTCTTTCCCTCGATCGCCGGGCTGATGGGTCGGCGCACCCCCGCCGGCACTATCATCGACAGCGACGAGAGCTTTGCCTCGGCCCTGCTGGAGGAAGCCGGCGTGGCGGTGGTGTCCGGCGCGGCCTTCGGCCTTTCACCGAATTTCCGCATCAGCTACGCTGTGTCCGACGCGGTGCTGACAGAGGCTTGCGGGCGCATCCATGCCTTCTGTGCGGCCCTGATCTGAAAAGGCAAAGCGCATGTCCGCAGAACTCCCCGAATACTTCTTCCGCGTGCGCGAGAACGGCGCCTTCGTTTTCCGGGTCGACGTGGAGAACCGGCAGCGCCGCATCGAGATGGATCAGATCGCCGTGGTCAACATCCGCAACGGCGAGATCAAACCCCATGGCGAGCGCGAACTGAGCGAGCGCGATCTCGAGGAGATCACGTCCTGGATGGCGCAACGGGCCGAGATCCTGGCCTTTCGCGATATCGACGACATCCTGCGGGCGGTGGACCATCTGAACCTGACCGCGCATTGGGTCCAGTCCAGGGCCAGCGACGAACAGCTCGAAAAGGTGACGGATACCCTTCTGCTGGCGATGCACGATCTGCGCTCGGTTCTGGTGCGCAAGAAGGCCGACCGCCTGCTCAAACGGGGCTGACGGCCGGCGCGGGTGCGGGGCCAGACGTTCCGGCCGCATGGTTCGGCCAGAGTTCCGGTCAGGGGCCGGTATAGACGAACAGCTTGTCACGCGCGCTGTGGCCGCGCTTCAGGATCAGATGCGAAGGCGCCACCCCCATTGCGGCGGCCAGCAGCGCGCGCACCGCCTCGTTGGCGCGGCCCGCTTCCGGGGCCACGGTCACGCTGGCGCGCAGCCGGTCGCCGTCGCGCACGAGAGCGGCGCGCGCCGCCCTGGGCGTGACCCGCAGCGCGATTTCGGTACCCGGACGGGCAAGCCCGGTCAGGTCGGGCAGGTCGCGGAGTTTCGGTTTCGCCATGCCTCCAATCTGCCCGAAACCGACACTGCTGCGCCATGGACTTATTGCCCCGGGCGGGGATAAGTGGGTGCGTATCGCGAACGGGAAAGACAACATGGCCACGGGTTTCTTCTGGGACGAACGCTGCTTCTGGCATGCGGGCGGCAACTACGTCTTCACCCTGCCGGTCGGCGGTCTGGTGCAGCCCCAGGCGGCGGGCGGCCTGCCCGAAAGCCCCGAAACCAAGCGGCGGTTGAAGAACCTGATGGATGTGACCGGAATCGTTCACGATCTTGATGTTCGCAGCGCCGAACCGGCATCCCGGGCGGATCTGCTGAGGGTGCATCCGGCCGCCTATCTGGACGAGTTCAAGCGCATGTCGGATGCCGGCGGGGGCGAACTGGGGCGCTGCACGCCCTTCGCCGCCGGCGGCTATGAGATCGCCGCGCTGTCGGCGGGGCTGGCGCTCGGCGCAGTCGAGGCGGTGCTGACCGGCACGCTGGACAACGCCTATGCGCTGTCGCGCCCCCCCGGTCATCATTGCCTGCCCGACTACCCCAACGGATTCTGCCTGCTGGCCAATATCGCCATTGCCGTCGAGGCCGCGAAGGCGCGCCACGGGACGGGCCGCATCGCCGTGATCGACTGGGACGTGCATCATGGCAACGGCACCGAAGCGATCTTCTATGACCGCGACGACGTGCTGACGGTCTCGCTGCATCAGGAAGGCAACTACCCGCTGGATACCGGCGCCATCACCGACCGCGGGCGCGGTGCCGGTCTGGGATTGAACATCAACGTGCCGCTGCCCGCCGGCGCCGGGCACAATGCCTATCTGGCGGTCATGGACGAGATCGTGCTGCCGGCGCTCGAGCGGTTCGCGCCCGACCTGATCGTCGTGGCCTGCGGCTATGACGCCGGGGCGATCGACCCGCTGGCCCGGATGCTGGCCACCGCCGAAACCTTCCGCGAGATGACGCTGCGCATGAAGGATGCGGCCGCGCGCCTGTGCGGCGGCCGGTTGGTGCTGGTGCACGAGGGCGGCTATTCCGAGGCTTATGTGCCGTTCTGCGGCCACGCGGTCATCGAGGCGCTGTCGGGCAGTTCCGTCACGGCCCCCGACCCGCTGGCCGAAACCCTGCGCGTGCGCCAGCCCTCGGCGCGCTTCGACGCATTCCTGCGCGAGGTGATCCGCGACATGGCCGCCGAACTGTCCCCGGACGCGCCGCCATCACGGACCTGACCGGCAATCCGCCGGCCCATGCCGCCGCCCGGCGCGAATCGCTCTCGCGCGCGGTTCAGGCGGATCAGAACTCCTCGCCCCGCGGCCCCTGGTAGTACTTATGGCGCGCCTCGCGTTCGGCGGGCGTGCGCCCCGGCGGCGGCCCCGACCCGCCATGGCGGTTCGCCATCGCGCCGTCGGAACCGAGCCCGATGGCCGCGCTGCCGCCGACCCGGATGCCCGGGGAACCGCCGGTCGCGCCGGGCTCGCAAGCCGCAAGGCCCAAGAGAAGAAACGGAAGCAGTCGTATCGCGGGCGCCATCGGTGTTCCTCGCAACGGGTGGGTTGGGCGAATACTAACGTGCCCATGGCGCCGCAACAGCCCGATCGCGCGCGATGACGAAGGATTTACCTTGAAACTTCCGCCAGCGTCGCCGAGATAGGGAAGGTCCAGATGTAAACAGGCTTCACATCATGCCCGACCGCAACCAGGCCGCCCTCGATTTCCTGCTGACCCGCCGCTCGCGCCCGGCCAAGACGCTGACCGGCCCGGCGCCGGAGCGCGACGACCTCAGGCAGATCCTGACCGCCGCGGCCCGCAGCCCCGATCATGGCAAGCTGGAACCCTGGCGCTTCATCGTGATCGAAAAGCCGGCCATGGCGCGGCTGGCGGGTCTGATCGAGGATCGCGGCGCGGCCCTGGGCAAGGCGCCCGGAGACATCGCCAAGGCGCGCGATCAGTTCGACCGCGGCGTGCTGATCGTCGCGGTGATCGAATCTCCGGTGGCATCCGAGAAGATCCCGGCCATCGAACAGACCTATTCGGCCGGCGCGGTCTGCCTGGCGCTGCTGAACGCCGCGCTGGCGGCCGGCTGGGGCGCCAACTGGCTGACCGGCTGGATGGTCTATGACGCGGCGTTCCGCGAACAGGGGCTCGGCCTGGCCGGCCACGAACGCGTTGCCGGCTTCATCCATATCGGCACCGAAGGCGCAAAGCCGCCCGAACGCCCGCGCCCGGACCTGGACGCCAAGACCGAATGGATGCGCGCGTGATCCTCACCGCGTTCCTCAAGGCGCTGGGCCAGCTCGGCGACCGCCGCTTTCGCCGGGTGCTGCTGATCGGCATCGGCCTGACCTTCGCGTTGCTTGTGGCCGCCAGCACCGGGTTCCTGCTGTTCCTGCAATGGGCCATCGGCGATGAGGCGGTATTGCCGATCATCGGCCCGGTCACATGGCTTTCGGACCTGGTCAGCTGGGCCGGATTCGGCGTGATGATGGTGCTTTCGGTGTTCCTGATGATGCCGGTGGCCTCGGCGATCACGTCGATGTTCCTCGACGAGGTGGCCCAGGCGGTCGAGGACAGGCACTACCCCGACCTGCCCCGGGTGCCCGGCGTGCCCTTCCTCGAGGCGCTCAGGGACACGCTGAACTTTCTCGGCGTGCTGATCGGCGCCAACGTGGTGGCCTTCATCCTCGCGGCGCTGGTCTTCACCGTGTTCCCGCCCGGCTGGGCCCTGACCTTCTGGGCGCTGAACGGGTTCCTTCTGGGGCGCGAGTATTTCACCCTTGCCGCCATGCGCCGGATCGGGCGCGAAGGCGCGCGCGATCTGCGCCGCCGCCATTCCGGCACCATCTGGCTGGCCGGAACGCTGATGGCGATCCCGCTGTCGGTGCCCCTGGTCAACCTCCTGATCCCGATCCTGGGCGCGGCGACGTTCACCCATATCTTCCACGCGCTGAACGCCCGCGGCTGAGTGCTCACCCCGTTTTTCGCTTGCCTGGGCCTCGGCCAACCCCTAAATCGGCGCGGGGCTTGAAGGGGCGCGGACCGCGAAAAACCCGAAACCCCGGCCACGGAAGGGTGGCAGAGTGGTCGATTGCACCGGTCTTGAAAACCGGCGATGTGCAAGCATCCGTGGGTTCGAATCCCACCCCTTCCGCCAATAAAAACAG
>JAGRMG010000181.1 GCA_020441385.1 Paracoccaceae bacterium
CCACCGGCCTGGGCAAGAGCCTGGGAACCGGCCCCGGCGGGCAGTTTTCGCTGGTGTCGACAACCGTATTCGTTCAGGAACCGAGGTGAGCCATGCAGACCCCCTTGCGCCATGTCCTGACACGCTTTGCGCGGGATACCCGCGGCAGCGTCTCGGTCGAGTTCGTCCTCATCATGCCGTTCCTGTTCTGGGCGTTCATGGCCACATACGTGTTCTTTGACGGCTACCGGCAAAGCTCGGTCAACCTCAAGGCGGCCTATACGATCAGCGACCTGATCTCGCGTGAAACCGCCGGGGTGGACGAGGATTACATCAGCAGCATGTACCAGCTTCTGCGGGTCATGACGCGGACCGATTCAGGCCTGCGGATGCGCATCAGCGTTCTGCGTTTCGACGAAGAGGACGACCGGTTCTATGTGGACTGGTCGGCGGTGCGCGGCTTCACGGAAGAACTGACCAACGCCACGGTCGCCGACATGAAGGCCAAGCTGCCGGTGATGCCCGACGAGGAGCGCGTGATCCTGGTTCAGACCGAGAACGATTTCGAGCCGATCTTCGATGTCGGGATCAACACGGTACCGCTCGAGAATTTCGTGTTCTCCCGCCCGCGTTTCGCACCGCAGGTGGCGTGGTCGGGCAGCTGACGGCACAGGACGGATCGACAGGGCAGCCGCCAGGCCATGCACCATCCGGCCCGCGAGCCGGATGGTGAATTCATGATTTCCGGACAGTGCGTTCTCGGGGCGCGTTCCGGCCCGAAAGCCGGTGCCCGCGCTTCGGCCCGCGCTCGTTACAACTCGACCACCGTCACCGACTGACCCTTCGCGGCCAGCCCGATGCGGCCCTCGCACAGGCGCAGCGCATCTTGGCCGAACACCTCGAAGCGCCAGCCCGAGAGCGCCGGCACGTCGCGCATGCCCGCCGCGATGGCGTCAAGATCGGCGCTCGGCGCGATCAGCCTGGCCGCGACGCCGGCGCTTTCGGATTTCGATTTCAGCAAGACCCGCAACAGGTCGGCCAGCGCGGGGTTGACCTGCATACGCTCGCGCGAACGGTCGGGCTGGGGCATGTCCTCGGGCGGGCAGTCCAGACCGCGCGCGACCGAGTCCAGGATGCCCTCGGCGATCGCGCCCTTGCGCGCCTCGCGCAGCAGCAGCCGCGCGCCGCCCAGATCGGCATGGGTGCGCGGCTTGGTCGAGGCCAGTTCGACCAGCGCCTCGTCCTTGAACACCCGGCTGCGCGGCACGTTGGCCTGTTGCGCGTGGGCCTCGCGGAACGCCGCCAGTTCCCGCACGACGGCCAGGAATTTCGGCGAACTGGTCCGGGTCTTGACCCGCCGCCAGGATTCCTCGGGGCGGATGTCATAGGTTGCGGGGTCGGTCAGGGTCTGCAGCTCCTCGGCAACCCAGCGGGCCCGGCCCGTGCGCTCAAGTTCGGCGGACAGATGTTCGTAGATCACCCGCAGGTGGGTCACGTCGGCCAGCGCGTATTTCTTCTGCGCCTCGCTCAGCGGGCGGCGCGACCAGTCGGTGAAACGCGAGGTCTTGTCCAGCGGCCGCTTCACGATCTTGCGCACCAGCGTCTCGTAACCCGCCTGCTCGCCGAACCCGCAGACCATCGCCGCGACCTGCGTGTCGAACAGCGGTTTGGGAAACACACCCGCATCGACCCAGAAGATCTCGAGATCCTGACGCGCGGCATGAAACACCTTGACCACGCTTTCGTCGCGAAACAGATCGTACAGCGGCTCAAGCGACATGTCCTCGGCAAGCGGATCGACAAGGACGGCGCCCTCCTCCCCCTGCCCCGGCATGGCCATCTGGATCAGGCACAGCCTGGAATAGTAGGTGCGTTCGCGCAGGAACTCGGTATCGACGGTGACATATGCCTGCGATCGCGCGGCGTCGCAAAAGCTGCGCAGGTCCTGCGCCGTGGTCAGGGTCTTCATGTCGTCCGTTATCCGCTTCTCACTTGGCAATCGCCGCGTCCCGGGCCGGTTGGCGGCGGGTCCGCAAGCTGTTGTTTTTTCATATGCCGATCCTTGAGCCATTGCAAACCGTGCGGCACACCGGCATCCGCCCTCAGCCCATCCGCAGCACCCGCCGGTCGCCGGACGCGAACCGGCGAAGCACGGCCGGGTAAAGCACATGTTCCCGCCCCAGCACCCGCGCGGCCAGCGTGGCGGGCGTGTCGCCCGGATTCACGGCGATGCGCGCCTGCCCCAGAACCGGGCCGTCATCCAGCGCCGCCGTCACCTCGTGCACGGTGCAGCCATGTTCGGCATCGCCCGCCGCCAGCGCTCGGGCATGGGTATCGAGGCCGCGATATTTCGGCAGGAGCGACGGGTGAATGTTCAGCATCCTGCCCTCCCAACGGGCCACGAATCCGCCCGTCAGCACCCGCATGAAACCCGCCAGGCAGACGATATCGGGCGCGACCGCGTCCAGTTCCCGTTGCAGCGCCGCCTCGAAGGCCGGCCGGTCGCCGGCGAACGGGCGGTGATCGACCACAGCGACCGGCACGCCCAGCGCCCGGGCGCGGGAAAGGCCCGCAGCCTCGGGATCGTTGGACAGCACCAGAACGGGTTCGGCAGGATGATCGGGGTCGGCCATGTCCTCGACCAGCCGGACCATGTTCGATCCGCCCCCCGAGATCAGGATGGCGACGCGCCTTTTCACGCCCAGGTGCCGGTGTAGGTCACGCCGCGGCCATTGCACACGCGGCCGATGCGATGCACGCCCTCGCCCGCCTCGGCCAGCAGCGCCGCCAGATCGTCGGCCCGCCCGGCCTCGCAGACCACGATCATGCCGATGCCGCAGTTGAAGGTCTTGAGCATTTCGGGCGCAGCAATCCCGCCGACCTGCTGCATCCAGCCGAAGACCGGCGGCCTGGTCCATGCGCCAAGGTCGATCTCGGCGCCCAGCCCCTCGGGCAGAACCCTCGGCAGGTTCTCGGTCAGCCCGCCGCCGGTGACATGGGCCAGCGCATGCACGCCGCCCGCACGGATCGCCGCCAGCGACGGCTTGACGTAAAGCCGCGTCGGCACCAGCAGCGCGCCGCCAAGACTGCCGCCGCCGAAGGGGCTGTCGGCCCCCCAGTCGAGCCCGGACATCCCGACCAGCCGCCGGACCAGCGAATAGCCGTTGGAATGCACCCCGCTCGACGCCAGCCCCAGCAGCACGTCGCCCTCGGCGACGCCCGCGGGCAGGGCCTGGCCGCGTTCCATCGCGCCCACCGCAAACCCCGCCAGGTCGAAATCGCCGGGCGGGTACATGCCGGGCATTTCCGCCGTCTCGCCCCCGATCAGCGCGCAGCCCGAATGCACGCAGCCCTCGGCGATGCCCTCGATGATGCGCGCCGCCGTTTCGGTCTCGAGCTTGCCGGTGGCGAAATAGTCGAGGAAGAACAGCGGCTCGGCCCCCTGGCAAACCAGATCGTTGACGCACATCGCCACCAGGTCGATGCCCACGCCGGCGACCTCGCCGGTGTCGATGGCGATGCGCAGCTTGGTGCCCACCCCGTCGGTCGCGGCCACCAGGACCGGGTCGGAAAACCCCGCCGCCCGCAGGTCGAACAGGGCGCCGAACCCGCCCAGACCGCCGCTGACACCGGGGCGCGCGGTGCGCCTGGCCGCCGGCTTGATGCGGTCCACCAGCGCGTTGCCCGCGTCGATATCCACGCCCGCCTGGGCATAGGTCATGCCCGTCTTGCCCGATGTCATGGCCGCGATCTCCCGGATTTGCCTGCGCGCGGCGTAGTCGATTGCCGCCCCGCATGCAACGTCTCACTTGACGCGGGCGCTTGCCATGCTAGGCAAGACCGGAGCGGGCCTGTAGCTCAATGGTCAGAGCAGAGCGCTCATAACGCTTTGGTTGCAGGTTCGAGTCCTGCCGGGCCTACCACCCGCCCATCCCCTTCGGCCTTGCCCCGCGAGGCGCGGCGCCGTGGCGGCCACCAGCCCGAACCTTGCCGCGCAACCGTCTGGAAAATCAAGAATTTGGTGGGTGATAACGGGCTCGAACCGCTGACATCTTCGGTGTAAACGAAGCGCTCTACCAACTGAGCTAATCACCCGCCTGACGCGTCTTACCCAAGCCGCCGTTTCGCCGCAAGCCCCTAGCCCGGCAGGCTGAGGATGCCGCCGCCGACCAGCGCGCCGACCCCGGTGGTGCCGGGGCACGAGGTCGGCAGCCCGCGCGCCACCCGCACCGCCAGATAGGCGAAAGCCTGCGCCTCCAGCATGTCGCCATCCAGCCCGACCGCCTCGACCGGTTCGACCGGGCAGTCCAGCGACACGCGCAGCATCTGCATCAGAACCGGGTTGTGCCGCCCCCCGCCGGTGGCGAGAACCCGTTCGGGTGGGCGCGGGCAATGCTCCATCCCCTGCGCGACGCCGGCGGCGCACATCGCCGTGAGGGTCGCGGCGGCATCGGCGTCTTCCAGTTCGCCCACCAGCGCGATCATTTCGGCGAAATCGTTTCTGTCCAGCGACTTGGGCGGCATTCTTGCGAAATACGACTCGGCCAGGAACAGTTCGAGCGCGCCCGCCTCCACCTCGCCGCGCGCCGCCAGCGCGCCGCCTTCGTCCATCGCCCGGCCCAGCCGCGCCTGCACCAGATCGTTGAGCGGCGCATTGGCGGGGCCGGTGTCGAACGCCAGCAGGGCGCCCGGCGCCCCGGGCCCGTCGCGGCCGGGATCGACCCAGGTCAGGTTGGCAACCCCGCCGAGGTTGAGAAAACACAGGGGCCGTGCCGCCCCGATCCAGCGGGCGCAGGCGAAATGAAAGAACGGCGCCAGCGGGGCGCCCTCGCCGCCCATCGCCACGTCGTCGGAGCGGAAATCCCACACCACAGGACAGCGCAGCGCCTCGGCCAGCATCGCCCCGTCGCCGGCCTGGAAGGTGCCCCGCCCGCGCGGTTCGTGCGCCAGCGTCTGGCCGTGAAAGCCCACCAGATCGACCTTGCCGAACGAGGCCAGCAATTCGGCATGCGCGTCCTGGACCACACGCGCGGCCGCCTCGGCCCGGGCGCCGTGCCATTGGCCCAGCGCCGCCCGCAGCACCGCGCGTTCGCCCGCGTCATAGGCGCGATACCCGGTTTCGCCGAATCCGAAGATGCGATGGCCGTCGGTTTCCACCACGGCGGCATCGACCCCGTCCAGCGAGGTGCCGCTCATCGCGCCCAGCGCGCGCAGCGGCCCGTCCTGCCCGATGGCCTTGTTCATGGCCTTTTCCTTTGCCCCACCAGCCCCTATAGATTGCCCCGCGATTCAACGCCGAGGCAAGCCATGACCTATCACCCCAAGTCGGATTTCATCGCCGTGCTGATGCAGCGCGGCTTTCTGGCCGACTGCACCGATTATCAGGGGCTGGACGAGGCGCTGATGGCGGGCGCGCGGCCGGGCTATATCGGCTTTGACGCGACCGCCAAGTCGCTGCATGTGGGCAGCCTGATCCAGATCATGATGCTGCGCTGGTTGCAGAAGACCGGGCACAAGCCGATCACCCTGATGGGCGGGGGCACCACCAAGGTCGGCGATCCCAGCTTTCGCGCCGAGGAACGCCCGCTGCTGACACCGGCCGAGATCGACAGCAACATCGCCGGGATCAGGCGCGTCTTCGCCGCCTATATCGACTATGACGACAGCGCCACGGGCGCGCTGATGATCGACAATTCGGAATGGCTGGACGATCTCAACTATCTCGATTTCCTGCGCGACATCGGGCGCCATTTCAGCGTCAACCGCATGCTGAGCTTTGAATCGGTGAAATCGAGGCTCGACCGCGAGCAGTCGCTGTCGTTTCTCGAATTCAACTACATGATCCTGCAAGCCTATGACTTCCTTGAACTGAACCGCCGCTATGGCTGCATCCTGCAGATGGGCGGCTCAGATCAGTGGGGCAACATCGTGAACGGCATCGACCTAACGCGGCGGGTGCTCGATCATCAGATCTTCGGTCTGACCTCGCCCCTGCTGACCACCAGCGACGGGCGCAAGATGGGCAAGTCGCTGTCCGGGGCGGTCTGGCTCAACGCCGACATGCTTTCTCCCTACGAGTTCTGGCAGTTCTGGCGCAACACCACCGATGCCGATGTCGGGCGGTTCCTGAAGCTCTATACCGAACTGCCGGTGGAGGAATGCGACCGGCTGGGCGCGCTGGCCGGTTCCGAGATCAACGAGGCCAAGATCCGCCTTGCCAGCGAAGTGACGACGCTTTGTCACGGTGCCGTTGCCGCGGCGGCCGCCGAGGAAACGGCGCGCGAGGTGTTCGAGAAGGGCGGAATCGGCGAGGACCTGCCGACCCTGACGCTCGGCGCGGACGAGGTGGGCGACGGCATCTCGGTGGTGCAGTTGTTCGTGCGCACGGGTCTGGCGAAATCCGGCAAGGAAGCCAAACGTCTGATCGCCGAGAACGGTGCACGGATCGACGACGCGCCGCTGGGCGATGCGGCCATGATGCTGGACGCTGCGGCGCTTGCCTCTCCGGTCAAGCTGAGCGCCGGACGCAAGCGGCATGCGCTGGTGCAACTGGCGGGCTGACGCGGCCGGCACCCTGGCGACATGTTCCGGCGTTTGCCGCGGGGCAACCGGGACGCGGCTGGCGGCTTGTCGCCACCGGCGCGCCGGTCTAAGACGCGCGCCAACCGCCACGCGCATGAAAGGGCCGCCGCCGATGATCCCCCGCTATTCCCGCCCCGAGATGGTCGCCGTGTGGTCGCCCGAGACCAAGTTCCGCATCTGGTACGAGATCGAAGCCCATGCCTGCGACGCCATGGCCGATCTGGGCGTGATCCCGCGCGAGAACGCCGAGGCTGTCTGGAAGGCGCGCGACGTGGAGTTCGACATCGCCCGCATCGACGAGATCGAGGCGGTGACGAAACATGACGTGATCGCGTTTCTGACGCATCTGGCCGAGATCGTCGGCAACGACGAGGCGCGATTCGTGCATCAGGGCATGACCAGTTCGGACGTGCTTGACACCACGCTGAACGTGCAGCTGGTGCGCGCCGCCGACATCCTGCTGGCGGACATCGACAAGCTGCTGGCGGCACTCAGGAAACGCGCCGTCGAGCACAAGGACACGGTGCGCATCGGGCGCAGCCACGGCATCCATGCGGAACCCACCACCATGGGCCTGACCTTTGCCCGTTTCTACGCCGAGATGGACCGCAACCGCAAACGGCTGGAAAGCGCCCGTCACGAGGTTGCGACCGGTGCCATTTCCGGCGCCGTCGGCACGTTTGCCAATATCGACCCGGCCGTCGAGGCGCATGTCTGCGCCAGGCTCGGCCTGCGCCCCGAACCGATCAGCACCCAGGTCATCCCGCGCGACCGTCATGCCATGTTCTTTGCGACCCTTGGCGTAATCGCCAGCGGCATCGAGAACATCGCCATCGAGATTCGTCACATGCAGCGCACCGAGGTTCTTGAGGCCGAGGAATTCTTTTCCAAGGGCCAGAAGGGATCTTCGGCGATGCCGCACAAGCGCAACCCGGTGCTGACCGAGAACCTGACCGGCCTGGCGCGGCTGGTGCGCGCCGCCGTGATTCCGGCGATGGAGAACGTGGCGCTCTGGCACGAGCGCGACATCAGCCATTCCTCGGTCGAGCGCGGCATCGCCCCCGATGCCACCGTGACGCTGGATTTCGCGTTGAACCGGCTGGCCGGCGTGGTGGAAAACCTGGTGATCTACCCCGACACGATGCTGGCCAACATGAACCGGTTCCGCGGGCTGGTGATGTCGCAGCGGGTGCTGCTGGCGCTGACCCAGGCCGGCGTCAGCCGCGAGGACGCCTATGCCCTGGTACAGCGCAACGCGATGAAGGTCTGGGAACAGGGCCGCGACTTCAAGACCGAGTTGCTGGGCGATCCGGACGTGACCGCCGCCCTGACACCCGCGCAGATCGAGGAAAAGTTCGATCTGGGCTATCATACAAGGCATGTGGACACGATCTTTGCCCGCGTGTTCGGCGACTGACCGCCTGCCCACAAAAGCGTGAACCGATCCGCATTGGTGCACGGGCGCGCATGCGCTATCATGACGCACGGGAAACCGGACGCAAGGGAGACGCGACATGTCCTTCAAGACCGCGCTATGCGCATTGGTTATCGCCCTCACGACCACCGCCGCCTACGCCAGCTGTTCCGCACGCGGCCATCAGGCGCAATCCTGCGCTGCGGGCACGGTATGGGATGCCAACAGCCAGACCTGCGTGGAGCAGGTGAACAGCTGATCGCGCTGGCATTCTTCAGGCTTTGTTTACACCGCCCGGCCTAGTCTTGGCCGATCTTCCGAAGGGAAATTGCAGGCAAGGGCGGGAAATTGCAGAAAGACAGGGCCTTGGCGCGGCTGCCGCATCGCGCCGCCGGCGACACCGGACCACTCGCGCAGATGTCCCAAGGCGGGGGGCTGAACGGTCGTGCCAAGGCGGCGATCGTGGTGCGGCTGCTGCTGAACGAGGGCGCCGATCTGCCGCTCGAGGATCTGCCGGACGAATTGCAGGAAAGACTGACGCAGACGATGGGCCGCATGGGGATGGTGGATCGCAACACGCTGGCCGCCGTCGCCCTCGAATTCGCCGAGGCGCTGGACGGGGTCGGCCTGTCGTTTCCCGCCGGGATCGCCGGCGCGCTGGCCGTACTCGACGGCCGCATCAGCCCGCAGACCGCCGCGCGCCTGCGCCGCGAATCCGGGGTGCGCGCCGCCGGCGATCCCTGGGTCCGGCTGCGCGCCCTGCCCGCCAGGGAACTGGCCGAAATGGCGGCGGCCGAAAGCACCGAGGTGGCGGCGGTGCTGCTCTCCAAACTCGACACCGCCACCGCGGCCGATCTGCTGGGGCATCTTCCGGGGCCGTTTGCCCGCAAGCTCGCCTTTGCCGTCGCCAGGACCGGCGCCGTTACGCCGCAGACGGTGGACCGGATCGGCCTGGCGCTGGCGGCGCAACTGGACGAGCGGCCGCAGCGCGCCTTCCCGGACGGGCCGGGAGAGCGGGTCGGCGCGATCCTCAACCTCTCGGCGGCCGAAACCCGCGATGACGTCCTGTCGGCCCTCGATGAAGTCGATGCCGATTTCGCCGGATCGGTGCGCCGGGCGATCTTTACCTTTGCGCTGATTCCTTCCCGGATCGTGGCCCGCGACGTGCCCAGGATCGTGCGCGCCACCGATCCCGGCGATCTGGTGACGGCGCTGGCCTTCGCGGGCGCGGGCGGAGAAAACGCCGCCGCCGCCGAATTCCTGCTGTCCTCGATTTCCAGCCGCATGGCCGACACCCTGCGCGAAGAGGCCGCCGAGCGCGGAACCGTCAAGCAGCGCGATGGCGAGGCGGCGCTGAACGTGGTGGTGGCGGCGATTCGCAAACTGGAGCAGGCCGGCGAGATCGAGCTTGTTGCGCCCGAGGATCCCGCGGACTGACCCACCACCCCTGCGGCCGGTCAGGCAACGCCGGCGCCCTGTTTTCGTTTTCGTGCCGCCCCGATCCTCGCATGCGGCGCGCGCGCCGGCCTTTGCCGAACGGCCCCCGGCCCGGCGTGTTTCACCGCGCGCTTGTGATCGCGGGTGCTGGGCCTTATGTCTGCCATCCAGACCCCACTGGCGCCGAGCGCCGCTTGCAACTCAGGTGCCATGCCCGCCGACCCCGCCGATCTGTCCGCCTCCGCACGCGCCAGATACTATGCCGCCAACCTGGCACTGCGCGCCGTGATCGGGGCCATCGGGCTCCTGCCTTACCGGCGCCGCATTCCGGCAATGGGCTGGCTGGTGTCGCGGCTGGCGCCCCTGGCGGGGTTTGACAAACGTGTGCGCCACAATCTGACCCTGGCCCGCCCGGACCTGCCCGAAACGGAAGTGCGCCGCCTGTGCCGCGCGGTGCCCGACAATGCCGGGCGCTATCTGATGGAAATGTTCTCGGGGGCCGAGTTCGTGACGCGGGCCTCAGGCTCGCCGATCGAGGGGCCGGGGCTGGCCGCGCTGGAAGAGGCCCGCGCCACCGGACGCCCGGTGATCCTCGTGACCGGGCATTTCGGCAATTACGATGCCGCGCGGGCCGCGCTGGTCGGGCGCGGCTTCGATCTGGGCGCGCTCTACCGGCGCATGGCCAACCCCTATTTCAACGCCTTTTATGTGCGCGCGATGCAGGACATCGGCGGCATCCTGTTCGAACAGGGCCGCCGCGGCATGGCCGAGATGGTGCGCCACCTCAGGGGCGGCGGCATCATCGCCATCGTCGCCGATCTGCATGCTCATGGCGGCCGCGAACTGACCTATTTCGGACAGCCGGCCGTGACCTCGATCGTGACCGCCGAACTGGCGCTGAAATACGATGCGGTCCTGATCCCGCTTTACGCGGTCCGCCAGCCCGGCGGGCTCGATTTCCGCATCGAGCTGCACGCGCCGATCGTCCACTCCGACCCCGAAACCATGATGCAGCAGGTCAACGACGATCTCGAAACGATGGTGCGCGCGCATATGGGCCAGTGGTTCTGGATTCACCGCCGCTGGAAACCCTGGCTTGACCTCGGGCTTCAGCCCGAAGCCTGAACCGGCCCTATTGCACCCGCGCGGCGGCCAGGATCGGGCCGTGGCCGCGGCGCTGGAGCAGTATCGCCGCATCGCCCCCGCCTGCAAGCGGAACGGTGAATTCCGCCGGGCCCTGCCCGTCCCACGCCCCGACCACCTCGAGAGAGTCGACCACGTTGGCATAGTCGATGCGGCGGCCGGCGTTTTCACCCCGCGTTATGTCGGCATGGCGCAACGCGGTGTAGCGCACCAGCACCAGATCGCACGGGCCGCCCGCGGCCCCGCCGACCGGCGCCACCCGCACCGCAAGCGCCGCCCCCGAGCGCGCCACCTCGAGCACGGCGCGCGGCGGGGCAGCCTTGTGCCGGGCGATCAGGTCGGCCAGTTCCATCGCACGCGTGCCGGTCAGCGCCTCCTGACCGGCGACGATCATCTGGGGCGTATAGACCATGTCGCGCCCGGCCGCCCTTGCATAGCCCTTCTGGCGCCGCCCATGCGCGGGATCGCCGTATTCGTCCTTCCAGCCGAGATAGTCCCAGTAATCCACATGCAGCGCCAGCGCCAGCACGTCGTCGCGCCTGGCGAGGTCATGCAGCAGCGCATCCGCCGGCGGGCATGACGAACAGCCCTGCGAGGTGAAAAGCTCGACCACGACCGGGGCCTGCTGCGCCGCGAGCGGGCAAGCGGCCAGCATGAAAAGCGCGGCCAGAAATGGGCGGAACGGTTTCATGGGGGCATTCCCTTGCTGCTGAGAGAGGTCTAGCCGCGCCCGCCCCGCCTGGCCAATCAAGGTTTCTTGAAACCCCGGTGAGCGGGCTTGCGGCTATCGGTTTGATTTTCTGTGTGCGATGGTATACGCAAACTCCGCACCCGGCGTTTCCGCTATTGAACGCGGGCGGCGGGTGATGCACACAGCGCCGGACAATTCCCGTTTACACGTTGCCGAATGGAGGCCGAAATGCCCATCAATGTTGGTCAGGACACCGCAAGAACCCGCCGCACGCTCAGCGTTGGCGACAAGTCGGTCGCCTATTACTCGATCCCTGCCGCGCAGGCGGCCGGGCTGGGCGATTTCTCGAAGCTGCCCGCCGCGCTGAAGGTCGTTCTCGAAAACATGCTGCGCTTCGAGGATGACGGATTTTCCGTCTCGACCGACGATATCAAGGCGTTTGCCGAATGGGGCGCCAAGGGCGGGCGCAACCCGCGCGAGATCGCCTACCGGCCGGCCCGCGTGCTGATGCAGGATTTCACCGGCGTGCCGGCCGTCGTCGATCTGGCGGCGATGCGCGACGGCATCAAGGCGCTGGGCGGCGATGCGCAGAAGATCAACCCGCTGAACCCGGTCGACCTGGTGATCGACCATTCCGTGATGATCGACGAATTCGGCAACCCCCGCGCCTTTCAGGTGAACGTCGACCGCGAATATGAACGCAACATGGAACGCTACCAGTTCCTGAAATGGGGCCAGGGCGCGTTCAACAATTTCCGCGTGGTGCCGCCGGGAACCGGCATCTGCCATCAGGTGAACCTGGAATATCTGGCCCGCACCGTCTGGACCGACACCGACCAGAACGGCGAGACGGTGGCCTATCCCGACACGCTGGTGGGCACCGACAGCCACACCACCATGGTCAACGGTCTGGCGGTGCTGGGCTGGGGCGTCGGCGGCATCGAGGCCGAGGCGGCGATGCTGGGCCAGCCGATCTCGATGCTGATCCCCGAAGTCGTGGGATTCGAGCTGACCGGCGCCATGGTCGAGGGCACCACCGGCACCGACCTGGTGCTGAAGGTGGTCGAGATGCTGCGCGAGAAGGGCGTTGTCGGCAAGTTCGTCGAATTCTTCGGCAAGGGGCTCGACCATCTGCCGCTGGCCGACCGCGCGACCATCGCCAACATGTCTCCCGAATACGGCGCAACCTGCGGGTTCTTCCCGATCGACCGCGAAACCCTGCGCTATCTGACCAATACCGGACGCGACAAGGACACCGTGGCCCTGGTCGAGGCCTACGCCAGGGAAAACGGCATGTGGAGGGGCGAGGATTACGCGCCGATCTATACCGACACGCTCAGTCTCGACATGGGCACCGTCGTTCCGGCGATCTCGGGGCCGAAGCGGCCGCAGGATTTCATCGCGCTCGACGCCGCGGCCAAGACCTTCGCCGCCTATGTCAAGGGCCAGCGCGGCGGCAAGAGGGCCAGCGAGAACGCCGAGGTGCGCTGGGAGGGGGAAGGCGGCCAGCCGGTCCCGGTCGAGATTCCGGGCGACGAGGGCCATCATGTGCGCGGCTACATCAAGACCGGCGACGGGCATATCCAGCTTCACGACGGCTCGATCGTGATCGCCTCGATCACGTCATGCACCAACACCTCGAACCCCTATGTGATGATCGGCGCCGGTCTGGTGGCGCGCAAGGCGCGCGAGCGCGGGCTGAACCGCAAGCCCTGGGTCAAGACCAGCCTCGCGCCGGGCTCGAAGGTGGTTTCGGAATATCTGGAAGCCTCGGGGCTGCAAGAGGATCTCGACGCCATCGGCTTCAACCTCGTGGGCTATGGCTGCACCACCTGCATCGGCAATTCCGGCCCGCTGGAACCCTCGATCAGCAAGGCGATCAACGATCACGACCTGATCGGCGTGTCGGTGCTTTCGGGCAACCGCAACTTCGAGGGCCGCATCAGCCCGGACTGCCGCGCCAACTATCTGGCAAGCCCGCCGCTGGTGGTGGCCTATGCGCTGGTCGGCGACATGAACGTGGACATCGCCAACAGCCCGCTGGGGCAGGATCAGGACGGCAACGACGTCTATCTGAAAGACCTGTGGCCCAGCAGCGAAGAGATCAACGCGCTGGTCGAAAAGACCGTGACCCGCGCCGCGTTCAAGGAAAAATATGCCGACGTGTTCAAAGGTGACGAGAAATGGCAGGGCGTGCAGACCACCGACGCCGAAACCTATGACTGGCCGCCGCAATCGACCTATATCCAGAACCCGCCCTATTTCCAGGGCATGGACAAGGAACCTGGCACCATATCGAATATCGACAATGCCAGGGTCCTGCTGGTTCTGGGCGACATGATCACCACCGACCACATCTCGCCGGCCGGATCGTTCAAGGCCGACACGCCCGCGGGCAAGTACCTGATCGACCGCCAGGTGCCGGTCAGCGAGTTCAACTCGTACGGATCGCGGCGCGGCAATCACGAGGTGATGATGCGCGGCACGTTTGCCAACATCCGTATCAGGAACGAGATGCTGGACGACGTCGAGGGCGGCTATACCAAGGGGCCGGACGGCAAGCAGACCAGCGTCTATGACGCCGCGATGGCCTATCAGGAAAGCGGCACGCCGCTGGTGGTGTTCGGCGGCGAGCAATATGGCGCCGGGTCGTCGCGCGACTGGGCGGCCAAGGGTACGGCGCTGCTGGGCATCAGGGCGGTAATCGCCGAGAGCTTCGAGCGTATCCACCGCTCGAACCTGGTCGGCATGGGGGTGATCCCGTTCGAATTCACCGGCGGCGACAACCGCAAGTCGCTGGGCCTGACGGGTGAGGAAACAGTGTCGATTCGCGGGCTCGACGACGTCAGGCCGCAGAAGGAAGTGCCCTGCGACATCACATTCGCGGATGGCACGAGCAAGACGATCACGCTGAAATGCCGGATAGATACCGCGCCCGAGATCGAATATGTCGAGAACGGCGGCGTGCTGCACTATGTGTTGCGCAAACTGGCCAAATCGGCCTGAGAACGCATCGCGTGACGATATCGGACCCCGCCATCGCGCGGGGTCTTTTCATTTCCGAGCCCGTCAATCGCTTGCAATGCCCGTTTCATTTTGAGATTGAATGGGTGAGTCAGCGTGTATGACTCACCCTTTGATCGCAAAATAATTCGAGGTGAAAATGCAACTTTCCACCGAACAGCAAATTCTGGTCGAACAGCGCCTGGGCAACGAAAGCAGATCCGTGGGCGTGGCCTATCTGTTGTGGTTGTTCATTGGCGGGCTTGGCGGGCATCGCTTTTACCTTGGAAGACCGGGCAGCGCCCTCTTGATGCTGGGTCTTTCCATAGTCGCCTGGGCCACGCTGGCCGCCCAGATCGGCGCCGTATTTCTGGCGGCGGTGGGAGTCTGGCTGCTGGTGGATGCGTTCCTTATTCCGGCGATGATCCGAAAGGACTCGGGCGAAAGAAAAACCCGGATCGAGGCCGAAATCGCGGCAACGGCCGGGCAGGAACGGGCGGATTAATACGCAATTCGCCGCGCAGTTCCGTTCGCCTATGGGTTGAATTCAACCGCGGTTCCGCGCCGGAATCAATTGCCGCGCGCCGCGGCCTCCGCGAGGGCGGGGCGCAGTCTTTCCTCGATGGCGCGCTGGGTCAGCGGCCCGGCAAAGCGCAGCATGATGGTTCCGTCGCCGGCTATCACGAAGGTCTCGGGCAGGCCGTACACGCCCCAATTGAACCCCATGCGCCCGGCCTCGTCCCGGCCCAGCGCCGCGAACGGATCGCCGAGTTCGCCAAGAAACGCATCCGCCTTGTCCTGATCGTCCTTCATGTTGACGCCGTAGATGGTGATGCCTTCCTCGGACAGCGCCGCGAGGTTGGGATGTTCCACGCGGCACGGCGCGCACCAGCTGGCCCAGAAATTGACCAGCTTGACCTCGCCGTCGCGCAGATCGGCATCGGAAAACGGCGTCTTGCCGGGGAACTCGGTGATCGCCACCGCCGGCGCGGGCTGGCCCTCGCGCACCGAAGGCAGCGCGTCGGGGTCGTCGCGCAACATGCCGATCGCGGCCACGGCGACAAAGGCCGCAAAGATCAGCGGCGGCAGGAACATCAGCGGCGACACCTTAGCCACGGCGCGAAACCCTGGCTTCGATGCGCTTCATTTCGGCGCGCAGCTTGCGGCCGCGCCACAGGCTGACGGCGATAAGCCCCGCCAGCAGCAAAAGCGAGGCCGCGTAGGCCGACAGCACCGTATCGGCGTATTTTCCCAGTTCCGGCATCATGCCTGCACCCTTTCCCTTGCCATCAGCGCCCGAATGCGCCGGGCGCGAATTTCGGTTCCCGTCCGGTAGAACACCAGCGCGATGAACAGCAGAACAAAGCCCGCGATGCAAACCAGCAGCGGGAAATAGAACACGTCGGCGACGTGTTCCTCCTTGTCGAGGCTCAGCGACGCACCCTGATGCAGCCCCTGGTTCCAGAAGTTCACGGCATAGCGCGACAACAGCGCAAACACCGAACCGACCATGCACAGCACGCTGGTCAGGTCGGCGGCGGTGTCGGGATTGTCGATCGCCTCCCACAGGGCCATGTAGCCCAGGTAGAACAGGAACAGGATCAGGAACGAGGTCAGCCGCGGATCCCATTCCCACCAGGTGCCCCACATCGGCTGGCCCCAGATGGCGCCCGTGATCAGCGCGATCACGGTCATGGTCGCGCCGACCGGCGCGGCGGCGCGCGCGGCCAGCGCGCTGACATGGTGGCGCCGCACCAGCCAGACCAGAGACGTCGCCAGCATCATCATCCAGGCATTGATCGCCATCAGCGCCGATGGCACATGCAGATAGATGATCTTGACGGTCGATCCCTGGCGATAGTCGTCGGGGGTGAAGAAGAAGCCCCAGACCAGCCCGGCCACGAGACACAGCGCCGCCGACGCCCAGAAGAACGGCAGCACGCGTTCGGTTGTGGCCAGGAACTTCTTGGGATTGGCATATTCCCAGAGGGCGTTCATTCTCTGCGACATCGTCATGGAAGGCTATGTAATCCTTCTTCGCGGCTGCGGCAATTCACAAACCCGCCGCACCGGGGCGGCAAGCCGACGCGCCCGCCAAGGCGTTTCGAAACGCCTTGGCGCCCGCCCGGTCCGGTGGCGATCGCGCTCGTCCGGGCCGGGCCGACCGTCGCCCGAAGGCGGCGACGTCCGGACCGGGCCCAAGCGGTTTCGAAACCGCTTGGGTGGCGCCATCGCGCTCAGCGCAGATTGACGCGCAGCACCGCCGCGCTCGCGAACGGCAGCAGCGCCACGGCCGCCGCGGTGATTCCCGCCAGCATGAGCAGCGGTGTCGTGGTCTCCATCCCCGCCGCCCCGCGCCGCGCCACCTCGGCGCCGAAGATCAGCGTCGGCACATAAAGCGGCAGCACCAGCAGCGACAGCAGCAGTCCGCCGCGTTTCAGCCCGACCGTCAGCGCCGCCCCGAACGTGCCGATCACGCTGAGCGCCGGCGTACCCAGCGTCAGCGAGATCACCAGCCAGCCATAGCCCGGACCGGGCAGGTTCAGCAGCACGCCGAGCACGGGCGCCGCCAGCACCAGCGGCAGGCCGGTGGTAATCCAGTGCGCCAATGCCTTGATCGTGACCACCGATTCCAGCGGCAGCGGCGCCGTGGCCAGCAGGTCGAGCGATCCGTCCTCCCAGTCGAGCGCAAGCAACCGGTCGAGCGACAGGAGGCAGGCGAGAAGCGCACCCAGCCAGAGCACGCCCGGCGCGATGCTTTCCAGCAGCGAGGATTGCGGCCCGACGCTGAACGGCACCATCACCGTGACGATCAGAAAGAACGCCAGACCCAGCCCGAAACCGCCGCCGGCGCGCAGCGCCAGCCTGAGATCGCGCAGCAGCAGGGCGCTCACAGGAACCCTCCGTCGAAATCCTCGACCGGGACGGGCGCGGCCCTGAACGGGCCGACATCAAGCACGTCGGCATCTATCCCGAGGTCGATATGGGTGGCAATCAGCGCGCTGCCGCCCTGCGCCAGATGCGCCCGCACCGCATCGGCGAACATCGCCACGGCGCTGCGGTCCAGCGACACGGTCGGTTCGTCCAGAACCCAGATCGGCCGCCCCGTCACCAGCAGGCGCGACAGACCCAGCCTGCGTTTTTGCCCCGCCGAGAGGTTGCCGGCATGGCGATCGGCCAGATCGCCCAGATCGTAGGCATCCAGCGCCGGGCGGATCGAGCCGGCACCGAACACCGCGGCCCAGAAGCGCAGGTTTTCCGCCACGCTGAGCGTCGGCTTGATTCCGTCCGAATGGCCGGCATAGGCGATGGTCTCGTCGGCGCCCTCGATACGGCCCGCAATGGCGGGTTGCAGCCCGGCCACGGTGCGCAGCAGCGTCGTCTTTCCGATCCCGTTGGGGCCGCGAAGCACCAGCGCACGGCCCGGCGCCAGCACGAAACCCAGAGCTTCGAGCACGGGCACGCCGCCGCGGGCGATGGTCAGATCGGTGACGGTCAGGATCATGGCTTTCGCTTAGCCGATTGCACAGGGGGGAAAAAGCGCGGAATCGCGCGGCCGGGTGCGCCAGATCGGCCACGCCGTCGCGCGCGGCCGCTCAGACCGGCAGCAGGGCCACGGCGACGCGGCGTCCTTCCGCCAGCAGGACGTTGTAGGTACGGCAGGCGGCGGGCGAATTCATCACCTCGACCCCGATGCCCGCCCCTTCCAGGGCGGCGCGCAGCGGGCCGGGGATATGCGCGATCTCCGCCCCGGTCCCGACCAGAAGCACGTCGATCTGCCCGGAAAGCGCCAGCAGCGGGTCTGCATCCTCCGGCCCGCCCCAGCCTGCGGTCCCGGCCGGGCCCGTCAGCACCGCACCATGATGCGCCTTGCCGCCGATGCGGAAGAAGCCGTCGCCATAGCCGTCTACCGGTTCGGCATCGTTGTAGGTCACTTCGTCTATGCGCATGATGCGGGCCTCTTCAGTTCCAGAGCGGCAGGCCCAGAACGGCCGAAACGGCGATGATGCCATAGACCACGACACGAAAGACCGGTTCGGCGCGCGGTGTGAACAGGGCCGCCCCTGCCGCGTTCGCCAGCATGTATGGCACGGCCAGCAGCAGCCCCGCAACCATGGAGCCGGTTTCAAGCAGGCCGAAAACCGCCAGGCTGACGATCATCAGCGTGTCGATGATCAGCAGGTAGAGCAGGAAATTCGCCCGGATCGTGGCGGCCGGCAGGGTGCTGGCGACGTAGAGCATGATTACCGGGGGTCCGGCCAGGCCGGTCAGCCCGCCCAGAAACCCGCCCAGCCCGCCGGTGCCGACGATCAGCGCGGGGGTCAGGCGGCCACGATAACGCCAGCCCGCCATCAGCAGGCAAAGCAGGATCAGCACGACGCAGGACACCGCCCAACCGAACAGTTCGGCATTCACATGCGACACCGCCCAGACTCCCAGCGGCATCGCCACCACCACCCCCAGGCCCAGACGCAGGACATCGCCGCGTTCGCCCTCGCGCAGCGCGCGCGGCAGGTTGGGAAGCGGGCCGAACAGTTCGACCATGGTCAGAAAGACCAGCGCGCCGACCGGCGAGAGAACCGAACTGGCCACCGGCATGATGACCATGGCGCTGCCAAAGCCGGAAAAACCGCGTATCAGCCCGGCGACGCAGACCGTGACCAGCATCCAGACCAGCCCCGGCAGCGCCAGGGCCTGGCCCAGGACGTCAGGCATCTATGTTGGCGAACTGGTTTCCGGTGGTGTTGCCGGGCTTGGACCAGTCCCGCTTGACGCCGAGATAAAGCAGGATCGCCGAGGCGATGAAGATCGACGAATAGGTACCCACGAAAATGCCCCAGATCATCGCGAAGACGAAGCCGCGGATCACGTCGCCGCCAAGGAAATACAGCGCCAGCAGCGCGATCAGGGTCGTGACCGAGGTCATCATGGTGCGCGACAGGGTTTCGTTGATCGACAGGTTCAACATTTCTTTCAGAGGCATCTGCTTGTATTTGCGCAGGTTTTCGCGGACCCGGTCGAACACCACCACGGTATCGTTCAGCGAATAGCCGACGATGGTCAGGAGCGCCGCGATGATCGCGAGGTCGAACTTGATCTGCAATTCCGAGAACACGCCGATGGTCAGCACCACATCATGCACCAGCGCCAGCACCGCGCCCAGCGCGAACTGCCACTCGAAACGCAGCCAGATATAGACCAGCACCGCCGCGATCGCCAGCAGCACCGCCAGAACCGCTGTCTGCACCAGTTCGCCCGACACTTTCGGCCCCACCGATT
Source organism: Paracoccaceae bacterium (assembly GCA_020441385.1). Taxonomy (GTDB): domain Bacteria; phylum Pseudomonadota; class Alphaproteobacteria; order Rhodobacterales; family Rhodobacteraceae; genus JAGRMG01. The sequence goes on from JAGRMG010000181.1 coordinate 19,530, forward strand.
CGACCGAGACGAACTTGATGTCCGGGGCGGCGGCGCTCAGCGCGTCTTCCACCTGCGCGACCACAGCGGCGGTGATCGCCTCTTCATCGTCCTGCGCTTCGATGCGGATCATCGACACGTTCTGATCGGGGCCGAACGTGGGGTCGAAGACCTCCGTGATCAGCACGTCGCCCAAATCCAGCGGCGCGATGGCATCACGGTAGGCGCCGACATCCACGGGTTGCGCGCTTTCGGTCCGGATCGTCGTGCCGCCGCGAAAGTCGATCCCGAAGTTCAGCCCGCGCAGCCCGAAGGACACCAGCGCCAGAACGATCATCACGCCGGAAATCCCCAGCCACATCTTCCAGCGCTTGAAGAAATCGAACGAGGTTTCCTGGGGGACGAGTCGCAGTCTCATGTCATACCTCGATGGTCTTCGGGCGGCGGCGGTCGTACCAGGTCGCGATCATCAGCCGCGTGACGTAGATCGCGGTGAAGACCGAGGTGACGATGCCCAGGCCCAGCGTGATGGCAAAGCCGCGCACCGGGCCCGAGCCCATCGCGAACAGGATCACCGCGGTGATCAGCGTGGTGATGTTGGCGTCGAGAATGGCCGACAATGCCTTTTCATAGCCCAGTTCGATGGCGCGGCTGGGTCCGCGTGCGGTCTTCAGTTCCTCGCGGATGCGTTCGAACACCAGCACGTTTGCATCGACCGCCATGCCCACGGTCAGCACGATCCCGGCGATGCCCGGCAGCGTCAGCGTCGCGCCGATCAGCGACAGCAGCCCGAAGATCAGCGCGATATTCAGCGCCAGCGCGATGTTGGCGAACAGCCCGAACAGGCCATAGCTCAGCCCCATGAACACCAGCACGGCGGCAAAGGCCACCACGGTGGCGATCTTGCCGGCGTCGATGCTGTCCTGGCCCAGTTCCGGCCCGATGGTGCGTTCTTCCAGAAACTCCAGACCCGCCGGCAGCGCCCCGGCGCGCAGAAGCACCGCGAGATGGGTGCTTTCCTCGATCGTGAAGCGGCCGGTGATGATGCCGGACCCGCCGGGGATGTGGCTCTGGATCACCGGCGCGCTGACCACCTCGTCATCCAGCACGATGGCAAACGGGCTGCCGATGTTTTCCAGCGTGTAGTCGCCGAACCGGCGGGCGCCGGCCGTGTTGAACCGGAAGCTGACCGCGGGGCGGCCGTTCTGGTCAAAGGACGGCTGAGCATCCACCAGATCCTCGCCCGTGACGACCGGGGCGGCCTCGACGGTGTAGTAAAGCCCCGGTTCGTCCAGCGACGGAATCACCTTGTTGCCGGGGCCGGCGGGCGCGTCGGGGTCGCTGCCGCGGCTGACGACCGGGTTGAAGGTCAGCTGCGCGGTGGTGCCGATGATGGCCTTGAGTTCGGCCGCGCTGCCGATGCCCGGCACCTGGATCAGGATGCGGTCCGAGCCCTGGCGCTGGATGGTCGGTTCGCGGGTACCGACCTCGTCGATGCGCCGGCGCACGATCTCAAGCGCCTGGCGCACGGTGCGGTCGTCGGATGCGGCCTTTTCCGCGTCCGACAGCGTCACCACGAGGATGTCGCCCTCGGCGCGGGCCTCGATGTCGGTGGCGCCCGCGCCCGTCAGCGTCTGCACCGGGCGAGCCAGATCGCGCACGATGCGCAGCGCCTCGTCCATGCCGGCGGGCTCACCGATGCGGATGCGAATCTCGTCCGGGCCCGAGGGCTGCTTGCGGATCGTGCCGACGCTGTCGCGGGCGCCGCGCAGCGCGTCGCGCAGTTCCGGCCACATCGCGTCCATCCGCGCGGCATAGACATCGGCGACCTTCACCTCGGCCAGAAGATGCGCACCCCCGCGCAGATCCAGCCCGAGATTGACCAGCCCCGAGGGCAGCCAGGACGGCCATTCGCCGGCCTCGGCCAGCAGTTGAGGCGTTTCACCGGTCTTCTCGATCGCGGCCTTCGCATCGTTGCTCTGCTCGACACGGGTGTAGAACGCGTTGGGCAGGGCCAACAGGATTCCCGCCGCGCAGATCAGCCAGATCAGCACCTGCTTCCATGGATCAAAGTTCAGCATCGACCTGCCTTGTGAATGGGTTACGCAGGCAGGCTCACTTGGCCGGTTCGGTCTTGTTCAGCACCTGCGCGACGGTGGACCTGACAACGCGCACCTTGACGCCATCGGCGATTTCGACCTCGACCTCGCCATCGTCCTTGACCTTCGCAACCTTGCCGATGATGCCGCCCTGGGTGATCACCTGATCGCCCCGGCGCAGCGCATCCACCATCGCCTTGTGTTCCTTGACCTTCTTCTGCTGCGGACGGATCAGCAGGAAATACATGATCGCGAAGATCAGGATGAGCGGCAGAAACTGGCCGAAGGCGCCAACGTCCATGAGATTTTCCTTGTGTCAGTGCGGCGTGTCAGTGCGGCATGTCAGAACGGCGGGGTCGGCCCGCGGATTGCGGCGGAACCTATGCGCAGTCGCGGGCCATTGCAAGGCGGCGGTTCCGTTTGTCTCGCCGGCGACATGGGGGCGGGTTCGGCGGTCTCGCGGCCGGGCGATTTACGGGCGTTTGGCCCTCCCATCGCCCCTGGCAGCGAGGCCGCCGGGCGGCGCGGCGCACTCAGCGCGCGCGCCCGAGTGGAAGGGCGAACCGCGACGAAGCCGGTCGCGCCGCATGCGCGAGCGCGGCATCGGCATCGGGCCAAAACCCACCCTACCCCCGGCGCGCGGGTTGGGGCATAACGCCACAAACCGATTCACCGCCCGAGGACAGCCCCATGCACGACATCCGCGCCATCCGCGAGAACCCCGACGCCTTCGACGCCGCCCTGGCGCGCCGGGGTGCGGCGCCGGTATCGGCGGCCATCCTGGCGCTGGACGAAACCCGCCGCGCCCGCATCCAGGCGGCCGAGGCGGCGCAGGCCGAACAGAACCGCGCCAGCAAGGAGGTCGGCGCCGCCAAAGCGCGCGGCGACGGGGCCGAATTCGAACGCCTGCGCGCGCTGGTGGCCGACAAGAAGGCCGAGGTCGCGGCGTTGCAGACCGAGGCCAGGGAACTCGATGCGCAGCTGACCGAGAAACTGACCTGGCTGCCCAACCTACCCGCCACGGACGTCCCCGACGGCAAGGACGAGGCCGGCAATGTCGAGATACGCCGCTGGGGCACCCCACGGGTATTCGATTTCACGCCGCTCGAACATTTCGAGATCGCGGGCGCCAGGGCGGGGCTCGATTTCGAAACCGCCGCCAGGCTGGCGGGTGCGCGTTTCGTGCTGATGTCGGGCGCACTGGCGCGCATCCACCGGGCGCTGGCCCAGTTCATGCTGGACACGCATATCGGCGAAAACGGCCTGACCGAGGTCAACGGCCCGGTGCTGGTGCGCCCCGAGATGATGTTCGGCACCGGCCAGTTGCCGAAATTCGGCGAAGACAGCTATGAGACCACCAATGGCTGGTGGCTGATCCCGACCTCGGAAGTCACCCTGACCAATATCGTCAACGACACCATCGTCGAGGAACGCGAACTGCCGCGCCGCTATTGCGCGCATTCGCTCTGCTTTCGCAGCGAGGCCGGCAGCGCGGGCAAGGATACGCGCGGCATGCTGCGCCAGCACCAGTTCGAAAAGGTCGAGATGGTCAGCATCACCGGGCCCGGCGCCTCCGAGGACGAACAGCAGCGCATGCTGCGCTGCGCCGAGGGCATTCTGGAACGTCTCGCCATCCCCTACCGCACGGTGGTCCTGTGTACCGGCGACATGGGGTTCGGGGCACGGCGCACCTTCGATATCGAAGCCTGGCTGCCGGGGCAGAACGCCTGGCGCGAGATCAGTTCGGTTTCGACCTGCGGCGATTTCCAGGCCCGGCGCATGAACGCCCGGTTCCGCCCCGAGGGCGGGGGCAAGCCCGAATTCGTGCACACGCTGAACGGGTCGGGCCTGGCCGTCGGCCGCTGCCTGATCGCGGTGCTGGAAAACGGCCAGAACGGCGACGGGTCGGTGACGCTGCCCGAGGTTCTGGCGCCCTGGCTGGGGGGCCGCCTGACGCTGGGCGCCGACGGCACGCTGGTCTGAGCCCGGCCGGACCGCGCCGGGGCGGTCACTTCTTCTTGCCGTCCTTCTTTGCGTCCTTCTTTCCGCCTGCGGCCTTCTTCTTGTCCTTGGCGCGCTTTTTCTCCGCCTTGGCGTCGGCCTTCGCGCGGGCCTTCAGCCTGGCCTTTTCCTTGGCTTTGGCGCGCTTTTCCTTTTCCTTCTTCTTTGCCTTCTTCGCCTTCTTGGCGGCCTTTCTGGTGGCTTTCTCGATTTGCCGGCTCAGGGCCTCGGCGTGCTCGGCCGCCTCGCGCGCCTTGCGTTTGGCCTTCGCCTTCTTGCGGGCCTTGGCAAGCGCCTCGGCTTCGGCCGCCGCCGCGGCCTGCCTGGCCGATTCGCCAACCTCTTCCTTCCGGCGCGCGGTATCGGCGGGCGCGGCCCCG
>JAGRMG010000182.1 GCA_020441385.1 Paracoccaceae bacterium
ATCGCCTGCAAGCTCTGCGAGGCGATCTGCCCGGCGCAGGCGATCACCATCGACGCGGAACCCCGCGCGGATGGCAGCCGCCGCACCACGCGCTACGACATCGACATGACCAAGTGCATCTATTGCGGTTTCTGCCAGGAGGCCTGCCCGGTCGATGCCATCGTCGAGGGCCCGAATTTCGAATTCGCCACCGAAACCCGCGAGGAACTGTTCTACGACAAGGCCAAGCTGCTGGAGAACGGCGAACGCTGGGAAGCCGAGATCGCCCGCAACCTGGAACTGGATGCACCCTACCGATGATCACCGAGACCAAAATTCTTCAAAGAATTTTGCCAAGAATTTCTGAAAATTCTTGGCCGGAGTCGTGGCGATGACCGACACGCCCAGGAACCCGTTCGAGGCGATGATGCAGCAGGCCCGGGACATGGCCCGCGCCTTCAACCCGGCGCTCGAGACGTTCTCGCCCAAGGAGTTCGAGACGCTTTGGCCGACCATGCCCAGGGACGTCATGGAGATGTGGTTCGGCAAGACGGTCAACAAGGACGGGCTGGATGCGCGCACGCGGCTGCTGCTGACGCTGGCCGGGCTGACCTGCCAGGGCGCGCAGGCCGATACCGCGGTGCGCCAGACCGTGCGCCACGCGATCGAGGCCGGCGCGACCCGGCAGGAGATCGTGGAAACCATCGGCCAGATGTCGCTGTTCGCCGGCATTCCGGCCATGACCCGGGCCCTGGAACTGGCGCAGGACGCCATGGGATCAGACGAGGACGACCAGAAATGAGCGTGAGCGTATTTGCCTTCTATCTCTTTTCCGCCGGTGCCATCGCCGGGGGGCTGTTCACGGTGCTCAGCCGTCAGCCGGTGCATTCGGTGCTGTGGCTGATCCTGGCCTTCATCTCGTCGGCCGGTCTGTTCGTTCTGCTGGGCGCGGAATTCGTCGCCATGCTTCTGGTCATCGTCTATGTCGGCGCGGTCATGGTGCTGTTCCTGTTCGTGGTGATGATGCTGGACGTGGATTTCGCCGAACTGAAGGCGGAAATGGCGCGATACATGCCGCTGGCGCTGCTGATCGGGCTGGTGATCCTGATGCAGTTCGTCATGGCCTACGGCGCCTGGGATGCGAACGCCGCCGCCGAGGGGCTGCGCGCGCAGGTGATCTCCGCGGACCGCCACAACACCGAGGCGCTGGGCGTGATCCTCTATGACCAGTACTTCCTGCTGTTCCAGCTGGCCGGGCTGATCCTGCTGGTGGCGATGATCGGCGCCATCGTTCTGACCCTGCGCCACCGCACCAACATCAAGCGCCAGGACATTCTCGCGCAGATGTACCGCGACCCGGCCAAGGCGATGGAACTGCGCGATGTGAAGCCGGGGCAGGGGCTCTAGAGCCCCGATCCGACCCAGGCCGGCGCCGGGCCGGGACGGAAGACGACGAAGAGACGACAAACGGGCCGGCAAGGCCGGCAAGGAAAACCGAGGGACGACATGATAGGCTTGGAACACTACCTTACCGTGGCGGCGACGCTGTTCGTCATCGGCATCTTCGGGCTTTTCCTGAACCGCAAGAACGTGATCATCCTGCTGATGAGCATCGAACTCATGCTGCTGGCGGTGAACATCAACCTGGTCGCCTTCTCCAGCTTTCTGGGCGATCTGGTGGGGCAGGTGTTCACCCTGTTCGTCCTGACGGTGGCCGCCGCCGAGGCCGCCATCGGGCTGGCGATCCTGGTCTGCTTCTTCCGTAACCGCGGCACGATCGACGTCGAAGACGTCAACATGATGAAGGGCTGAAGCCAATGGAAACCGTCATTCTTTTCGGCCCCCTGGTCGGCGCCATCATCTGCGGCTTCGGCTACAAGCTGATCGGCGAACGGGCCGCGCTGTGGACGGCGACGGGGCTGCTGTTCCTGGCCTGCCTGCTGTCCTGGATCGTGTTCTTCACCTTCGACGGTGCGACCCAGCAGATCCCGGTCCTGCGCTATATCGAAAGCGGCTCGCTGGCGACCGAATGGGCGATCCGGATGGACCGGCTGACCGCGATCATGCTGATCGTCGTCACCACGGTATCGGCGTTCGTGCATCTCTATTCCTTCGGCTACATGGACAACGATCCGCAATGGAAGGAGGGCGAAAGCTACAAGCCCCGCTTTTTCGCCTATCTCAGCCTTTTCACCTTCGCCATGCTGCTGCTGGTCACGTCCGACAACCTGGTGCAGTTGTTCACCGGCTGGGAAGGGGTCGGCGTGGCGTCCTATCTGCTGATCGGTTTCTACTACCGCAAGCCTTCGGCCAACGCGGCCGCGATCAAGGCGTTTGTGGTCAACCGGATCGGCGATTTCGGCTTTGCGCTTGGCATCTTCGCGCTGTTCTTCCTGGTCGACAGCATCAACCTCGACGTGATCTTCGGGCAGGCGCCGGAACTGGCCGACACCCGCCTGACCTTCCTTTGGGGGGAATGGAACGCCGCCAACCTGGTCGCCTTCCTGCTGTTCGTCGGCGCGATGGGCAAATCGGCGCAGCTGATCCTGCACACCTGGCTGCCGGATGCGATGGAAGGCCCGACGCCGGTGTCGGCGCTGATCCACGCCGCGACCATGGTCACAGCCGGGGTGTTCCTGGTCTGCCGCATGTCGCCGCTGATGGAGTTCGCGCCCCAGGCCACGGCCTTCATCACCGTGATCGGCGCCGCGACCGCGTTTTTCGCGGCCACCGTCGGCCTGGTGCAGACCGACATCAAGCGGGTGATCGCCTATTCGACCTGCTCCCAGCTGGGCTACATGTTCGTGGCCGCCGGGGTCGGGATGTATTCGGCGGCGATGTTCCATCTGTTCACGCACGCCTTCTTCAAGGCGCTGCTGTTCCTTGGCGCGGGCTCGGTGATCCATGCCATGCATCACGAGCAGGAGATGACCGAGTACGGCGGTCTGCGCAAGAAGATCCCCTATACCTTCTGGGCGATGATGATCGGCACACTGGCCATCACCGGCGTCGGCATTCCGCTGACATCCATTGGATTTGCCGGGTTCCTGTCAAAGGACGCGATCATCGAAAGCGCCTGGGCCGGGGGATCGGGGTTCGGCTTCTGGGCGCTGGTGATCGCTGCCGGCATGACCAGCTTCTATTCCTGGCGTCTGATCTTCCTGACCTTCTTCGGGGAGCCGCGCGGCGATCGGCACGCCCATGACCACGCCCATGAAAGCCCGATGAGCATGCTGATACCCTTGGGCGTGCTGAGCCTTGGCGCGGTGTTCTCGGGCATGATCTGGTATGGCAGCTTTTTCGGGCACGCCGATCAGGTCGGCAGGTTCTACGGCATTCCGGTGGCCGAGGCCGCAGCGGACGCCGCGGTCGCGCATGACGAGGCGACCGGCGGCGAAGCGGCCGAACAGGGCCATGGCGCGGCCGCCGGCGGCGAGGCCGCGGCGGCGGGCGAACACCATGCCGCCTTCGCCGGCAAGCCGGGCGAGGGTGCGCTCTATTTCGCCCCGGACAATCACGTTCTCGACGATGCCCATGCCGCGCCGGCCTGGGTCAAGGTCTCGCCCTTCGTCGCCATGATCCTCGGCCTGGCCATCGCGGTCTGGTTCTATCTGGTCAACCCGGCGCTGCCGGCAAGGCTGGCCGAGAACCAGCGCCCGCTCTACCTGTTCCTCAAGAACAAGTGGTATTTCGACGAAATCTATGACGCGGTCTTCGTGCGTCCTGTCATCGGGCTGGGCCGGGTGTTCTGGAAGCGCGGCGACGGCAGCGCCATCGACGGTTTCCTCAATGGCGTCGCCATGGGCGTTGTGCCGTTCTTCACCCGTCTCGCGGGCAAGGCGCAGACCGGTTTCATCTTTACCTATGCCTTCTGGATGGTGCTGGGCATCGTAGCCCTTGTCACCTGGATGTCGATCGGCGGAGGAGCGCAGTGATGGGCAATATCCTTTCCATCGTCACCTTCATCCCCGCCCTGGCGGCGCTGATCCTGGCGGTGTTCCTGCGCGGCGACGACGAGGCCGCCCAGCGCAACGCCAAGTGGGTCGCGATGGTGGCCACCACCGTCACCTTCCTGGTGTCGCTTGGCATCTACACGCAGTTCGACCCCGCCGATACCGGGTTCCAGTTCGTCGAGGAACACGAATGGCTGCTGGGTCTGAAATACAAGATGGGGGTCGACGGCATTTCCGTGCTGTTCGTGTTGCTGACCACGTTCATCATGCCGCTGACCATCCTGGCCAGCTGGCAGGTCACCGACCGCGTCAAGGAATACATGATCGCCTTCCTGCTTCTGGAAACGCTCATGGTGGGCGTGTTCATGGCGCTCGATCTGGTGCTGTTCTACCTGTTCTTCGAGGGCCAGCTTATCCCGATGTTCCTGATCATCGGCATCTGGGGCGGCAAGAACCGGATCTATGCCAGCTTCAAGTTCTTCCTCTACACCTTCCTCGGTTCGGTGCTGATGCTGGTCGCCCTGATCGGCATGTTCGCCGATGCCGGCACCACCGACATCCCGACGCTGATGCGCCATCAGTTCGCCTCCGACAGCTTCGGCCTGCTGGGCATCCACATCGTCGGCGGCATGCAGACGCTGCTGTTCCTGGCGTTCTTCGCATCCTTCGCGGTCAAGCTGCCGATGTGGCCCGTGCATACCTGGCTGCCGGATGCCCACGTTCAGGCCCCGACCGCCGGATCGGTGGTGCTGGCCGCCATCCTGCTCAAGATGGGCGGATACGGTTTCCTGCGGTTTTCGCTGCCGATGTTCCCGGTGGGCTCGGACGTGCTGGCGCCGCTGGTGCTGTGGATGAGCGCCATCGCCGTGGTCTATACCTCGCTGGTCGCGCTGGTGCAGGAGGACATGAAGAAGCTGATCGCCTATTCCTCGGTGGCGCATATGGGCTTTGTCACCCTGGGCATCTTCTCGGCCAACCAGCAGGGCCTGGACGGGGCGATCTTCCAGATGCTCAGCCACGGCTTCATCTCGGCGGCGCTGTTCCTGTGCGTCGGCGTCATCTACGACCGGATGCACACGCGCGAGATCGACGCCTATGGCGGCCTGGCCATCCGCATGCCGGCCTACGCGCTGGTGTTCATGTTCTTCACCTTGGGCAATATCGGGCTGCCGGGCACGTCCGGGTTCATCGGCGAGTTCCTGACCATGATGGGCGCCTTCCAGGTCAACACCTGGGTGACGTTCGTGGCCTGTTCGGGCGTGATCTTTTCGGCGGCCTACGCGCTGTGGCTATACCGCCGGATCGTGTTCGGCGACCTGATCAAGGGCAGCCTCAAGACCATCGCCGACATGTCGGGCCGCGAGAAGGCGGTGTTCGCGCCGCTGGTGGCGATGACGCTGTTGCTGGGGGTCTATCCGTCGCTGGTGACCGACATCATCGGGCCGTCCACCTCGGCGCTGGCAAGCCAGTTTGACAACGCGCTGGCCGCGGCCAAGGCCGCCACCCAGCATGCCTCGAATTAAGGGAGCCGGTAGATGATGCAGGCCGATCTGACCGTAATCCTGCCAGAGATCGTTCTGGCCGTGTATGCCATGCTGGCGCTGATCGGGGCGGTCTATTCGTCCAGGGACGATCTGGCGCCTGCGCTGGTCTGGCTGACCACCGCGGTGATGGCGGGGCTGGCGGTCTGGATCGCCACCGGCACGGGCGGCACCCGGATCGCGTTCGGCGGCATGTTCATCGACGACGGCTTTGCCCGGTTCTCCAAGGTGGCGATCCTGGTCTCGGCCGCCGTCGTACTGGTGATGAGCCAGGACTACATGTCGCGGCGCGGCATCCTGCGGTTCGAATATCCCATCCTGGTGGCGCTGACCTCGGTGGGCATGATGGTCATGGTGTCCGCGGGCGACCTGATGTCGCTCTACATGGGGCTGGAGCTGCATTCGCTGGCGCTTTATGTCGTCGCCGCGCTGCGCCGGGACAACGTGAAATCGACCGAGGCGGGGCTGAAATACTTCGTTCTGGGCGCGCTGAGTTCCGGCCTGCTGCTTTATGGCGCCTCGCTGGTCTATGGCTATGCCGGGACCACGGTCTTTGCCGGTATCGTCCAGACGGTCTCGCAGGACGATCTGTCGCTGGGTCTGCTGTTCGGCCTGGTGTTCCTGATCTCGGGGATCGCCTTCAAGGTCAGCGCGGTGCCCTTCCACATGTGGACGCCGGATGTCTACGAAGGCTCGCCCACGCCGGTCACGGCCTTCTTCGCGACGGCGCCGAAACTGGCGGCGATGGCGATGCTGGCGCGCATCCTCTATGACGCCTTCGGCGGGATCTCGGGCGACTGGGGCCAGGTGCTCGCGCTTCTGTCGCTGCTTTCGATGTTTCTGGGGGCGGTGGCCGGGATCGCGCAGCGCGACATCAAGCGGCTGATGGCCTATTCCTCGATCGCGCATATGGGATACGCGCTGATGGGGCTGGCCGCGGGGACCGAGTTCGGCGTGCAGGCGATGCTGATCTACATGGCGATCTACATCACCATGAATGTCGGCACCTTCGCCTTCATCCTGATGATGGAGCGCGACGGCCGCCCGGTCACCGACATCCGGGCGCTGAACCTCTATGCCCGGCGCGAGCCGGGCAAGGCGCTGGCCATGCTGATCCTGCTGTTCAGCCTGGCGGGCGTGCCGCCGATGCTGGGCTTTTTCGGCAAGTTCTATGTGCTGCGGGCGGCATATGAGGGCGGCCTGATCTGGCTGGCCGTGGCCGGTGTCATCGCCTCGGTGATCGGGGCGTTCTATTACATCCGCATCGTCTATTACATGTATTTCGGCGATGAGGGCGAAGAGTTGGATACCCGGTCCTCGCCTGCCCTGTGGGGGGCGCTGATGGCCTGCGCCGCGGCGATGATTTTGGGCATCGTCAACATGTTCGGGGTCGAGGCGGCGGCGGCGGCGGCGGCCGCGACCCTGGTCAACTGATCGGCCGACCCGACCCGATCGAGCCGCGCCCGGGGGGCGCGGCACGCCTTTTGAGCGCGCCCGGGGGCGCGCATGCCTCCGGCGGGAGTTTATCGGGCAAGATGAAGCACATGCAGGATTGGCCGGACGGGTACGGATTGCGGATTCTGGACGAGGTCGACAGCACCCTGGACGAGGCGGCGCGGATCGCGCCGGGGCTGCGCCGACCGGAATGGATCCTGGCGCGCCGGCAGACCGCCGCGCGGGGGCGGCGGGGCCGGGCCTGGGCCGGTTCGCCGGAAAATCTGGCGGCGACACTGGTCATGCGCCCCGAGGGGGCACCGCAGATCGTGGCGCTGCGCAGTTTCGTCGCGGCGCTGGCGGTGTTTGACGCCTGTGTCGCGGTAACCGGGCGGGCCGGGGGGCTGGCGCTGAAATGGCCCAACGACGTGCTGCTGAACGGTGGCAAGCTGGCCGGCATCCTGCTGGAAAGCGCCGGCACGGCGGCGGGGGTGGGGTATCTGGCGATCGGTATCGGCGTCAACCTGGCCGCGGCACCGCCGGCCGCGGCGCTCGAGCCTGGCGCGCTGGCGCCGGTGTCGCTGCTGTCGCAGACGGGGGCGGCTGTGGATCCCGAGAGTTTCCTGATCCAACTGGCCGCTGCCTATGCCGGCCACGAACGGCGCTTTTCGGCCCGGGGCTTCGCGCCCATCCGCGAGGACTGGCTGGCGCGGGCGGCCCGGATCGGCCGGGACGTGACAGCGCGGACCGGCTCGCGGCAGGTCTCGGGGCGGTTCGAGACGGTGGACGCGGCCGGCAATCTCGTGCTGGCGACGCAGGCGGGGCGCGTGGCCATCGCCGCGGCGGATGTGTTTTTCTGAGGGGGGCGGGCATGCTTCTTTGCATAGATTGCGGCAACACGAACACGGTGTTTTCCATCTGGGACGGGCGGGCGTTCCTGTGCACGCTGCGCACCTCGACCCATCATGCGCGCACGGCGGATGCCTATTTCACCTGGTATTCGACGCTGGTGAAGCACTACGGCATCGATGCCGACATCAGCGAGGTCATCATCTCGTCGACGGTGCCGCGCGTGGTCTACAACCTGCGCGTCTTCGCCGACCGTTTCTTCGGCTGCCGGCCGCTGGTGGTGGGCAAGCCCGATTGCCTGCTGCCCCACGACCCGCGCGTCGACGAGGGCACGCAGGTCGGCCCCGACCGGCTGGTCAATGCCGCCGGCGCGTTCGACCGCCACGGCGGCGATCTGATCGTGGTGGATTTCGGCACCGCCACGACGTTCGACGTGGTCGCCCGGGACGGCGCCTATATCGGCGGGGTGATCGCGCCCGGCGTCAACCTCAGCCTGGAGGCGCTGCACATGGCCGCCGCCGCGCTGCCGCATGTGGACATCGCCACGCCGCAGGCGGTGATCGGCACCAATACGGTGGCCTGCATCCAGTCGGGCATCTTCTGGGGCTATGTCGGCCTGGTGCGCGAGATCTGCGCGCGCATCAAGGCCGAGCGCGGCCGCGACATGACGGTGGTCGCCACCGGCGGCCTGGCGCCGCTGTTCCAGCAGAATGTCGATCTGTTCGATCGCCTCGAAGAGGATCTGACCATGCACGGCCTGACCGTGATTCACCGCCACAACAGGGAAAACGCCACCTCATGAGCAATGAAAGACTGATCTATCTGCCGTTGGGCGGGGCTGGTGAGATCGGCATGAACGCCTATGTCTACGGCCATGGCGCCCCGGGGCGCGAACGGCTGATCCTGGTCGATCTGGGTGTGACCTTTCCCGACATGGACAGCACACCCGGGGTCGATCTGATCATGCCCGACATGGGCTGGCTGAAGGCCAACGCCGACCGGCTCGAGGCGATCTTCATCACCCATGCGCACGAGGATCATGTCGGCGCGGTCGCGCATTTCTGGGCCGATCTGAAGGTGCCGGTGCATGCCCGCGCCTTCACCGCCAACATCGCCCGGCGCAAGCTGGAGGAGCGCGGCCTGCCCGAGGACGCGGTCCGGACGGCGCAAGCCTGGCCCGGGCAGGTGGCGGCGGGTCCGTTCCGGGTGGGATTTCTGCCGATCTCGCATTCCATCCCCGAAAGCGCGGGCCTGGTCATCGACAGCCCGGGCGGCCGGGTGATCCATTCCGGCGATTTCAAGCTGGACCCGAACCCGGTGGTGGGCGAGGCGTTCGACCCCGGCCTGTGGGCCGAGGTCTGCAAGGGCGGGGTGCAGGCGCTGGTCTGCGATTCCACCAACGTGTTCGCACCCCATCCGGGCCGGTCCGAGGGCGATCTGGGAGAGGCGATCACGGAGCTGGTTGCCGGGGCCGGCGGCATGGTGATCGCCACCACGTTCGCCAGCAACGTGGCGCGGGTGAAGACGCTGGCCGAGGCCGGGCAGCGGGCCGGGCGGTCGGTCGTGCTGCTGGGCCGGGCGATGCAGCGGATGGTTCAGGCGGCGGTGGAAACCGGCGTGCTGGCCGATTTTCCGGGCACCGTCAGCGTCGAGGAGGCCCAGGCGATGCCGCGCGAGAACCTGATGCTGCTGGTCACAGGCAGCCAGGGCGAGCGGCGCGCCGCCAGCGCGCAACTGGCGCGCGGCAAGTATCGCGGGCTGGAGGCGAAAGAGGGCGATCTGTTCCTGTTTTCCTCCAAGACCATCCCGGGCAACGAACGCGGCGTCATCCGCATCATGAACCAGTTCAGCGAAAAGGGCGTTGACGTGGTCGACGACAGTACCGGGCGCTATCACGTCTCGGGCCACGCCAACCGCCCCGATCTGGAACGGATGCACGATATCGTGCGGCCGCGGATGCTGATCCCGATGCATGGCGAACACCGGCATCTGCGCGAACATGCGCGGCTGGCGCAGTCGCGCGGGATGAACGCCGCCGTGGTGGTCAACGGCATGATGGTGGATCTGGGCGGGGACGCGCCCGAGGTCGCCGAATTCATCGAGACCGGGCGCAGCTATCTGGACGGAACGGTCATGGTCGGCGCGCTGGATGGCGTGG
>JAGRMG010000020.1 GCA_020441385.1 Paracoccaceae bacterium
ATCGACCCCGAGTTCGAAATCCGGGTCGGCCTGTCCAGCCCGACGCGGCTGTTCTGCCAGACCAGCGACGAGTTCTTCGCCACCCGGAATCTGCGCGAACTGCTTGGCGGGCCGGTCGATCTGGCCTTTGTCGACGGCATGCACAATGCCGAATTCGCGTTGCGCGACATCCTGAACCTCGAAGCCCACGCATCGCGACACAGCGTCATCGTCGTCGACGATATCCTGCCCGAGCAGATCGAATGGACCACCCGCGAACGCCGGACCCGGGCCTGGACCGGCGATGTCTACAAGGTGATCCCGTTTCTGCGCAGGCACCGGCCGGACCTCGAAATCCGGGTCTTCGACATCGACATGAAGGGGCTGGCGATCATCACCGGCCTCAACCCCGGCAACCGGGACGTGCAGAAGAATCTTGCCCGCCACGAAGCCGACCTTGCGGGCGGGACGCTGGCGTTTGCCAGCATAGACGCCCTGCGTGGCGCGCTGGTGCCCGAACCCGTCAAGGCCCTGCCGGAATACGTTGAAACGCTTCGCGAGCGGCGGCGCCCGGCGCGCCCTGCCCCGCTGCATGACAAGGCCGCGGGCGCGCTTTATCTCGACTTGCTGAAACGCAGCCTGCTGAACGAAATCTACCTCGACGACGAGATGCGGCTTCTGTATCTGCGCGACTGCCTGTCGGGCGATGACAGCTTTGATTATGCGGTGCTGCACGATATCCGCCGCGACCGCGCCGAGGCATTTTCCGATCTGCAAGCCAGCCGCCGGATCGGCCGATTTCCCGAACGCAGGATCGCCCGGTCGGGTTTCAGCCACACCATGATGGGCCGATTGCGGCTCGACAGTCTGCATGCCTGTCTCGATGATCTGGCCGCGCGCGATGTTCCCGGCGATCTGATGGAATGCGGCGTGTGGCGCGGCGGCGGCTGCATCCTGATGGCCGGATGGATGCGCGCGCACGGGCAAAGGGATCGCACGCTGCTGATCGCCGACAGTTTCGATGGCCTGCCGGCGCCCACTCACGAGCAGGACGGAAAGCTCGATCTGACCAAGGACAGGTTCCCCCAGCTCGCGGTCTCGGAAGAGACGGTGCGAGAAAATTTCTCGGCCTACGGGCTGCTTGACGATCGCAGCCAGGTGTTCCTCAAGGGGTGGTTCCGCGATACGTTGACCGACGCGCCGACCCGCCAGATCGCGCTCTTGCGGCTGGACGGGGATCTTTACGAATCCACGATGGATGCGTTGACGGCACTTTACGATCGGGTCGCGCCGGGCGGTATCGTCATCATCGACGATTACGGCGCGCTTGCCATGTGCCGCCAGGCCGTGGAGGACTTCTTTGCCACACGGGGCGAACCGGTGCCCGAGCTTGCGCATGTCGACTGGACCGGCGCGTTCTTCGTCAAACCCGCCGGGCAAGAGGCATGAACCTGCGGTCGTTTCAAACCGCCTTCACCGCCCCGATGCTGGACGGCTATCAGAAGGGCGTGATGTCCTATACCTACAAGGGCGTTCGCTGTCTCAAGAGCCCGATAGACATCGCCATCTGCATGCGTCTGATCTGGGATCTCAAACCCCGGACGCTGATTGAGATCGGTTCGCACTCGGGGGGCAGCGCATTGCTGTTGGCCGACCTTCTGGCCATGTCGGGCTGCGACGATACCCCTGTCATCTCGATCGACCTGAACATCCCGGAAGGCATCGAGGACAGCCGGATCTGCTTTCTTCAAGGCAGCGTGCTGGACCTCGGCCCGGTCCTTGAACCGGAGGGGCTGGCGAATCTGGCGCATCCCTGGTTCGTCACCGAGGATTCCGCCCACAGCTACGATGGATGCATGTCGGCACTCGGCTTCTTCGCAGAACACATGCAGGCCGGGGACATCCTGGCAATCGAAGACGGCGTGCTTGAAGATCTGGGTCTTGCCCGGAAATACCAGGGTGGGCCGAACCGGGCGATTGCCGACTTTCTGACCGCGCGCCCCGAAAGTTTCGAGATCGAGACCGGGCTGTGCGACATGTTCGGGCAGAACGCCACATATAATCCGAACGGCTATCTGCGGAAGATCTGAACGGCATGGATCGGTCGGCCGGACCTTGCGGGTCGGACCGCCCACGCGACGCAATGACGGCGGCGCCGCCCCGCCAGGGCGGAGTGTGCAAGCCGGGAGACCTGGCCATTCGCATCCGGCTTCAGCTCTGGCCCCGAACCGCAGCCGCGCCGGGAATGTCGCCGCTCTCTTCCAGACACAGACCAAGCTGCCGGCGGATCGCCGTGTTGTCGGGGTGGCGCAAATTTGCGCGCCGCAGAACGCCAACCGCCTCGTCTAACCTTGAGAGCTTTCGCAAGACCCGCGCCAGACTCTGATGCGGGCCGGTGGGGGTGTCGTCCAGTTCCAGCGCCCGGCGCTGCGCGGCGATGGCCCCCTCAAGGTCGCCGGAGAGTTCGAGACAGATGCCAAGCTGATGGTGGATCGACACGTTGTCGGGATGTTTCATGTCTGCGTTCCGCAGAACTTCGATCGCCTCGCCCAGGCTCTTCCGGGCCCTGAGCGCACGCGCGAGGCCCAGATGATACCAGACCGGACGATCATCCAGCGAAATCGCCCGCCGGAATGCGCAGACCGCCGCGGCAAGGTCATCGGCCTTCTCGTTGAGAACGCCAAGGTGATAGTGGTATTTCGCACTGTCCCCTGCGGCTTCGGCGGCTCTCCTGGCAAGAACCAGCGCCTCGGCGATCCGGCCCTCGCCCGCCAGTTCCCTGCTCTTGTCCAGTTGCACCTGCGGGATCCGGTCCACCCAGGCCGATCTGCCGTTTCCGGGGCTTGCGGCACGCCAGTACTCGCGCCAATCGGTCTCAAGCCGCCCGAAGGGCGCCTCGTTCCCACCGTCTTCAAAGCGCAGGAACAGATCATAGGCACGCTTGACGATACCGGGAACATCCGGGTCGGCATCGAGATCGGCTTTCGTTGCCGCGTGATGGCGGGCTTGGGATGACAGAAACCCGTCGATCGCCACCGCCTCCGGGCCGTCCGCGGCTGCCGGATCCGTCAGGCCCGCCGACCCGGCCACGGCGCCAAGCGCCCGCCGCCAGTCGCGCAGGATGTCTTCGTAGTGGATCACCCGTCTTGTCGCTCCGCGCGTGTGATGCTCCGCCTCGAGCATGTAGCTGAGCCACAACTGGAGCCCGTGCCCGATGCTCAGCCTGTCGCGAAACGCAAGGGAATGCGCCACTTCCAGCGGATTGCGGCAGGCGATCAGATAGACCGGCTGCGCATCCCGGGCCGCAATGGCATCGTCCCAGACGGGCAGAACGCGCGACAGGCGCGGATCCTTGATCACCACGGTGCCCGAGCGGGCGAATTCCTCGTCCATCGTCTGCCTGGCACTGGCCGCATGGCCTGCAAAGGCAGGCGAGGCGGTCCAGTCGCTCGC
This sequence comes from Paracoccaceae bacterium, assembly GCA_020441385.1. Lineage (GTDB taxonomy): Bacteria > Pseudomonadota > Alphaproteobacteria > Rhodobacterales > Rhodobacteraceae > JAGRMG01. The sequence continues at coordinate 3,433 of JAGRMG010000020.1, forward strand.
GAACGGCTTGGGGTCTGCCCAATGCCTGTCGAAACGGCCCATCACCTTGTCGTTGAGCCGAACGACGGATTGCGGCTCCCAATACCCGGTGGCGTTGAAGCTGTTGGCGGTCATCAGGTTTTCGGACATGCGCGCGCCCAGAAGGTTGACGCAGCGCGCCAGCGCCGAGGTGCCCGAACGATGCATGCCGAGAACGACAAAGGTCGATGCGGCGGTATCGTTCATCTGGTTCAACTGGAAAACCCCCTGACTTGAAAGGCCCCGTGGCGGGATTGCGG
>JAGRMG010000021.1 GCA_020441385.1 Paracoccaceae bacterium
GCAATCGCTACGAGTGTCTTTTTCATTTCAAGTTTCTCCAAGGTTAAACATAGGGCTCCGGTTCTGAGGTACTCGGAACCCCGGGCCAACCTCCTGTTCAAGGAAGTTGTATGTATTGCACCAGACGAGCGCCGGTTTGGCAAAGATATCGCCGGAAAAAAACATCGACGGGCCGTTTTCGTTGCAGGCGTGCAACAAACCCGAATGCCTGGCCGCCCCCCCTGAATTTCGAGGCCGGCGATGGCCGGGAAACGTCGGCCCATGACGGCGAAATCGACCGTGAAAGCCGACCGGCGCGCGGCTTCTGCCATCATCAGGGGCATGGCGTGCCGGCCCGCGAGGGCGCTGGCATGTCGACCTCCGGAGGAAGCCACCATGCCCGATCAAGCCCGAACCACCACCGACCAGCTGCTGGCGACCGCCGACGCATCGCTGCGCACGCTGTTTGCGACACCCCGCGCGTCGCGCCCCTGCCCGACGCTGGCCCACGAGCCCACGGAACTCTCGGGCGCCGACAAGGCCGAGTCCGGTGCGCTGATGCGGGTCAACCATGTCGGCGAGGTCTGCGCCCAGGCCTTGTACACGGCGCAGGCCCTGGCGACCCGCAGCCCTTCGCTGCGCACGCATTTCGCGCAGGCCAGCGCCGAGGAAACCGACCACCTGGCCTGGACCCGGCAACGGCTGGACGAACTCGGCAGCCGCCCGTCGCTGCTCAATCCGCTGTGGTACGCCGGGGCCTTCGGCCTGGGCCTGCTGGCCGGACGGCTGGGCGACCGGGTCAGCCTGGGCTTCGTCGTGGAAACCGAAAAGCAGGTCGAGGCCCACCTGCAGGGCCACATGCAGCGTCTGCCGCAGGCGGACCATGCCTCGCGCGCCATCGTCGCGCAAATGAAGGACGACGAAGCCCGCCATGCCCGCGACGCCCAGAACGCGGGCGCGGTGCGCATGCCCGCGCCCGTACGCGCATTGATGCGCGGCGCGGCCAAGGTCATGACGACGGTCGCCCACCGGATCTGACCGTCCCGCGCAGACGCGGCCGATGCCCGTCCTGCGGGCGATGGCCCGCGCCAGCGTGCCAGCCACCGGAGCGCGGGCGCGGCGGTTCAGGCCTCGGTCAGCGTAAAACTCGTCGTGATGTTCGCCGTCTTGGCCAGCATGATGCTGGCCGAGCAGTATTTGTCGTGGCTCATCGCGATCGCCCGTTCGACCGCGGCCGGCGGTATGCCCTTGCCGCTGATCTCGAAATGCATGTGGATGGCGGTGAACACCTTGGGATCGACGTCGGCGCGTTCGGCCGTGATCTTGCAGCTGCACTGGTGCACGTCGTGCCGACCCCGCTTGAGGATCAGCACCACGTCGTAGGCGGTGCAGCCGCCGGTGCCGGCGAGCAGGGTTTCCATCGGGCGCGGCGCCAGGTTCCGGCCACCGTTCTCGGGCTTGGCGGCATCGGGCGCGCCGTCCATCACCAGCGTGTGGCCGGAACCGGTCTCGGCCAGAAAACCCATGCCCGAACGTGTGCCCGCGTGTCCGGTCCAGCTGACGGTGCATTCCATGGTGTGTCGATCTCCAGAAGATGTGATGCGCCGCCCTTGCCGGCGGCGGCGAAGATACACATTTTCCCCCAAGGGCACGGCGCTTATGATCCATGGCCAGCAAGCCCGTTCCCATGAAGCCCAAATCCCTGACCCCCGCCGACTACCTGAAGAAGATCCTGACCGCCCGCGTCTACGACGTGGCGGTCGAAACGCCGCTCGAGCCGGCGAAGAACCTGAGCCGCCGGCTGCACAACAAGATCCTGCTCAAGCGCGAGGACCAGCAGGC
>JAGRMG010000183.1 GCA_020441385.1 Paracoccaceae bacterium
AGATCGGGCAGCGGCGTATCCTCTTCGGAAAACAGGTACTCGATCGCCGGCAGGTTGGTGATCTGGCGGATGCGGTCCAGCAGGCGCTTGGCGACATGCCATTTCTTGCACACGATGATCATCAGTTCGCGTTCGCGCCCCAGTGTGCTTTCGGTTTCCCAGAACCGCATGCCAAAGCGCCGCCCGATCCGGCCGCGCCCGGTCAGGAACCGGTAGAGGCCGCGCCCCTCGTTGGAGATCTGGAACTGAACGTCATGCGCGGCATAGAGCCGGCCCAGCCGCGTCTTCAGTTCGGTCGCCTCGGGGCTGATCTTGCGCGCAAACAGGAAATCCTGGTTCAGCAGCAGGTCATAGTGATCGTTGTAGAAGGTGACGGGCATCCCGTAATCCGAGAACATCAGGAAGGTCAGGGTGCGGGTTTCGATCTCGGCTTCGGGCACCAGATGGCGCACGAGGGTCTGAAAGAAGGTCTCATCGGGGATCCAGGTGGTGCGGAAAAAGCGCATCACGTCGCGCCGGGTCCTTGTGAAATCGAGTATCCATTCGATCGTGCGCCGGCGCAGGCACCACCACTGGCTGCCGATCTGAACCTGGATATCCGCCGGTATGGCGCGTTGCAGACGCAACCGGCGCTGCGCCTCGACCGCCGCATAGAACAGCCGCTTGTGCTTGCGTTCGTTGAAGAGGTGGCGATAGATCAGCCGGTCTTCCTTCATTCCGGTCTTGATCCAGTCGCTTTCGAAGAAATCAAAGCTTTCGATGAAATCGACATCGTGCCGGTCAAGGAAATCATGCGCATACTCGGCCGTCTTGATCGCCATGCAGTCACCCGACAGCATGTAGAAATGCGTGGCGCGCGGAAACGCCTCGATGGCCGCGGCGACGGCATGCAGCGTCGCCTGCACCAATGACCATTCGCCCCAGCCGCATTTGACGCGCCTGCGCGCGAAGGTGACGTTGGGATTGTCCGAAAGCGCGCCGGCGATGCGCCGGAAATCCTCGGCGCGCGCGCGGGCGTCGAAATGGATCGACATGTAGTCGCCGGCGACCGTCAGACGCTCGGCCTGCTTGATGATCGCCTCGGGATCCTTGTGACACAGCAGGATATACGCGATTTTCGCCATGTCGGTAAGGAATTGCCCCGGGTTCGGTCGACTGTTTACCTTGATAGAGGTGAAGAGCGATTGAATAAACATGCAATCTTTGCTTTCCTTCCCCGCAACATGCCTGCCACCCTTCGCGGTAAAGCAGGCCAAGGAGGCGCGGCAGATGGGTTTTCCAGGCACCTGGATGACGGAAAGCGAAAGCATGGTGTATCGGGTGGTGCCGAAATGCGCCTGCTCGACCATCGGGCAGATCATGTTCTATTCCGATCACGGCACGTTCTTTGATGGCGACATCCACGATGCCCAGTCCGGGATGCACAAATGGGCGCTGGAGGACAGCAAGGAGCCGATCACGCGCAATGTGCAGGGGCATGACTCCTATGCCTTCACCTGCGTGCGCAACCCCTACACCCGCGTTCTGAGTTCCTTCTTCGACAAGATCTGCGGCATCCAGCGCAACGGCAAACGCTATCGCGGCAACCTCGTGCCGAAACTGATCTACGAATATGGCATCGAGGTCGGCGGCCCGGACGGCAAGGAAGAGTTCGACCAGATCAGGAGCTTTCGCCGCTTTCTGCTGTTCGTGCGCGACACGATCCGCTGGCGCCGCCCGATGGACCCCGATATCCACTGGTCGGCGATGTCGGGGCATGTATCGACCTTCATTGCCAACGGCGGCCGCTATGACAACATATTCTGGACCGAAAGCTTCGATGAGGGCATGCAATCGGTCCTGGACGCGGTCGAGACCCGGCATGCGGTCGATCTGAAGAACATCCCGCGATTCAACGAATCCGAAGGCCATGGGCCAAAGCGCGCGCATCCGGTCGAGGACTATTTCGACGATCTGTCGATGCATCTGGTCTATGAAATCTACAAGCGCGATTTCGAGCTGTTCAGATACGATTTCGAAGACCCGTCCAACAAGATGCCGGTGGGAGAGATCGACCTAAAGGAGGTTCACGCCAAACTGGGCGACTGAGCGAAGGCGGATGAGGTCTGCCACGCCCGACGGCCGTGCTCGGGCCCGGCCCCGCCGAAGGGCCGAAAAAAATCGCGAAAAAGACGTTTCATGTGAAGAACTTCACAGAAAGCCCGCGCCGGATCGGGTGTAATCTCTACAGCCGACGGCAGTGTTCCGGTCCCCGTTCCGGCGGGGTTTTGAGTGAGTGGTAATCTGGGCTGCCCGTTGCGCGACCGCGGGCGCGGTGCCCCAACACCGCGCCCGCACCCATCCGCTCAGCCCATGCGCGCCCAGAGCGCGTCGCACATGCGCCCGACCCGGTCTTCGATAGCGATGCAGGCATCGACCGCGAGATCCTCGCGCCAGCGCCGCGCGACGATCTGGACGGCGACGGGCTGCGGGCCGCCGGCCAGTTCGGCCAGCCGGGCCGGCACGTTCGCCGCCGGCAGTCCCATGAAGTTCATCGAGTAGGACCAGAGCGCCGAGCCCAGCGCCTCGCGCACGCCCTCGGCGCCCTCGGCGTCGCGGTCAGGGCGAAAGAAGGGCTGGGGCAGGAACGGGGTCAGGACCAGCGGGTATTCCTCGAGAAACAGCGACCAGACCCGCGCGAAATGGCTGCGCAGCGCCATCATGCGCAGCAGTTCATCCCCGTCATAGGGCGGGAACCGGGCGTAATATTCGTCAAAGATCGCATTCAGCGTCGGAGAGCCGAATTTGCGCAGATCCTCGCCCATCAGCGCCTTCATCTCGCCCATCAGGGCGCGGTAGCCGGTCAGCGCCGCCTCGCGCAGTTGCGGCGGTTCGACCTCGACCACCTCGTAGCCGGCATCGGACAGCGCATCGCGCGCCGTATCCAGCGCCAGCGACACCTCGGGATGCAGTTCGAACTCCCAGGTTTCCCGGGTAAAGCCGACCCTGACCGGCGCATCGGGCCGCGCGCCGCGCCAGGGCAGGGGAACATGGAAGGGATCGCGCGCATCCGGCGCGATGAAGGAGGGCATGGACAGGTGCAGATCGCGCGCCGAGCGGGCCAGAAGCCCCTGCACGGACATGGCCTGCGCCAGCATTCCGCGTTCGGCGGTCTGGCTGGGATTCCAGGCCGGCACCCGGCCGAGGCCCGGCTTGACCGTCACCGCGCCGTTGGCGGCGGCGGGAAATCGCAGGCTGCCGCCGATGTCGTTGCCATGGCCCAGCGCCCCGATGCCCGCCATCACCGCCGCGCCGGCCCCACCCGACGAACCGCCGGGGGAAACGTGATCGCCCCAGGGGTTGCGGGTGCGCCCGTAAAGCGGGTTGTCGGTATCGGCGCGAAACGAGAATTCGGGCGTGTTGGTGCGCCCGATCACGACGGCACCGGCCCTTTGCAGGTTCTCCACGACGGGCGCGTCGGCGGGCGCGATCAGGTTCTTCAGCGCCGGAACGCCGTTGCTTGTCGCGTGGCCGGCCTGATCCACGTTGATCTTGATGGTGACCGGCAGCCCGTGCAGCGGGCCGGGTCCGGCGCCGCCCGCGCGTGCCCGGTCGAGCGCGCGCGCGCGTTCGAGGGCGTCTTCGGCCAGACTTTCCACCACGGCGTTGAGGCGCGGATTGACCGCGTCCATGCGCGCGATCGCGTCCGAAATCGCCGTTTCGGCGGTGATGTCGCCGGCGATCGTGCGGCTGGTCAGTTCGGTGGCGTCCAGGCGCCAGAGCTCGGTCTTTGTCATGCGGGTCTCCTTGCGCGACCTTAGGACGCAAGCGCGGGCCTTGCCAAGAGACGAGGCGCGCCATGCCCGGCATTCCCGGGAACCCAGGGCGGGGTTCGGCGTTGTCACCGTGAAGATCGAAAGGGCGCGATCAGGCGCCTGCTTCACAGACAGACAGACATGATGGGAGAAAGCACATGAACTGGGATCGTATCGAAGGCAACTGGAAGCAATTCAAGGGGTCGATCAAGGCCGAATGGGGTGATCTGACCGATGACGAGCTTGACGAGGCCGCCGGCAACCGCGAGAAGCTGGCCGGCAAGATTCAGGAGAGGTACGGCATCGCCAAGGACGAGGCCGAACGCCGTCTCGACAAGCTCGCAGCCAGTTTCTGAGCCGGCAAGCGGGCGCGTCCACTCCGGCGTTCGATGCGTGCCGGCGGTTCGGGCGCGCGCTGCGGTTCCGCAAGGCGCCGCCGGGCCGGTCGCGGCGCTGGCGTCTTGCGCCGAGCGTTCGTGCATGATGGTTGCGGGCGGGCAGGGCCATTGATCGCTTCCGGGCCGATGCTATCTCAATTGTCAGGAGGACGACCTCCCCCGGAACGGGAAATTCAGTCGGGACGACCCGAGCGTGGCGGACATCATGGCCTGGGTTTTCTTGATCGTTGCGGGATTGCTCGAAGTCGTCTGGGCGCTTGCGATGAAGGAATCGCAGGGGTTCACGCGATTCCGGGCGACTGTCGTCATGCTTGGCGCGATGGCGGGTTCGTTCACCCTGCTGGCTTTGGCGATGCGGTCCCTGCCGCTGGGCACCGCCTACATGATCTGGACCGGGATCGGCGCCGTCGGGGCCTTTGCCGCCGGCATCTGGCTTCTTGGCGAGGCGCTTACGATGCAACGGGCGATTGCCGCGCTTCTCATACTGGCGGGGCTGGTGACGATGAAGCTGTCGCAATGACGCGGGCCGGCATGGTCCATGGCGACGGTGCGCCGGGGCGCGGCGGCGGGCTGGAGTATTTGAAACCAGAAAGAAGCGGGTGAAAGACCCCGCCTTTCGTCGGGCCGGTGCGCGATCCGATCGGGGTTCAGGCGCCGGCGTAGCCGACGGTTTTCAGGGCATCGCGGATTTCATCCAGGATCGCGGGATCGTCGATGGTGGCGGGCATCTTGAAATCCTCGCCATCGGCGATCTTGACCATGGTGGCGCGCAGGATCTTGCCCGAACGCGTCTTGGGCAGCCGGTCCACCACCAGCGCCAGCTTGAAGGCGGCGACCGGGCCGATCCGGTCGCGCACCAGGGCGGCGCATTCGCGCACGATCTCGTCATGGGCGCGGTTGACGCCCTTGGTCAGGCAGACGAATCCCACGGGTATCTGGCCCTTGAGAGTGTCGCTGACGCCGATCACCGCGCACTCGGCGACATCGGGGTGGCTGGCCAGCACTTCCTCCATCGCGCCGGTGGACAGGCGGTGGCCGGCGACGTTGATGACGTCGTCGGTGCGCGCCATGATCCAGAGATATCCGTCCTCGTCCTTCATGCCGGCATCGCCGGTTTCGTAATAGCCGGGGAAGTGTTCGAGATAGGATTTGCGGAACCGGCCTTCGGCGTTCCAGAGTGTGGGCAGCGTGCCCGGCGGCAGCGGCAGCTTGACGGCGATGGCGCCCAGTTCGCCCGCCGGCATTTCGTGGCCGGCCTCGTCGAGGATCTGCACGTCGTATCCGGGCATGGCCACGGTGGGCGAGCCGATCTTGACCGGCAGCGGTTCGATCCCGGCCGGGTTGCCGACGATGGTATAGCCGGTTTCGGTCTGCCACCAGTGGTCGTAGACCGGCACGCCGAGGATCTTCTGTGCCCATTCGATGGTGTCGGGATCGGCGCGTTCACCGGCCAGGTAGAGCGCGCCTAGGCAGGACAGGTCGTATTTCTGCCGGTACTCTCCTTTCGGATCCTCGCGCTTGATGGCGCGGAAGGCGGTGGGGGCGGTGAAGAAGCTGCGCACCTTGTGTTCGGAGATCACGCGCCAGAAGGTTCCGGCATCGGGCGTGCCCACGGGCTTGCCCTCGAACACGATGGTGGTGTTGCCGTGAATGAGCGGCGCGTAGCAGATGTAGGAATGCCCGACCACCCAGCCGACATCGGAAGCCGCCCAGAACACCTCGCCCGGGTCGACGTTGTAGATGTTCTTCATGGTCCAGTTGAGCGCCACCAGATGCCCGCCCGTGTGGCGCACCACGCCCTTGGGCGCGCCGGTGGTGCCCGAGGTGTAGAGGATATAGGCCGGGTGGTTGCCTCGCACGGGGACGCATTCGGCCGGTTCGACCCCGTACTGGAAGGCGTGCCAGTCGTAATCGCGCCCCTCTTGCAGATGCGCCACCTCTTCCTCGCGCTGGAAGATGACGCAGAAGTCGGGTTTGTGGCTGGCCTGGTCGATGGCGGCGTCGAGCAGCGGCTTGTAATGCACGACCCGGCCCGGTTCGATCCCGCAGGAAGCGGCGATGATGGCTTTGGGCCGGCAGTCGTCGATCCGTACCGCCAGTTCGCTGGCCGCGAAGCCGCCGAACACGACCGAGTGGATGGCGCCGATGCGCCCGCAGGCCAGCATCGCCTCGACCGCTTCGGGGACCATCGGCATGTAGATGATGACGCGGTCGCCCTTCTCGATCCCTTTGGCGCGCAGGGCGCCCGCCAGCCGGGCGACGCGCGAGCGCAGCTGCGAAAAGTTGATCTTCTGCTTGATGCCGGTCACGGGGCTGTCGTGGATGATCGCCGTCTGCGCGCCGCGCCCGGCCTCGACATGGCGGTCCACGGCGTTCCAGCAGGTGTTGACCATCCCGTCGGCGAACCATTCGTAGAGCGGCGCGTTATCATCGAACAGCGCCCTTGAGGGCTTGCGGTCCCAGTCGATCGCCTCGGCCGCCTGCATCCAGAATCCTTCCGGGTCGCGCTTCCAGCCTTCGTAGATGTCCTTGTATGCCATGCCTTGCTCCTCCGGGTTCGCTGACATGGTGTTAGGAGACAGGGTGTCGTCACGGCAAGCCCGTTGAAAGGCGGCGCGTCAGATTATCGCAAGAAATTTGCATAATTGCCCGAAGGGCGTCTGCAAATTTTTGCAAAATGCGGAAATACAGCGGGTTCGATCGAAAATTCGGAGCGATTTGCAAATCGTGATTCGCGGGCATGCAAAGCCTGACGAAGATGTCGATCACGTTTGCGAAATGGCGGAATTCCGACATCGGGGCTGTCGAATCCGTGCGAGAATCGGCGGACACGGTGTGCGACTCTCTCGCCATGGGCCGGTATCCCGCCGACCCTGTTCAGGACAACCCAAGATGGCCGATACCAAGAAGAAGCCGGCGAAACCCGGCGACAAGACGACCAAGAAATAGCCTCGCGCATGTCGCGTTCGGTCGCTTTCACGCGGCTGGGCGCGAGACGCAATCATCCGCTCAGGCCGCCGCGACCCGAAAGGTTGCGGCGGCCCTTGCGTTTCAGCCGTAATGCGCCACCGGCGTGCCGGCGATGGCGGCCATGTTGAGCAGTCCGCGCGCCGTGATCGAGGGCGTCACGATATGGGCGCGGTTGCCCATGCCCATCAGGATGGGGCCGACCTCGAGCCCGCCGGCGCGCATCTTGAGGATGTTGCGCACGCCGCTGGCGGCGTCGGAATGGGCAAAGATCAGCACGTTGGCCGCGCCCTGCATGCGCGAATTGGGAAAGATCCGGGCGCGGAGTTCGGGATCGAGCGCGGCATCGACGTTCATTTCGCCCTCATAGACGAAATCGCGCGGTTCGC
>JAGRMG010000022.1 GCA_020441385.1 Paracoccaceae bacterium
ATGTTCTCGGGCAGGAAGGGGTGGATGCGGTCCATGGTCTCGGCGGCTTCGGGCCCGACCCTGTGCATAAGGTGGTGCGGTTGCAGGTCGCGCGGATGGCTCAGCCCCGCCGCCGCCGCCATCTCGGCCAGTGCCGCCACCGTCCTGGCGTGAAACCTTGCCGAGCGTTCGCCCTGGATCTCGGGAATCAGCCCGCGCTGGCGACCGGGATTCTGGGTCGTCACGCCGGTCGGGCAGGTGTCGAGGTGACAGCGTTGCGCCTGGATGCAGCCGATCGAGAACATGAAGGCGCGCGCCGCGTTGCACCAGTCGGCGCCCAGGGCGATGTTGTGGGCCAGCCCCATGCCGGAATAGACCTTGCCGCTGGCCACCAGCCTGATGTCGCGCTTGAGCCCGCAGCCGACCAGCGCGTTGCGCATCAGGATCAGCCCCTCGGTCAGCGGCATTCCGACCCAGTCGGACAGTTCCACCGGCGCCGCGCCGGTCCCGCCCTCGCCGCCGTCGACGACGATGAATTCGGGCCGGATGCCGGTTTCCAGCATCGCCTTCATCAGCGCGAAAACCTCGTAGGGCTGGCCGATGCACAGCTTGAGACCCACGGGCTTGCCCCCCGACAGGTCGCGCATCCGGGCCGCGAATTCCAGCAGTTCGATGGGGGTCGAAAACGCCGAATGGGCGGCCGGCGACAGGCAGTCGCGATGCGCGGGAATGCCGCGAATCCGGGCGATCTCCTCGCTGACCTTCGCCGCCGGCAGCAATCCGCCATGGCCGGGCTTGGCGCCCTGGCTCAGCTTGATCTCGGTCATCTTCACGACATCGCGGCTGGCCCCGTCGCGGAACATCTCGGCGTCGAAACGGCCCTCGGCGTCGCGGGCCCCGAAATAGCCCGAGCCCAGTTCCCAGACCAGATCGCCGCTATTGGCGAGGTGATGGTCGCTCAGACCGCCTTCGCCGGTGTCCTGATAGTAGCCGCCGCGCCGCGCGCCGATATTCAGCGCCCGCACCGCATTGGCCGAGAGCGCGCCGAAACTCATCGCCGAGACGTTCAGCACCGAGGCCGAATAGGGCTGCTTGGTCTGATCGTTGCCCACCTGCACGCGCGGGTTGTCATCGCTCACGTTGGCGGGCGCGATGGAGTGCATCAGCCAGTGGTAGTCCTCGTCGTCGGTCTGGCGTTCGGTTCCGAACGGGTGGGTGTCGGTCTCACCCCGGGCGCGGGCATGGACAAGGTTGCGCGCCTCGAAGGAATAGGGCGTGCCCGACAGGTCGTCCTCGACGATATAGGCGCGCAGATAGGGGCGCAGATCGTAAAACAGCCACCGGATATGGCCGGCCACCGGGTAGTTGCGGGTTATCGTCCAGTCCCTCTGGAACCAGTCGTAAAGACCCAGGGCAAGAACCGGGACCGTGAGAACGAGCAGCCACAGCCAGTGCGGCGAATGGGTCAGCGCCAGCAGAAGGGCCGGAACGGTGATCGCCAACGCGGCAAACGGCAGTATCGCGCGTTTGATCGTATCCAGCATCTCACCCTACTCCGTCCCGGATTCCCCGGTCGCAGCCTGCCGCAGGATCCGCCCGTCGGCAACCGCAAGCGCACAGCCCTGCGCCAGCGGTTCCCAGTCCGCGGCGCTCAGCGGGACGCTGGCAAACAGGGTGACGTGTTCGGGCAGGTCCTTCAGACGCGCGCCGGTGCAGTCGTGGCTTTGCCCCAGACCGCCCGGGCCGGGGCGCAGGATATGCAACCCCGGCGGTTGCGGCGGGGTCGGCCCGGCTTGCGTCTCGTGAACGCGACGATCCGCGTGCACGAACAGCGTGGCGCCGTCGAACCACAGGAAATTCGCCGGCCCCAGCGCCGCCATGTCCCGCGCAAAGCGGCGAAACAGCGCGAACCGGGCGTCGATGTCGGACCGGGCCGGTCCATGGCGGCGCAAACGGTCGAGGAACAGCAGGAACGCCAGTTCGCTGTCGGTATCGCCGACGCGGTGACGGATCAGCGCCCTCGCCCCGGGGTCGTTTTCGAGGCCATGAAGGGTGCCGTTATGGGCAAAGTGATGCACCTCGCCGTCATGTATGCGGCGAAAGGGGTGCGTGTTGACCAGCGCGGGCGGCCCCGCCGATGCGCGGCGCACATGCGCCATGACGGTGCGGTGGGGCGTTTCATGTTCGCGCACGAACCTGTCGAGCGGGCTGCTCGCGGCAGGGGCCGCCTCGCGGAACCAGTGCGCATCGCGCCCTTCGGCGAACACGATGCCCCAGCCATCCCGGTTGCGGTGCCGTTCGCCGCCCTCGCGCGCAAAACTGTCCAGATCGTAGCGCACCCGGACCGGTGCGCTGGCCGACATCGCAAAGAGTTCGCACATCGCATGGCTTTCCGTTTTCCCGCGGGCGGCGCCGGCCGCCGGGCGGGACAATACACTTACCAGATGGTTGCCGAAACCGTCACGGCAAGGGCGGGCGAGAGAGAGTGCCGCGCCGCGCCCGGCACCGCGCACGCATGGAAAACGCCACACGGCGCAACGTGTCCGGCCACGGTTTTGCGACTAATTGCAATGCCAGGGCGAACAGAACCCTCTACCGTCGGCAGGGTGGGGAATCGCCAGTTGAGGAGAGATTTTCGTGGACCGAAGACGACCCTACCCTTCGACCGGCTATGGCGGCATGGCCGGAAACGGCGGCTACAGCCCGTCACCGCCTTCGGGGTTTTCCCCCTCCTACAGCGCCATGCCGGGCAGCAACCAGATGCGCGGGACCGACATCATCGCGGAATACCTGGTCAAGGAACGCGTGCCCTATCTGCTGGGATATTGCGGTCACGGCGCGATCGGGCTGCTGGACGGGCTGCACGGACACACCGACAGGATCAGGCATATCTCGCCACGGATCGAACAGGGCGCGGGGTTCATGGCCGATGTCTACTACCGGCTGACCGGCAGGCCGCTCGCGGTCTATGCCTCGACCGGCCCCGGCCCCCTGAACATGCTGATTTCGGTGGCCAACGCCTTTTACGATCATTCCGCGTTCTGCGTCATCACCGGGCAGGTTCCGACGACGCAGGTGAACAGCGGCGCTTTGCAGGACGACTACCGC
>JAGRMG010000184.1 GCA_020441385.1 Paracoccaceae bacterium
CATCGAGACCGCGTCGAGCGCGGTAAAGCTGCCATAGGTCTTGGTCGCGTTGGAAACGTCGAGATACATGAAATTCCGGGCTGTGCGGATTGAAGGCGGTGCCCGGCCGCGGGGCCGGGCACCCGGGTTCGAAGGCCGCTCAGCGTCCGAACTTCTCCTTCCAGGTCGCCTTTACCTCGTTCTGGCGCGCTGCCGAATCGGCAAAGTCGATATTGGCCAGAATCGCGTTCACGTCGCTGGGAAGCCCGGCCTCGACCGAGGATTCCGCCGGCTCCACGCCGGGGATGGTGATGAGGATCTTGTACTGGCTGTAGTGGCTGGCCGCGTCATCGGTCAGCAGCCAGTCCATGAAGCGTTTCACGTCCTCCTTGTTGTCGGACGCCTTCATCAGCCCCGCCGCCTCGAGCTCATAGCCGGTGCCCTCTTCGGGGAATACCGCCTTGAGGGGATAGCCCTGCTCGACCGATTGCAGCGCGGTGATCGCAAGCGAAATGCCCACGGTGTATTCGCCCGCCCGCGCCGACTTGCAGGGTTTGGACCCCGACGAGGTATATTGCGCGATGTTCTTGTCGACGCGCTCGAGCTGGGCCCAGCCCTCTTCGTCGCCCAGGGTCTGCAACAGCGAAATGACATGCAGATACCCGGTGCCGGAGGAATTGGGATCGGGCATCAGGATCTCGTCCTTGAAGGCGGGATTTTCCAGATCCTTCCAGCTTTTGGGCATCGGCAGCCCCTTGTCCTTCAGGCGCTGCGTGTTGACGCAGAAGGTTCCCATGTATCCGGTGGGCGCGAACCAGCGGTTTTCCGGGTCGCGGTATTTCGAATCCAGCACCTCCACGCCCTTGGGCACATAGGGTTCAAGCTGGTCCAGAATCTGCGGGTCCATCGAGGCGGTGACGGCCTGGCCCCAAAGCATGTCGGCCTGCGGATTGCCCGCTTCGGCGATCAGGCGCGCGGCCAGCTTGCCGGTGGACAGGCGCAGGACGTTGATCTTGAGATCCGGCATCGCCTTTTCCGCGGCCGCGACGTAATCGGCGATCTCGTCCTCCTCATAGGCGGTATAGACGGTGATCTCACCGGCCAGGGCAGGCATCGACGCGGCCAGCGCGAGCAGCGAGGCGGCAATGGTTGTCTTGCGAATGTGCATGTCCGATCTCCTTGTTGACGTTTTTTCGTTGGTGTGCCGGTGCCGGTCGTGTGGCGGCGCGGTGGCGACCGCAGCGGCCGGTCCGGCGCGGATATTTGGGGTTGTTTGTGCAGGTTTGCACTTTTTTGCGTTTTGTCCAGCCGTTTTTCGTATCCGTGAGCACGCGCAGCGCCCTCGCAGCCCGGCGCCGCGACGGGAAAACCCGGGCGACGATCGGCAAGCGGCCATGCGAGCGGCGCCGCGAACGGCCGCCGGACATGGTTTCAGATGGCCCGACCCCAGCACGGTGAACGCAGGGCCGGAACTGTCGGAAATGTTGCGGAAAGGCGAAAGGGCCGGGGCGGCGAACGCCCCGACGCCCCGTCAGTCGATCAGCCCGGCATGGCGCATCGCGGCCTCGATCGCCGCTTTGGTGGCATCCGAGACGCCGGTCAGCGGCAGGCGCACCTCGTCGCTGCACAGGCCCAGCCTGGACAGCGCGTATTTGGCACCGACAAGCCCCGGCTCGATGAAGATCGCCTCGTGCAGTGGCATCAGCCGGTCCTGATACTCAAGCGCGCTGCCATAATCGCCCGCCAGCGTGGCCGCCTGGAATTCGGCGCACAGACGGGGCGCCACATTGGCGGTGACGCTGATGCAGCCGACCCCGCCATGCGCGTTAAACCCCAGCGCCGAGGCGTCCTCGGCCGACAGCTGGATGAAATCCGGCCCGCAGGCGGCGCGCTGCTGGCTGACCCGGTCCATCTTGGCGGTGGCATCCTTGACTCCGATGATCCGGGGCAGCCGGGCCAGTTCGCCCATCGTTTCGGGCGTCATGTCGATCACCGACCGTCCGGGGATGTTGTAGATGAAGATCGGCAGTTCGCAGCAGTCGTGCAGCGCGGTATAATGCGCGATCAGCCCGCGCTGGGTCGGCTTGTTGTAATAGGGCGTGACCACCAGCGCCGCGTCGGCGCCGACCTTCTCGGCGTGGCGCATGAATCGAATCGCCTCGATGGTGTTGTTCGAACCGGCGCCGGCAATCACCGGCACCCGGCCGCCGGCGGCCTTGACCACCTCGGCGACCACGATCTCGTGTTCCTCATGGCTCAGCGTCGGGCTTTCCCCGGTTGTGCCGACCGGAACCAGCCCGGACGAGCCTTCGCCGATCTGCCATTCCACCAGCCGTTTGAGCGTGTCCAGGTCCAGTTCGCCGTTGCGGAACGGGGTGACGAGGGCCGGCATGGAACCTTTGAACATGGGCACGCTTCCTAGGCTGCGGTTGGGGCGGGCGTCATGTGCCGCCGGTTTTGCGCCCGCCACCGGATTGTGGTTGATCCGGGCCGGACAAGGTCTATCGTCACAGGCTCTAGCCTTGGATGGCGGGGGTTTGCAAGTGATGACGCGCATTCTGGTTCGCGCGATGGCCGTGATCGCGCTCTGCGCCGCGATGCTGCGGCCGGCGGCGGCGGGGGAAACCGATCAGCTGCGCCGCGCCCTGTCCGAGATGCGCGAGGGCAACTGGACCGTCGCCCTGAGTGTCGCCGGGGCCCGCGGATCGCTGGCGCGCGACATCATCGTCTGGCACTGGCTGCGCGCCGGGCAGGGAAGCGCCGGCGATGTCGAGGTGTTTCTCGATCGCCGGCCCGACTGGCCCGGCCTGGACTGGCTGCGCCGCAAGAGCGAGGACTCCTTCAGTGGCGAAGATCCCGACCGGGTCCTGCGTTTCTACGAGGGTCATCCGCCGCAGACACCCGAAGGCGCGCTGAACCATGCCGCCGCCCTGATCGCCAGGGGCCGCGAGGGCGATGCAGAGGCCGGCCTGGTGCTGGCCTGGCGGACCATGCCGATGGGGGCGGGGTTGCAGGAGATGTTCCTGGCCCGGCATGGCGACCTTCTCAAACCGCATCACGCCGCGCGGCTGGACCGGATGCTGTGGGACGATCACCTGGTCAGCGCCCGCCGCATGCTGCCGCTGGTCGGCGAGGACCAGCGTGCGCTGGCCGAGGCGCGCATCGCGCTGATGGAGATGGCGCCCGGCGTCGATGCCCTGATCGCGCGGGTTCCCGGGCCGCTGGCCGGCGATCCCGGCCTTGCGCATGCCCGGTTCGTCTGGCGCGACCGCAAGCGCCGCACCGATGACGCGATCGAACTGCTGCTCGAACGCAGCACCGATGCCGCGAGCCTGGGCGAGCCGGACAAATGGGCCGGCCGCCGCAGCGATCTGGCGCGCCGCGAGATGCGCAGCGGCGATCCGCTGCGCGCCTACCGCATAGCCGCGCGTCATCACATGACGCCCGAGGCCGGCTATGCCTATGCCGACCTGGAATGGATCGCCGGCTATATCGCATTGCGCAAGCTGAACGATCCGGGCACCGCGGTCACGCATTTCCGGCGGTTCGATGCCGCGGTGGCCTCGCCCATCTCCAAGGGGCGGGCGGGGTACTGGCTGGGCCGCGCCTATGCGGCGCTGGGCGATGCCGACAAGGCGTATGCGGCCTATGCGGCGGGCGCCGGTCATCAGACCTCGTTCTATGGCCTGCTGGCCGCCGAACGCATCGGCCGGCCGTTCGACAAGATCCTGGCCAATCCGCCCGCCCTGCCGCCCTGGCGCGAGGCGGCGTTCATGAAATCCAGCGTCGCGCAAGCCGGGCTGCTGCTGCTGGCGGCGGGCGAGGCGGATTTGGGCGAACGCTTCCTTGCGCATCTGGTCGAGGGGCTCGACCCGCAACAGGCCGGGCAGCTCGGCCAGATGGCGGTGGACATGGATCATCCGCATCTGGCGGTGATGATCGCCAAGCGGGCGGCGCAGGATGCGACCATCCTTTACGGCGCCTATTACCCATTGCATCCGGTGGCCGACCTCGATCTGCCGATGGCCAGGGAAATGACGCTGGCCATCGCCCGGCGCGAAAGCGAATTCGACGCCTCGGTGATCAGCGGCGCGGGCGCGCGCGGGCTGATGCAGGTCATGCCCGGAACCGCCAAGATCGTCGCCACCGATCTGGGCATCCTCGGCGGTCACAGCACCGACCGCCTGATCGCGGACTGGACCTACAACGCCAAGCTCGGCGCCAATTACCTGGCCGGGCTGGCGACCGATTTCGACGGCAACGTGGTGTTGATGTCGGCAGCCTACAATGCCGGGCCGGGCCGCCCGATCCGCTGGATGGAGCAATTCGGCGACCCGCGCAGCGATGCCGTGGACGTGGTGGACTGGATCGAAACCATCCCCTTTGACGAAACCCGCAACTATGTGATGCGCGTCACCGAAAGCCTGCCGGTCTATCGCGCGCGGCTGGGCCAGGATGCGCTTCCGATTCCGTTTTCGGCGGAACTGAAGGGATCGACCCTGCGGGCCCATGCGTTGCAGCGCTGAGCGGCGCGCGTCAGCCTTTCACCCGCTCGCGCCACAGGGTGAACAACCCCGCGCCAATCACCATCGCCGCACCGATCGTCACGTTCACGCGCAGGGTTTCGCCAAACAGCGTCAGGCCGAGGATCGCGGCCCAGACCAGGTGGAAATACGCGAAGGGCTGCACCGCGCTGGCCTCGGCCACCTCGTAGCAGCGGATCAGCAGCCAGTGACCCGAGGCGCCGGTGATGCAGAGAATGCCCATCCAGCCCCAGTCCGGGGGGGTCATCGCCTGCCAGTGGAACAGCCCGATACCGGTCATCGCAACGGCGCCGGTCACACCGGTCCAGAAGAAACTGGTTGCGGTGGTGTCGCGGCGCGCGGCAAACCGCGTGAGCAGACCGTAAAGCGCGAACATCAGCGCCGAGATCAGCGGAATGACCGCCGCCGGGTCGAACACGCCGACACCGGGTTGCAGGATCACCAGAACGCCCAGAAACCCCACGCCGATCGCCATCCAGCGGCGCCAGCCGACGCGTTCGCCCAGCACCGGGCCGGACAGCGCCGCGACCAGCAGCGGATAGCAGATGAACACCGCCAGGCTGTCGATCAGGCCCAGCAGGGTGAATCCGTAGACGGCAACGCAGATCTCGCCGGCCAGCAGCACGCCGCGCCCGATCTGGAGGGCCGGCTGGGCGGTTCTCGCCGCCGCGCGCACCCCGCCCGAGGCGCGTATCGCCATGACGATCACGAAGGCGGCGAAGAACCAGTAGCGGATCATCACCACCATCCAGGTGTTGTAGGTGCCCGCCAGATGCCGCGAGATGCCGTCCTGCAACGCGAACACGACGGTCGCCGCGATCATGAGCGCGATGCCCGCCGGAATGTTGTTCTGCTGCGGCGCGCCGGTCCCCACCGCCGCCGATGTCGTCGTGACCGTCGCCGTCACCGGTTTGCTCATCCCGGTGCCTCCCCGGTCAGGACCGCCCGGGTCATGTGGCGCTTGCGGCCGAATCCCGGCGCGCGGGTGACGGCAAATCCCGCCGCCTCCAGCCCCCGCCGCACCAGGCCCGCCGCCGAATAGCTGGCCGCTGTGCCGCCCGTCCGTGTGTGCCGCGCCACCTGCGCCATGAGAGGGGGCTGCCACAGCTCGGGGTTGCGCGCCGGTGCAAACCCGTCGAGAAACCACGCATCCGCGGCCCCGCCCCAGGCGGGCAGGGTGTCGCGGGCATCGCCCTCGATCACCTCGAGGCGAAGCGTGCCCAGATCGGCGCTGCCGCCCTGCCAGGCGGCGAGGAAGCGATCGCGCCAGGGGGCCAGATCGGGAAAGGCGCCAAGCGCGCAGGCCATGTCGTCAAGCGCCATCGGGTATGCCTCGAAACTGGTGAATCGCAACGGTCCGGTCTGCCCCGCCTGCTCCCATGCCGCCCATGCCGCAAGCAGATTCAGCCCGGTGCCGAACCCCAGTTCCGCGATGTGAAACCCCGGCGCAAAGCGGTCGGGCAAGCCGTTGCCGGCCAAAAAGACATGCCGGGTTTCGGCCAGCCCGCCGGCCAGCGAGAAATAGGGATCGCCAAAGCGCTCCGACACCGGGACGCCGCCCCTTGCCCAACTCACTTTGCCCGGCTGGCGTGTCATGGCGAAATCTCGTACCTGTTGCGTGAACGGCGCGAGACTGGCGAAAGGCAACCGCAATGACAATGGCCGATGTGACGATCCATGGCGCCGGCATCTTCGGTCTTTCGATCGCATGGGAATGCACGCGCCGCGGCGCGCGTGTCCAGGTGGTGGACCCCAACGGCCCGGGCGCGGGATCGAGCGGGGGAATCGTGGGCGCGCTGTCACCGCATGTGCCGGAAAACTGGAACGACAAGAAGGCGTTCCAGTTCGAAAGCCTGATTGTGGCCGAAGCGTTCTGGGCGGCGGTCGAGGCGGCGGGCGGCGTTTCGCCCGGCTACATGCGCAGCGGCCGGTTGCAGCCCATCGCCGACGAAAGGGCGCTGGACCTGGCGCGCATCAGGGCCGAAAACGCCGAAACGCTTTGGCGGGGCAAGGCGCAATGGCGGGTGCGTCCGGCGGCCGAGCTGGGCGACTGGTGCCCGCCCAGCCCCACCGGGATGGTGATCCACGACACGCTGAGCGCGCGCATGAACCCGCGCCGCGCCGGGGCGGCGCTGGTCGCGGCGCTGGCGGTGCGCGGCGTCGAGGTCGTGGCCGACGCGCCCGATCGTGGCGCGGTGATCGAGGCCACCGGCCTGGCCGGGCTGGAATCGCTCAATCGCTTGCTGGGCAAACCCGTCGGCAGCGGCGTCAAGGGCCAGTCGGCACTGCTGCGGTTCCAGACCGCACCGGAGGCGCCGCAGATTTTCGCGGATGCCGTTCATATCGTGCCCCACGCCGACGGTACGCTGGCCATCGGATCCACCAGCGAAGCCGACTATGACCACCCCGAGGCCACCGACGAACAGCTCGACGAGGTGATCGCCCGCGCCATGGCGGCGGTGCCGGTGCTGCACGGCGCACCGGTGATCGAGGTATGGGCCGGCGTGCGCCCGCGCGCCCGGACGCGCGCGCCGATGCTGGGCGAACACCCGCTTCGGGCGGGCCGCTTCATCGCCAATGGCGGGTTCAAGATCGGCTTTGGCATGGCGCCGAAGGTGGCACAGGTGATGGCCGATCTGGTGCTTGAAGGGCGCGATGCCATTCCCGAGGGGTTCCGCGTCGAGGCATCGCTCTGAGCGCGGCCGCATCGTGACGCGCCGCGCCCGGCAGGGGATGCGCGCCTCAGGCCGCGACCGCGACCGCCGACATGCATTGCCGCCCGTCCGGGCCCCGCACCCAGAGGTCACCGTCGCGGCGGCAAAGCGTCGCGGTCTCGAAATGCATCAGCGGCGATGTGGCGCGGAAGGCGAATGAGGCCAGCGGCCCCAGCTGATCCTCGGCCATCAACATCAGAAGCTGCGCCAGAAGCGGCCCGTGCACGACCAGCCCGCCGTAACCCTCGACATCGCGCGCGTAATCGAGATCGTAATGGATGCGGTGGCCGTTGAAGGTCAGCGCCGAATAGCGAAACAGCAATGTCGGATCGAAGGTCATGTCGCGCGCCCGCGTTTCATCCTCGCGTGCCGGTTGCGGCGCCGGGCGCGGCGCGGCGGGGTCGGGGTCTTGCCGATAGACCAGATCCTGCCATTCGCGCAGGCACGACCGCCCGCCCTGGCGGATCTCGTGGCGCAGCGTCACGAAGGCCAGCGGCCCGGAGCGGCCGCGCTTGCGGCTGGCCGAAACCAGGACGCTGCGCCTTTCGGCCTCGATCCCCGCCAGCAGCGGCGCCGCGAACTCCAGCCGCCCGGCCGCCCACATCCGGCGGGGCAGCCCCATGTCGGGGATCAGCCCGCCGCCAACCGCCGGATGCCCGTCACGGCCCAGCCCGTCGGGCGGCACCGGTGCCCAGAAATACAACTGGTGAAAGAACGGCGGCAGCGGCGATCCGGCGGCAACGCGCCCCGTGTACCCCAAAGCCGTGCAAAGCGCGGCAGCGCGCGCCGGATCCATGACATCGCGCAGGGTTTCGGCGGCCTTGCCTTGTATGGGCAGATCTTCATCAATCATGCGCGGCAGGCTACGCGCAGAACGCGGCGGCGGCAATCGGCGCCGCGCGCCGGGCGCTCTTGCGCCGCACGGTCGCGAATTGTAGGCAGGGCTGGACCCGACGCAGGAGAGATGGCATGCAGGACGATCCCAACACACTGGTTTCGACCGTCTGGCTGGCGGCGCATCTGAAAGACCCCGATCTGCGGGTTCTGGACGGTTCGTGGTATCTGCCCCAGCAGGGCCGCAACGCGCGCGCCGAATACGATGCCGCGCATGTTCCCGGCGCCCGGTTCTTCGATATCGACGATATCGCCGATCACCGCTCGGACCTGCCGCACATGGTCCCCCCGTCCGAGAAATTCATCTCGCGGCTGCGCGCCATGGGCGTGGGCGATGGTCATCAGGTCGTGGTCTATGACGGCGCCGGGCTGGTCTCGGCGGCCCGCGTCTGGTGGCTGTTCCGGCTGATGGGCCAGCCCAATGTCGCCGTTCTGGACGGCGGGTTTCCCAAATGGCAGGCCGAGGGCCGCCCGGTCGAGGACATGCCCCCGATGGTGCGCGACCGGCACATGACGGTGCGGGTCCAGAACCACCTGCTGCGCGACGTGACGCAGGTTTCCGCCGCCGCCAAGCTGGGCGATACCGAGATCATCGACGCCCGCTCGCCCGGCCGCTTTGCCGGCACCGAACCCGAGCCGCGCGACGGGTTGCGCGGCGGCCACATCCCCGGGTCGAAGAACCTGCCGCACGGCGATCTGGTCAATGCCGACGGGACGATGAAATCGCCCGATGAATGCCGCGCCGCGTTTGTCGCGGCCGGTGTCGATCTGGACAAGCCGGCCATCACCACCTGCGGTTCGGGCGTCACCGCCGCCGTTCTCAGCCTGGCGCTCGAGCGCATGGGCAAGACCGATCATTCGCTTTATGACGGGTCCTGGGCCGAATGGGGCGCGTTTCCCACCCTGCCCGTCGCAACCGGAGACAACTGATGTTCGAGACCCTCAAGGCGCAGCCCGCCGACAAGATCCTCATGCTGATGCAGATGTATCAGGATGACCCGCGCGAGACCAAGATCGACCTCGGCGTCGGCGTCTACAAGAACGCCGAGGGCAAGACCCCCGTGATGCGCGCCATCAAGGCCGCCGAACACAGGCTGTGGCAGGAACAGGAAACCAAATCCTATGTCGGGCTGGCCGGCGATCCCGCCTTCGGCGACGCGATGATCGCGCTGATCCTGGGCGACGCGGTGGAACGCTCCAATGTCGCCGCGGCGGCGACGCCCGGCGGCACCGGCGCGGTGCGTCAGGCCTTCGACATGATCCAGATGGCCAATCCGCGGGCGCGGGTCTGGGTGTCCGATCCGACCTGGCCCAATCACCTGTCGATCCTCAAGCACATGAAGGTGGAAACCGCCGCCTACCGCTATTTCGACGATGAAACGCGCGGTGTCGATTTCGGCGGCATGATCGAGGACCTGAGCCGGGCGCGGGCCGGCGACGTGGTGCTGCTGCATGGCTGCTGCCACAATCCGACCGGCGCCAACCTGAACCCGGTGGAATGGCAGGCGGTGATCGACCTGCTGAACGAACGCGCCCTGATCCCGATGATCGACATCGCCTATCAGGGTTTCGGCGACGGGCTTGAGGAAGACGCGGCCGCGACCCGGCTGGTGGCGTCGTCGGTGCCCGAATGCCTGATCGCGGCAAGCTGTTCGAAGAATTTCGGCATCTACCGCGAGCGTACCGGCCTGTTGATGGCGGTCAGCCGCGATGCCGGGCAACAGAAGCTGAACCAGGGCACCCTGGCCTATCTCAACCGGCAGAACTATTCCTTCCCGCCCGATCATGGCGCCCGTCTGGTCACGATGATCCTGAACGACCCCGAGTTGCGCGCCGACTGGGCCAGCGAACTGGAGGAGGTGCGCCGCTCCATGCTGGGGCTGCGCGAACAGCTGGCGGGCGAATTGCAGCGCCTGACCGGTTCGGACCGGTTCGCGTTTCTGGCCCAGCATCGCGGCATGTTCTCGCGTCTGGGCACCACGC
>JAGRMG010000185.1 GCA_020441385.1 Paracoccaceae bacterium
GATGAGTTCAAGCTGAAAGCTCAGCGGCCGCTCGCCGCTCCAGTCGCCGTAATGGGCAACCCTGTCCCAGGTGACGACCACCGAATCGCGTTCCGCGTTCAGGTCGAAATGCACTCCGGCCCCGGCCCAGCGATATGCCGCCATTGGTGGCGACGAAGATGGTTTCGAAGCGCTGCGATCCGAACAGGAACCCGTCCTCGAAGATCGAAGAGATATCCAGCGGCCCGGACACGTTGGCGTCGCCCGGCGCGATGGTGTGGCCGCCGAAAGGCAGCAGCGAATTGTCGGAAACGGGGGTGAATTCTGTCGGGTCGGCCATTGTTCAACGCTCCAATTCAATCAACTCCGAACAGAGTAGCAGGAAAACCCGGAATGTCCGAAAGAAAACGGCCCGGTCGAAACCGGGCCGCCCTGTCATATTCTGTCGGCGTTGTTCAGACCGACATGCAGACGTATTTCATCTCCAGGTAGTCGTCGATGCCGTAATGGCTGCCCTCGCGGCCCAGCCCCGACTGCTTGACGCCGCCGAAGGGGCCAAGCTCGGTCGAGATGATGCCGGTGTTGACGCCGACGATTCCGTATTCCAGCGCCTCGGCCACCTTGTAGACACGCGAAAGATCGCGGGCATAGAAATAGGCCGCCAGCCCGAAGATGGTGTCGTTGGCCATGTCGATGACCTGATCGACATCCTCGAACCTGAACAGCGGCGCCAGCGGGCCGAAGGTTTCTTCCTTGGCGACCTTCATGTCCTGCGTGACCCCGGTGACGATGGTGGGCTGGAAGAACGATCCGCCAAGATCGTGACGGTGGCCGCCGGTCAGGATCTCGCCGCCCTTGGCGGTCACGTCACCGAGATGTTCGAGCACCTTGTCGACCGCCTCCCGGTTGATCAGCGGGCCGGTGGTGACGCCGTCCTTGAGCCCGTCGCCCACGTTCAGCCGTTCCACCGCCGCCTTCAGCTTTTCGGCAAACGCGTCATACACGCCGGCCTGCACATAGATGCGGTTGGCGCAGACGCAGGTCTGGCCGTTGTTGCGGAACTTGCTCATCATCGCGCCCTCGACGGCGGCATCGAGATCGGCGTCGTCGAACACGATGAAGGGCGCGTTGCCGCCCAGTTCCATGCTGCATTTCTTGACCTGATCGGCGGCCTGGCGCAGCAGGATGCGCCCGACCTCGGTCGATCCGGTGAAGGTGATCTTGCGCACGGCGGGGTTGTCGCAGAACTCCTTGCCGGTCTCGCTGGCCGAGGACGAGGTGACGACGTTGAAGACGCCGCCCGGAATGCCGGCGCGGTCCGCCAGTACCGCCAGTACGATGGCCGACAGCGGCGTTTCCCTGGCCGGGCGCGCCACGAAGGCACAGCCCACCGCCAGCGCCGGGGCCGCCTTGCGGGTGATCATGGCGTTGGGGAAGTTCCAGGGCGTGATCGAGGCGGCCACGCCGATGGGCTGCTTCATCACCAGGATGCGCTTGTCGCGCTGATGGCCGGGAATGATGTCGCCATAGACCCGCTTGGCCTCCTCGCCGAAGAACTCGACGAACGAGGCGCCATAGGCGATCTCGCCCCTGGCCTCGGCATGGGGCTTGCCCTGTTCGGCGGTCAGGATCAGGCCCAGGTCGTCGGCGTTCTCCATCATCAGGTCGTACCACTTGCGCAAGAGAGCGGCGCGTTCCTTGCCGGTGCGCGCGGCCCAGTCCTTCTGCGCTGCCTCGGCCTGGGCGATGGCATCGGCCACCTGCGCCCGGCTCAGATCCGCGACCCGCGCGATGACATCGCCGCGCGCCGGGTTGGTCACGTCGAACGTGCCGTTGTCGCCCTCGACCCACTGGCCGCCGACATAGGCGCGCATTTCAAGAAGGCCCGGATCCCTGAGAAGCGATTTCAGGTCGGTTTCTGCGTCCAGCATGGGCTTGTCCTCCGGCTGTCTGGGTTCGTGCGCACCAAACCGACTGTGACGGCAATTGTCCATAGGCCGCCGCGCCGCCGCCCGGGCCGTGCGCCCGCCCCGGGCTTCATCTTGCCGGAAAACTCCCGCCGGAGGCACCCTCGCTCGCGCCCGGGCGATGACGCCGCGGCGGGGCCGGCGGCGCGGCCTGCGCGAAGGGACTTGCGCGACTCGGCGTTCCGGGCGATAGACGCCCGGGGCCTTCGGCGATGGCGTCGCGCGAATGCCGGCAGGCATCGGCCCTTTTCACGTCCTGAACGCCGGGACCTTTCTGAAAAGGAGGGTCGCTTCATGACCGCCCAAGATTCGTCGCGTCCGGAAATGTACCGTTTCCATAATGGCGAGAAGGCACCGCTGGCCTTCGAGATCGCCGAGTACGAGGCCCGCATCGCCGGGTTGCGCGTCCGCATGGCCGAAGCCGGCGCGCAGGCCGCCGTTTTCACCTCGATGCACAACATCGCCTATTATTCGGGGTTTCTCTACTGTTCCTTCGGGCGGTCCTACGGTCTGGTCGTGACCGAAACCGAGACGGTGACGATTTCCGCCGGGATCGACGCGGGCCAGCCCTGGCGGCGCGGTTTCTGCGACAACATCACCTATACCGACTGGCAGCGCGACAATTTCTGGCGCGCGGTGGCCTCGGTGTGCGGCAAGGGCATGGCGGTCGGCTATGAGGGCGATCACCTGACACTGATGCAGCGCGACAAGCTTGAGCATTTCCTGGCCCCCGCGCGCATGGTCGATCTGGCGCCCGCCACCATGTACCAGCGGATGCACAAGTCGGCGGCCGAGATCGCGCTGATCCGGGCCGGCGCCCAGGTCGCCGATGTCGGCGGCTATGCCATCCGCGACGCGATCAGGCTCGGCACCCGCGAGATCGACGTCGCCATGGCCGGGCGCGACGCGATGGAGGCGGAAATCGCCAAACGCTATCCGGACGCCGAATACCGCGACACCTGGGTCTGGTTCCAGTCGGGCATCAACACCGACGGGGCGCACAACCCGGTGACGTCGCGCAAGCTTGAACGCGGCGATATCCTGAGCCTGAACACCTTCCCGATGATCTCGGGCTATTACACGGCGCTGGAACGCACCCTGTTCATGGCCGAGGTCGATCCCGCCAGCCTCAAGATCTGGGAGGCCAATGTCGCGGCGCATGAATACGGCATGTCGCTGCTGCGCCCCGGCGTGTCCTGCGCGGATGTCACCCACAAGATCAACGCCTTCCTGGCCGAGCGCGACCTGTTGCAATACCGCACGTTCGGCTACGGCCATTCCTTCGGGGTTCTGTCGCACTACTATGGCCGCGAGGCCGGGCTTGAGCTGCGCGAGGATATCGACACGGTGCTGGAACCGGGGATGGTGATCTCGATGGAGCCGATGCTGACCATACCCGAAGGCCAGCCGGGGGCGGGCGGGTATCGCGAGCATGACATCCTGATCATCACCGAAAACGGCAACGAGAACATCACCGGCTATCCCTACGGGCCGAAGTTCAACGTGCCCGGCTGACCGGTCGGCGCGCGCCCCCGGGCAATCGCCAAACGGGGGGTGCGCGCCCGATCGCGCGACTCTCGATCGCCTCCCGCACCGCTTTTCTCGCAACCGGGCCGATGCGGTACTTCCCATGCGCCTGCGCATTTGCGAAACTGGGCGGAAATTCTTCGCGGGGATGATGTAACGCCGGTTAACATGCCCCATATTGCAAGCAACGCGGTAGGAACGGGAGTATTGCATGGCCGATCTGGAAACCCTGGTGCGCGAGTCGCAGACGCAGGTGGCCAAAAGCCAGGCCGAGATCGCGGCGATGAGCGCGCGGATCGAGGCGGCTCGTGCCAGGATCGAAGCGGGCGAGGACGCCGATATCGACATCGAGAACGCCACGCTGGAGGACGTGCATGCCCATACGGACGTGATGAACGCCAACATCGCCGAACTGATCATGGGGCTGGACGATGTGACCAGCGCGTTTTCGCGCGACTTCGACGAGATGCGCTCCAGGACCGGCTGGGAAAGCTTTGTCGGCGTGTTCTCCAGGGCCAAGGCGGAAACCATGCGCCAGGAGCGTATGAGGACCGCCAATATCGACGACAAGTTGCAGGATCTGATCGCCAAGTCGGATGTGATCGTGCAGTTGCTCGAAGGCCAGCTGGCGATGCTGGAAGAGCAGAAGAGCCAGGTCGAGACCAACCTCGCGGCGACGCTGGACGAACGCGAGGCGACGGTGGGCGGGCTGGAAGCCGTGCGCGCCGACATCCTGGCGATGGATCCCGAGATCATCGAGCTGGAAAACAGGATCGCCGTCGAACAGGACGCCGCCGCGCGCACCAAGCTTGAAACGCAACTGGCCGAACTGAATGCGCGCTACAACGAGATGGTGCGCGACGAACAGGTCAAGCTGGCCAAGTCCCAGACGCTGGAACGCTATATCGAGAAGGGCAAGACCTGGGTCGACAGTCTGCGCAACCAGGCCGCGACGCAGATGGTGCTGATCAACAAGTTGCAGACCGACACGAAACAGCGTGTCGTGCTGTACGATGCGCTGTCCAAATCGCTGAAGACCGCGCAGCAGCAGGACGTGGCGCACCGGATCAACGAGATCGGCGTCAAGACCGACCAGGAGGCGCAGACCGCGATGGCGGCGATCGGATCGGCCACCAACCAGAAGATGGCCGACATGCTCGAGGCGCACGAGGGCCACATGGTGTTCGCCCGCGAGGTGCTCGAGGCCAAGGCCAAGGCCGACGAACGTTTTGCCCGGCGCTTCCAGGCCATCGTCGAGAAACACGACAAGAACCTCTACGGGGGCTGAATTGCGGCGCATTCCCTTGCTCAACCCGGCCGCGACCTGGCCGGAATGGTGGCTGGATACCGCCATCGTGGTGGCGGTGGTGGCGGTCCTGACGGCCTTTACCACGATATCGGCGGTGATCCTGGCGGGCGCGGCCGGTGGCCTTCAGGCGGGCGCCGCGCTGCGGCTGTGGTCGTCCCGGGGCGGCGGCGATGGTTGAGGCCGACCACGACCATGTCGGGCTGACCGATACGTTCGCCAGCCGCCGGTATTTCCGCAAGTTCGAGACGATCACCGGCCACCTGACGCGGGTGGCCGGCGTGATGCGCGCCGAGGGCGTGCTGAGCCGCGAGGAAGCCAAGGTGCTGACCCGCTATCTGCTGGCGGTCAGCCACAGCTTCCGGGCGCTCAGCATGAAATACCTGCTGGCCGGGCGCGACACGGGGCGTTTCTCCGGTTCCCTCTCGATGGACAAGCGCGACAGCGGCTTTCCGGTCGTCGCCGAGTTGATGACCATGGCCAACGACGCCCAGCAGGCGGCGACCCACCTGGCGAACATGCCCGA
>JAGRMG010000186.1 GCA_020441385.1 Paracoccaceae bacterium
CGGGCAGCCAGATGTCGTCCTGGTCCGACAGCGCCGTGAAATCGCCGCCGGGATCGGCCCTGGCCAGCAGGTGCAGGAAATTGGCGGTGCCGCCCCGGCAGGGCCCGTCGAGCAGGGTGCAGGCGATGCCGGCCGCGGCCGCGGGCCCCGCGGCGAAGGCGGCGAACCTGTCGCGCGTGGCATCGCCCGAACCGTCGTCGGAGGCGAGGATGGCGGCGGGTTTCAGGCTCTGATCGAGGTAGCTTTGCAGTTGCGCCGCCAGGTCGTCGCCGGCATCGTGCAGGCCCAGCAGCACCGTGATCCGGGGCCGGCCCGGCATCCTAGCCGATCCGCCGCAGCACGAACACGTCGCGGAAATCGCCCATCGCGCCGATGCTGGGATCTTCGGGGATCAGCTGGGTGACGCTGAAATTCGGCTCCCACATCCGCATCAGCGTGTTCAGGTCGCGGCCGTAATGGAACGTCACCAGCGCGCCCTCGTCGCTGATCGGGTTGCCGTGATATTCCGGCGCGCCCAGATGTTCGATGCCGTCCTCGAAGCGAATCGCCCGGCGCAGGGTCTTTTCGAGGCCGGGATAGAACGGCGTGGTGAAGATCGCCATGCCGCCGGGGCGCAGGGTGCGGCACATCTCGCGCAGGGCCCTGTCGGGGCGGTTGACATGTTCCATCACGTCCAGATGCACATGCAGATCGAGGCTCTGATCGGGGAATGTCAGCGCCTCGATGTCCTCCGAGCGCATGGCGCCGCGCATCTCGCCGCGCGGCACATCCGCGAAGAACTGCGATCCGACATAGCCGGGGCACTGTTCGGCCATGCGCCGCGACACCGCGCGCTCGGCGGGGGAGCATTCGTGCATCTCGACGCTGCGCCAGTCGGGGCGGAACAGGTCCAGCGCCCAGGCGAAGATGCGTTCGCGCGGAATGGAGCCGCATTCGCGGCATTTCAGCTCGTCGCGGAACCAGTCGTTGCGGGCGGCAAAGCCGGCGGTCCCGGCGCAGACCGGGCAGGTGCCCTGATACGTGATCATAAGGCGCGCCTCAATGCGTCCAGATAGGCCGGCCCGTATTGCCGGCTTGGTTCCATGATGGCCTTTTCCGCCCATTCGTTCCAGGCGTTGATCATGATTTCGTGCCGGTAGGAGCCCCCGACCCGGGTTTCCAGAAGCCCCAGCAGCCAGCGTTCGAACGTGGCCGGGTTGGCGCCATAGGCGATATGCGCCTCGTGCCCGCGGCGCGCGGTGTTGTCCCAGCAGGGCATGATTCCGGCGATGGTACGGGGCGGCAGCGACGCGGCATGGGCCGGCGACAGGCTGTTCTCGCGCAGCTTGTGATAATCGTAGATCAGGCCCGAGAAGCTGTCCTTCACCGGGGCCTGCATGCGGTCGCCGGGCAGGCCGCCGAACAGGTAGTCGTCGGTGCCCACCAGCCCGTGCGGCGGCATCTCGATCCAGAAATCGAACAGGTCGGCGGCGACCGGGCTTTCGCCCTCGACGTGAAACAGCACCGCCCCCATCTCGACCGCGCCGATGCCCAGCCGCTCCCAGGTGGCGCGCATCTCGGCCACCGCGCCGGCCGGGTCGGGCATGTCCTCGGGGCGGTAGATGACGAAACGCGGCCGCGTGCCGTCGGGGCGGGCATAGCGCGGATCGCGCAGGTAGGGCACCAGGTCCTGCGCCAGCCGGGTGGCGAATCCGGGCGCGTAGGATTGCGCCAGCAGCACCTCGCCCGACAGCCCGTCCCAGTTGCGCCGCCAGCTTTCGTTGGCCCAGCAGAGATAGAAGGGAAAGCCGATCTCGGGGCGTTTCAGCAGGTTGTCGACCGGCGCCTCCAGAATGCGGCGGCCGTCGAACCAGTAGTGATAGACACAGAATGCGTCGATTCCGGCGGCGCGCGCCATGTCCGCCTGCCGGCCCATGGTCTCGGGCAGGCGCAGGTCGTAAAACCCCAGCCCGGCGGGCAGCATCGGCTGGCAATGGCCCTCGAAGGCCGGCTGCGCGCGGGTGGCGGCGGTCCATTCGGTAAAGCCCGGGCCCCACCATTCGTCGTTCTCGGGGGTGGGGTGGAACTGGGGCAGGTAGAAGGCCGAGACGAAACCGGGCCGCTGGCGCGGCCGGGGCGGCGGTGCGGCGGCCTCGCGCAGCTGCGTGGTCTGGCGGATCTCCATGCCCGCGGCATCGCACATCACGCCCAGGACGCGTTCGAGCGCATGCGCCACGGTGCCGTCGGTCTGGCCCAGCTCGAAGTCGAAATCGTCGGGCGTCAGCATCATCCCGCGCAGCAGCGCCAGGATCTGCGGCTTGACCCAGTACATCGACCCGGCCGGAAACGACAGCCGCCTGCGGTCCGGCGTCACCTCGACCCGGTGCAAGAGCCGCTCGACCGTCCGGTAGTTCGACCCCCACCACTGGGTGTCGTCGTAATGCTGCCCGTCGGCCACCCAGAAGGCGGCCCGGGGATCGGCCATGAACCGCTCGAGCAGGGCCCCGGTCCCGGCCTCCGGCAGGATGCCGGCGATCAGGTGGCGGCGCCAGTGGTCGCCGTCCTGGCGGTGCGGCGACTTCTTGGTGTGGAACTTGCAGACCGCCGCGTAGCCGTCGAGCCAGCCGGCATTGACCAGATGCAGGAACGGCAGCATGTCGCGGCCGCGATTGGGCATCGCCACCACCTGGGCGTCGGGCCAGGCCGCGCGGATGCGTCCGGCCAGGGCTTCGGTTTCCTCGCCCCGCCAGGTCAGCGTGACATAAAGGTCGAACGCGATATCGAGCCGGCGCAGGGTCTCGTCGAACTCGTCCCACAGGTCGGGGTAGTAGACATGCACGACGATGGCCCGCTCGGCCCGGCGGGCGACCTGGCCGCGCAGCCGCGGCGCGGCGATGCCCCCGGTCAGCACGTCCTGGGGCAGATCCTTGGTCAGGCGCTGTTCGTGCCGTCCCACGCGCAGGTAATGCTCGAAGGGGGGCATCCCGGTCGCGGCCACGTCGGGGTTGTGGCGCAGATAGGCCTTGGGCGAGAAATCCGGGTTCGGATAAAGCCCGGCCCGTTCGCCGACCAGCAGGTAGTGGCGTTCGGGGAACATGCGGAAAATCCAGTGGATCCTGGGGTTTACGCCGCGATAGAACTGGCGGTCGAACAGGCGGCTGAAGCGCATTCGCCACAGGTACCGAAGCTGCGACGGCGACATGAGGAAGAACCTCAGGGCGAATGTGATGCGGGACAATCGGGGCCTGCTTTTCTTGTTCGTATGGCTGGGTTCGCGCTTAGCAGGTGGGTCCGAAAGGGTCAAATCCAAGTCATCCCGGCGGGTCCGCCGCGCCCCGTTTCCGGCTCAGGCCCGGCCCCGGCCCGGCCGTCGCGGCGCTTTCTCGTGCTTGCGCTTTCCCCGCCCGCCGAGTTGAGGCATACGGGGGGCCGCGCGCCGGCGCATGCGCCCGAATCTGCGACCGAATCTGCGACCGAATCCAGGTGATTTCCGAGATGGCCAGAAAATTCATCATCCATATCGGCCCGGCCAAGACCGGCACCAGCAGCCTCCAGGAGGTTCTGTTCGCCTGCCGCGACCAGCTGCTGGCGGCGGGCATGGACTATCCCGGCTTCGGCCGCCATCCGCAGATGCAGAAGATCCCGGGCCACCACGGCATCCCGGCCCGGCTGCGCGGGCATGGCGAAATGCCCGAGGAGGTTCTGGAACATCTCGCCGCCCTGCCCCGCGACCGGACCTTCATCCTGTCCTCGGAGGATTTCTCCTATGTCGAGACCGCCGGGATCAGGGTGCTGGCCGAGGCCCTGGAGGGGGCCGAGATCGAGGTGGTCTATTATGCCCGCCGCTGGGACCAGCTGCTGCCGTCGATCTGGCAGGAACTGGTCAAGCACGGGCAGAGCCGGCCCTACCTGGAATTCCTGAACCGGCAGACCTCGGCGCCGCGGGCCAGCTTCTATCTGAACTACGCCGTTCCTCTCGACCGCTGGTCCGAGGTGCTGGGCCGGGAGCGGATACGGGTGTTTTCCTATGACAACATCCGGGCGGGCGGCGGTGACATCGTCGGGCATTTCTGCGAGACCGTCCTGGGCCTGGCGCTGAGGCGGGACGAGACCCGCCAGGACAACCGGCGCCAGTCCGCCAGCCTGACCGAGACCCTGCGGATGCTGAACCGGCTGGCGCTGGGAAGCGGCCACCCGGTGCCGCGGGTGCGCTTTGCCCTGACCCGGGCGCGCGCCGAGATCGAGGACGAGCTGGCCGCGCTCGAGGCGATTCATGCCGGCCATGTCGGCGAGGCGCTGCCCTGCGCGCCGATGGTGTTC
>JAGRMG010000187.1 GCA_020441385.1 Paracoccaceae bacterium
CGGCGATCGAGGAGCGGCGCCACATCCCGCTTGGCCGGCTGATCCTTGCCCTTGGCATCCGGCATGTGGGCGAGGCGGCCTCCAGGCTGCTGGCCTCGCATTACGGCAACTGGGCGACGTTCGAGCACGCGGTCAGCAACGCCGCGGACCAGAGCGGCGCGGCCTGGGAGGACCTGTTGAACATCGACGGCGTGGGCAAGGTGATGGCGACATCGCTGGTCACGGCATTCTCGCAAGCCGGCGAACGCGCCTCGATCGACCGGCTTGTGGCGCATCTCGACATTGAAGACGCCGTGCGCCCGGATACGGCCGCAAGCCCGGTGGCAGGCAAGACGGTGGTCTTTACCGGAACCCTGGAAAAGATGACCCGGGCCGAGGCCAAGGCCCGCGCCGAGGCGCTGGGGGCGAAGGTGTCGGGGTCAGTCAGCGCCAGGACCGATCTTGTCGTGGCCGGCCCGGGCGCGGGATCGAAGGCGAAGAAGGCGGCCGAACTGGGTATCGAAACCATCGACGAGGACGGCTGGCTCGCGCTGATCGGCGAGCCATGAGCGGGCGGCCGGAGCAGCTGTTTCCGATCTTCGCCGGGCTGGAGACGCTGGAGGGGGTCGGGCCGAAGACCGCGGCGCTGCTGGGTCAGCTCGACATCGAGACGCCGCGCGACCTTCTCTATTCGCTGCCCTATGCGCTGGTCGACCGGCGGCGGCGCGAATCCGTGCGGGGCGCGGAACTGCCCTGCACCCTGACCGTTCAGGTGACAATCG
This sequence comes from Paracoccaceae bacterium, assembly GCA_020441385.1. GTDB lineage: Bacteria > Pseudomonadota > Alphaproteobacteria > Rhodobacterales > Rhodobacteraceae > JAGRMG01. The sequence continues at coordinate 762 of JAGRMG010000187.1, forward strand.
GCGCCCATCGCCCGCCCCGCAGCCGCGGCGGCGCCTACCGGGTCCATGTCGAGGACGCGCGGACCGATTTCCAGCTGGTGTTCTTCCATGCCCGGGGCGAGTATCTGCAACGGCTGTTGCCGACGGGCGCGCGGCGGCTGGTTTCGGGCCGGCTGGAACTGTTCGACGGCATGGCGCAGATGGTGCATCCCGACCATGTGTTGCCGCTGGAGGAGGCCGGCGAGATCCCCGATTTCGAACCGGTCTATCATCTGACCCAAGGGGTCACCCAGAAGGTCATGTTCAGGGCGGTCCGGGGCGCGCTGACGCGGGCGCCCGATCTGGCCGAATGGATCGACCCGGAACTTTGCCGGCGCAATGGCTGGCCCGGCTGGCGCGATGCCATGCGCGCCGGCCACGCGCCCGCGGGCGCCGACGATCTGGCCCCCACCGCCCCGGCGCGCGAACGTCTGGCCTATGACGAGCTGTTCGCCCATCAGCTGACCCTGGCCCTGGCCCGGCGGCGCGAACGCCGCGCGCGCGGCATCGAAAGCCACGCCACGGGTGCGTTGCAGGGCCGGGTGCTGGCGGCGCTGCCCTATCGCCCGACCGGCGCCCAGAGCCGCGCCATCGCCGAGATCACCGCCGACATGGCCGCGCCCGAGCGCATGAACCGCCTGCTTCAGGGCGATGTCGGCGCCGGCAAGACGCTGGTCGCCTTCATGGCGCTGCTGGTGGCGGTCGAGGGCGGCGGCCAGGGGGTGATGATGGCGCCCACCGAGATTCTGGCGCGTCAGCATCTTTACGCGCTGCAACCGCTGGCCGAACGCGCCGGTGTGGTGCTGGAACTGCTGACCGGGCGCGACAAGGGCGCCGACCGGCGCGCCAAGCTGGCCGCCCTGGCGCGGGGCGACATTCACATTCTGGTCGGCACGCACGCGGTATTCCAGGACGATGTGGCGTTTCACGATCTGCGGCTTGCCATCGTGGACGAACAGCACCGCTTTGGGGTGGAACAGCGCATGGAACTGGCCGAAAAGGGCGTTGGCGCCGATGTGCTGGTGATGACCGCAACGCCGATTCCGCGCAGTCTGGCGCTGGCGCAATACGGCGACATGGACGTGTCGGTGCTGGATGAAAAGCCGCCCGGCCGCAAGCCGATCCGCACCGCCATCATCAGCACCGAGCGCATCGACGAGGTGGTCGGCCACCTGCGCCGCGCCATCGCCGAGGGGCGGCAGTGCTACTGGGTCTGCCCGCTGGTCGACGAGAGCGAGCTGAGCGATCTGACGGCGGCGCAGGAGAGGTTCAAGCGGCTGCGCGCGGCCCTGGGCGAGGGCGTCGTCGGGCTGGTGCACGGGCAGATGCCCCCGGCCGAGAAGGACGCGGCGATGGCAGCCTTCCAGGCGGGGCGGACCAGGGTTCTGGTGGCGACCACGGTGATCGAGGTCGGCGTGGACATTCCCGACGCCACGATCATGGTGATCGAACGGGCCGAGATCTTCGGGCTGGCGCAGCTGCACCAGCTGCGCGGCCGGGTGGGCCGGGGCGAGGCCGAATCGACCTGTCTGCTGATGTTCCGCCCGCCGCTGAACGAAGGCGGACGGCGGCGGCTCGAGGTGCTGCGCGAAACCGAGGACGGCTTCCGGCTTGCGCAGACCGATCTGGAGATGCGCGGCGCGGGCGATGTGATCGGAACGGCGCAGTCCGGCCTGCCGAAATTCGCCATCGCCGATCTAGAGCGTCAGGCCGGGCTGATGGCGGTGGCGCAGCGCGACGCGCGGGCCCTGCTGGGCGGCGATCCGGCGCTTGAGGGGGCGCGCGGGCGGGCCGCGCGGGTGTTGCTGTGGCTGATGCGCCAGGACCGGGCAATTCGCCTGATTTCAGTGGGTTGAGCCGCACCACCCCAGAAAGTTCGCAAATGTTCTTAAAAAGTTCTTTACACGACGCCGGGAAAATGAGAACAAAAGGTCAACGAAGGGTTAACCAAGCGACCCTGACAAGAAACCGGCGAACCGCCGACAACCGGAGTGCCAGCATGTTTGCCCAGATCACGACCGTTCTATACCGTTCGCGCGCCACGTTGCTGGAGGATGCGGCCGGCGTGGCCGCATTGACGGTGATGCTGCTGGTCGGTCTGCACCTGCCGGGGGTTCACTGACGATTTCTGCCTGCGACGCTCATGCCGGGGTTCCCGCATCCTGTCCCCAACGCGATGCCAGGGTGACCTGCCTGTCACAACCCTGAAGGGGCCGCGCCTCATCGGTCCCGCCCGGGTATCCCGGAGCCTCATGAGACCCGCAACACCTGACCGCCGCCGTTCCGCCCGGAATGCGCGGCGGCTTTTTTTCGCTACGGGCTGAACGGGTTCGAAACTCACGGGCGGGCGCGGCGATCTTGAACGCTCCGGCACGACGCCGGCATCGGGAAAAATGCGAGCACAAAACACCCTTTATTTGTTAATGTTCTGGATTTCCGCCAATTGTTACCAATTGATGAACAAGGAAGGCATAATTTTGCCATAAGTCGGGAAAGCTTTGGCGGGTTTTCCCGCGCCATGGTAGTTTTCGGCTGGTTCGGCAAGTTCTTTCGCCCTGCGAGCCGGCCTGATTCCGGCGCCGACGCGCCGGGTGTGTGGAGAGACAGATGGTAGATTTCTCGAGACCCTATGACGAACAGAGCGTGACGGGCGTTCCGATCAACCCGGCTTCGAACAACCCGATCAAGGTCGACCAGACCTCCTATGTCCAAACCCTGGGCAACGATGCGGTTGACGATGACGGTTTCGACATTTCCGCGAACCTGCACGGATCGGAGGTCGCCGAAACCGTCAATATCGCCATCGTGATCGACAACTCGGGATCGACGGCCGACGATTCCGGCACCGATTTCGACGGCGACGGATCGACCGATTCCATCCTCGAAGGCGAACTCTACGCGGCCATGAGGCTGTTTGACGCCTATATCAGCGCCGGATACGATCCGTCCGAGATCAACATCTCGCTGACCACCTACCACGCCACCTCGACCCAGTGGGGCACCTTCGATCTGACCGAAAGGGACGATTTCATCGCCGCGCTCGAGGATATCGGCGACCGGGGGCCGGGCGGTGCGACGAATTTCGTTGCCGGTCTCAATTCGGTCGATACCGCCTGGTCCGGTTCGGGGGCCGATCCCTCCGATACCAATATCGTCGTGTTCATGTCAGATGGCGAACCCTGGCCGCCGGGCGTGCCCCAGGATATCGAAGGGGCGCGCGATGCCCTGGTCGGCGACTGGGGGGCGGATATCGCCGGCATCGGCATTGGCGCAAACAGTTCGCTGGGCGATCTGAACCGGCTCGACACCACGCCCGACGGCGCCGATCAGGTGCTGAGCGGCGAGGAACTGCTCGACATCATCGTGGAACCGCTGGCGGATGCCGAATTCCTGCGCTTCGAGATCGAGGTCGAAGGGGTGGATGCCAACGGCGATCCCATGACCCAGACCCTGATCATCGACGAAACCACGGTCGATGCCAATGGCGATCCGGTTCTGGTGACGACCCAGCTGGGATGGTCGTTCAACTGCGTTCCGCTGGATCCCGCCTTCGATCCGACCCAGGACATCACCGTCACCTTCAACGGCATATTCGCCGAAGATCCCGGCAATCCGGGCAGCGGCGAACAGGTGGTCTCGACCGAGCATCTTCTGCATCTCGTGATCTGCTTTACCGCCGGCACGAACATCCTGACGCCCAACGGCCCGGTTGCGATCGAACACCTGGCGGGCGGCGACCGTGTCGTCACCCGCGACCACGGCGTTCAGCGCATCCGCTGGATCGGCGCCTCCGAGATCTCGGCCGGGCGCATGCAGATGCGCGCCGATCTGCGCCCGGTGCTGATTGGCGCCGGTGCCCTGGGCGCCGGTCTGCCCGATGCCGACATGCGCGTGTCGCGCCAGCACCGGGTTCTGGTGCGCGACTGGCGCTCGGAACTGATGTTCGGGCAGGAAGGCGGCGTTCTGGCCGCGGCCTTCACGCTGTGCAACGACGGCGATATCCGCGAGGAGCGGCCCGCCACGTCCGTCACCTACTATCACATGGCCTTCGACCATCACGAGATCGTCTATGCCAACGGGGTGGAAACCGAGAGCTTCAACCCCGCCGAACGCACGGTTTCGGCGATGGACGAGGCCGCGCGCCAGGAATTGCTGGCGCTGTTTCCCGAACTGGAGATGGGGGGCGGCTTTGCCTATGGCTCGGCCCGGGCGCAGCTGCGCAGGCACGAAGGCAGCCTGATGGCGCCTCCCAGGAACTGAGGTATTTCGTTAACGATTATCCCGGCCGCGCATGCGCCGGGTCATGCGGTGTAGTTTCCAACGCGGCCGGCCCTGCGCCGGCCGCGTTGTCGTTTGCGGCCACGTTCGGCCCATGCCCGGCGCAGGCGTGCGGACCGGCCCGGGAAAACATGGACGGTGCCGGAAAAACCTGACATGCAAGCCATGTGGCCCCGAGTCGGGGCGCGAAAGGGGCGAGGTCATGCTGGCAAACCGGATCAGGGCGATGGGTGCCGCGCATTGGCTGGTGCTGTTCGGGCTGATCCTCGCTGCCTGGGCGCTCTTGTACCTGATGGCGGTTCCGGCCGGGCAGCGCGCGGCGGGCGCGGTCTATGGCGCCGAGTTCTGGGCGAGTTTCTGCACCCTGACGCCGGATTCGGCCGGCTGGGGGCGGATCGCGCTGATGTGGGTGCTGATGTCGGCGGCGATGATGGCGCCCACGGTCCTGCCGGCGCTGGCCACCTACGAGGATCTCGGCCAAAGCGGCGCCGCCACCGGCATGGCGCGGCTGCTGGGCGGCTATCTGGCCGTGTGGCTGGGCTTTTCGCTGCTGGCCGCCACGGCGCAGATGCTGCTGTTCCGCGCCGGCCTGCTGGACCCGCTGGGCCAGAGCGTGGCGGCGCCGTTCTCGGCGTTCCTGCTGGCGGGTGCGGGGCTGTATCAGTTCTCGGCCATGAAGGCGGCGTGCCTGGGCAGATGCCGCATGCCGCTGACCTTTTTCATGCAGCACTGGGACGAAGGCCCGCTGCGCAACGGCCTGCGGCTGGGGCTGGTGTGCCTGGGCTGCTGCTGGGCGCTGATGACGCTGGGCTTTGTCGGCGGCGTGATGAACCTTGCCTTCATGGGGCTGGCCACGCTCATCATGATGGTGGAAAAACTGCCCGGGATCGGGCGCCTTGTGACCCGGCCGCTGGGCTATGCGCTGCTCGGGGGCGCGGCCTGGATGGTCCTGGGCGCAATCTGAAGAGGAGAGACCGCAATGGCACTGGGTGGCGAGGTGGGCACGGTTCCCTGGACCATGAAGGGCGAACTGATCCTGAACTGCAATTGCACGGTGTTCTGCCCCTGCGTGGTGTCGCTGGGCAAGCATCCGCCGACCGAGGGGCATTGCCAGACATGGGGCGGGGTGCGCATCGACGCCGGACAATACGGCGATATCGACCTGTCGGGGCTGAATGTCGGCCTGATGATCGAGATCCCCGGCATGATGTCGCGCGGCAACTGGAAGGTGGCGCTGTTCATCGACGAGCGCGCCAGCGATGACGCCTACGACGCGCTGGTAGCGATCTTCAGCGGCGCGGCCAAGGGCACCACCGGGCTGTTCAAGGTTCTGGTCAGCGAGATCCTGGGCCATGAACGCCAGCCGGTCAGCTACGAGACCGAAGGCAAGACCCGCCACATCACCGTGGGGCGCAAGATTCAGGGCGTCGTGCATCCGGTGGGCGGCAAGGATCCGGGCCGGGATCTGGTCATCACCAATACGGAATACTGGATGGGGCCGGACATTACCGTCGCGACATCGACCAAGGGCAAGCTGCGCGCCCATGGCCGGGTCTGGGATTTCGACGGCCGCTCGGCCGAGATCTGCCAGATCGACTGGCACGGGCCGCGCTGAGGCGCGCGGGGCCGGCCGGCGCGTTCGGCGGGACAAGACATGAGGGCGCCCCGATGGCGGGCGCCAGAGGAATCGGGAGAGTTGCAATGTTCAACGCATTGGTGGTCGAAAAGGACGAGGAAACCGGCAAGACCCGCCCCGGCGTCAGGCAGATCGGTCTGGACGACCTGCCCGAGGGCGAGGTGACGGTGGCGGTCGAATACTCGACGGTGAACTACAAGGACGGGCTGTGCATCGGCCCGGGCGGGGGGCTGGTGCGCAAGTACCCGCACGTGCCGGGAATCGATTTCGCCGGCACCGTCGAGGCGTCCTCGGACGGCCGCTACAAGCCCGGCGACAAGGTCGTGCTGACCGGCTGGCGCGTGGGCGAGGCGCATTGGGGCGGCTATGCCCAGAAGGCGCGGGTCAGGGCCGACTGGCTGGTGCCGCTGCCCGAGGGGCTGGACACGCGCGCCGCGATGGCGGTGGGCACCGCCGGGCTGACCGCGATGCTGTCGGTGATGGCGCTCGAGGATCACGGGCTTGAAGCGGCGCACGGGCCGGTTCTGGTGACGGGGGCCGCCGGCGGCGTGGGTTCGGTGGCGACCGCGATCCTGGCGCAGCTGGGTCATGAAGTGGCTGCCGTGACGGGCCGGCCGGAAACCCAGGACTATCTGCGCGCCCTGGGGGCCAGCCGGATCGTGGCGCGCGAGGAACTGACCGAGGCGACGCGCAAGCCGCTGGAATCCGAACTTTGGGCCGGCTGCGTCGATGCGGTGGCCGGGGTCATGCTCGGCCGGGTGCTGAAACAGATGAAATACGGCGCTTCGGTGGCCGCGGTCGGGCTGGCCGGGGGGGCCGCCATCGAAGGGGCGCTGATCACGCCGTTCATCCTGCGCGGCGTCAATCTTCTGGGCATCGATTCGGTGATGCAGCCCTATGCCAACCGGGTCCGCGCCTGGGGCCGGATCGCCCGCGATCTGCCGATGGAAAAGCTGGATTCGATGATAACGCCCGCCACCCTGTCGGACCTGCCGGGGCTGGGCGGCGACATCCTCAAGGGCCGAATCAGGGGCCGCGTCGTGGTCGATGTGAACGCCTGATCCGATTCCGGCCGGGCCGGTTTGCGACCTGTCCCGGCGTCGTTGCCGGAGCAAGAAGCGTCGCGTCGGCTTGAATGACGTGTCGTCATCGCGTTAGGCTTGGGCCGAGCGATGCCCCGGCACAGCCGCCGGCGGCGCCGCACATTCGGCCGGAACGTCTGGTCCTGCGGCCCCGTCCGGGCCGAACCGGGGCGTGCACACCAGGTCCGGCCGCAACAGGAAGGGACAGTTTGCATGTTTCGCAAGATCATGGCGCCCGTCGACCTCGCACATGCCGCACGTCTGAGCCGGGCCTTGCAGGTGACGGCCGACCTGGCCGATCGCTACAGGGCCGAGGTCTGTTTTGTCGCGGTGACGGCCCCGGCGCCCGGGCCGCTGGCGCGCAACCCCGAGGAATTCGCCGCCCGGCTGGAAGAGTTCGCCCAGGCCGAGGCAGCCAGGCACGGCTATCGCGCCAGTTCTCACAGCATGGTCAGCCACGATCCGGCGGTGGATCTGGACGACACGCTGCTGAGGGCGCGCAAGGAAACCGGCGCCGATCTGGTGGTGATGGCCAGCCATGTGCCGGGCATCGCCGATTTCCTGCTGCCCTCGCATGGCGGGCGCATGGCCTCCCATGCCGGGGTGTCGGTCATGGTGGTGCGCGAGGAATAGCGCCGCCCAAGGCGACCAGGCGTCGCGAAACGAACGCGAACCGATCAAGCAACAGGAGGCCGACATGGCCGATGACACCACCAATCAGGGAATTCCCCAGCCCGAGGGCGAGGCCGACCTGATCGAAACCGATTACGAGATCGGACAGGACAATGTCGAGGGCAGCCTGGGACCGTTCGGCTTTGACATTCACAATCCGGTCTTCATGATCTCGGGGCTGACCATCGTCGCCTTCGTGTTCTACGCGCTGGCGCTGCCGGAACAGTCGGCGGCGCTGTTCGGCTGGCTGCGCCCGGCGGTGACGGCGAATTTCGACTGGTTCTTCCTGGGCGCGGGCGACATCTTCGTGCTGTTCTGCCTGTTCCTGATCGTTTCGCCCTGGGGCAGGGTGCGCCTGGGCGGCAACGAGGCGACGCCGGATTACACCTATGTCGGCTGGTTCGCGATGCTGTTTGCCGCGGGCATGGGCATCGGGCTGATGTTCTATGGCGTATCCGAACCGATGAGCCATTTTTCCACCTCGCTGGGCGGCCCCGTGCTGGAAGACGGGATGCGCACCGACTGGGCGCCGCTGGGCGGGGCTGCGGGCGACGAGATGGCATCGGTGCGCCTTGGCATGGCCGCGACGATCTATCACTGGGGCCTGCACCCATGGGCGATCTATGCCATCGTCGCGCTGGCGCTGGCGCTGTTCACCTACAACAAGGGCTTGCCGCTGACCATCCGGTCGGCCTTCTATCCGATCTTCGGAGAGCGGATCTGGGGCTGGACCGGCCATGTCATAGACACGCTGGCGGTGTTTGCCACGCTGTTCGGGCTGGCCACGTCGCTGGGCTTTGGCGCGACCCAGGCCAATGCCGGCCTGAACGAACTGTTCGGCATCCCGGTGGGGTCGGGCACCGAGGTGGTGCTGATCACCGCGATCACCGCCGTGGCGCTGATCTCGGTGCTGCGCGGCCTCGACGGCGGCGTCAAGGTCCTGTCCGAGATCAACATGGGGCTGGCCTTCCTGCTGCTGGTCTTCGTGCTGCTGGTCGGGCCGACCGTGGCGATCCTGACGGGTTTCGCCGACAGCCTGCTGGCCTATGTGGAATTCCTGCCCGCGCTGTCCAATCCGCTGGAGCGCGAGGATGTGAACTTTTCCCAGGGCTGGACCGCGTTCTACTGGGCGTGGTGGATTTCCTGGTCGCCCTTCGTGGGCATGTTCATCGCCCGTGTCAGCCGTGGCCGCACGGTTCGCGAATTCATCATCTGCGTGCTTCTGATCCCCAGCCTGGTCTGCGTGTTGTGGATGAGCGTGTTCGGCGGCACCGCGATCCATCAGGTGATCGCCGACGGCTTTACCGGGGCGCAGGAGGCGCCGCTGGAACTCAAGCTGTTCAAGATGCTGGGCGAATTGCCGCTGGCCTCGATCACGTCGTTCATCGGTATCATCCTGGTGGTGGTGTTCTTCGTCACCTCCTCGGATTCGGGGTCGCTGGTGATCGACACCATCACCGCCGGCGGCAAGGTCGATGCGCCGGTTCCCCAGCGCGTGTTCTGGTGCGTCTTCGAGGGTGCCGTGGCCATCGTGCTTCTGCTGGGCGGCGGTCTGGCCGCGTTGCAGGCGATGGTGATCTCGACCGGGTTGCCGTTCACGCTGGTTCTGCTGCTGATGTGCTGGGCGATCCTGCGCGGCCTGATGAGCGAGGCGCGCTGAGGCGAACTTGCGCTTGAATTCTCCGGTGCATTTGCGTCCAATGAAGGCCCCGGCACATTCTGCCGGGGCTTTTGCGTTGCGAGGGAAGGATATGGGCGAAGCGGTTCTCGATCCGGATTTCGTGCGGGCTCAGTTTCCCGCCTTTGCCGAACCGTCGCTTCGCGACCGGGCGTTCTTCGAGAATGCCGGCGGATCCTATACCTGCGCGCCGGTGATCGACCGGCTGACGCGGTTCTACCGGCAACGCAAGGTTCAACCCTACGCGCCGTTCGAGGCAAGCCGGCTGGCCGGTGCCGAGATGGACGAGGCGCGCGCCCGCATGGCGGCGATTCTCGGCGTCGCGGAGGACGAGCTGAGCTTTGGGCCCTCCACCACCCAGAACACCTATGTTCTGGCCCAGGCGTTCCGCCAGTTCCTGCAACCGGGCGAGGCGATCATCGTGACCGATCAGGATCACGAGGCCAATACCGGCCCATGGCGGCGGCTGGCGGCCGAGGGCATCGAGATTCGCGAATGGAAGATCGACCCGGGCAGCGGGCATCTCGACCCCGAGGCGCTGGAACCGCTGCTGGACGAAAGGGTACGGCTGGTCTGCTTCCCGCATTGTTCCAACGTGGTGGGCGAAATCAACCCGGTGGTCGAGATCACCGCCATCGCCCATGCCGCCGGCGCCTTCGTGTGCGTCGATGGCGTATCGCTGGCGCCGCACGGCTTTCCTGATGTCGGGCAACTGGGGCCGGATATCTACCTGTTCTCGGCCTACAAGACCTACGGGCCGCATCAGGGGCTGATGGTGATCCGCCGGGCGCTGGCCGAACTGCTGCCCAACCAGGGGCATCATTTCAACGGGGACGTCTTGCACAAGCGTTTCACGCCGGCCGGCCCCGACCATGCCCAGATCGCGGCGAGCGCGGGCATGGCCGATTATCTCGATGCGCTGTGCGACCATCACGGCGGCCCCGGCGCCGGCGCGGCGGCGCGGGCGCGTTTCGTGCGCGAGCTGATGCGCAGCCACGAAACGGCGCTTCTCCAGCCGCTGCTGGACGCGGTGGCCGAGCGCAACTCGGTGCGCCTGATCGGCCCGGCGCAGGCGGCCCGCCGGGCGCCGACCGTGGCGCTGGCCGTGCGGGGCAGGGCGGGCGCGGCGGTGGCCGCGGCTCTGGCCGAACACGGGATCATGGCGGGGGGCGGCGATTTCTACGCGCAGCGCCCGCTGGCGGCGATGGGGGTCGATCCCGCCCAGGGCGTGCTGCGTCTGAGTTTCACGCATTACACCACCGCCGACGAGGTCGAGCGGCTGATCGCCGCGCTGGACCGGGTTCTTTAGCGCCCGGCCATGGCAGAGGAGCGCTTTCCCGTCCTGCTATGGTTTCGCCGCGATCTGCGGCTGTCCGATCACGCGGCGCTGAACGCGGCCTGCGCCTCGGGGCGGCCGGTGATTCCGGTGTTCATTCTGGACGATTGCGCCGAAACGCTGGGCGCGGCGGCGAAATGGCGCCTGGGTGCGGGGCTTGAGGCATTCGCCGCGACGCTGGCGCAACGGGGCAGCCGCCTGGTGCTGCGGCGGGGCGGAGCGCTGGAGACTCTGCGCGCGCTCGTGCGCGACACCGGGGCCGGCGCGGTCTGGTGGATGCGCGCCTACGACCCCCGGTCGCGCGAGCGCGACGCGGCGATCAAGACGGCGCTGAAATCGGATGGCATCGGGGCCCGTTCGTTTTCCGGCCAGCTTCTGTTCGAACCCTGGCGGGTGGCGACCAAAGCGGGAACGCCGTTCAAGGTGTTCACGCCGATGTGGCGGGCGGTGCGCGGGCGGGACGTGGCCGAACCGCTGCCGCCGCCGGGGCGGATCGCGGCGCCCGGCAACTGGCCGCGATCGGATGCGCTGGAAGATTGGGCGCTGGGCCACGCGATGCGGCGCGGCGCGGCGGTGGTGGCGGGCCACAGCGCCCCGGGCGAGGCGGCCGGGCTTGACCGGCTTGACAGCTTCGTCTCGCAACGCATTGACCAATATGAACAACTGCGCGACCGGCCCGACCTGGACGCGACCTCGGGCCTGTCGGAATACCTCGCCCTGGGAGAGATCTCGGCGAGCCGCTGCTGGCATGCCGGTCTGCGCGTGCGCGCGCAAAACCCGAAGGGCGCGGAAGCCTTTCTGCGCCAGCTGGTCTGGCGCGACTTCGCGCATCATCTGATGTATCACACGCCCCGCATCCTGACGCGCAACTGGCGCGAGGACTGGGACGCCTTTCCCTGGCGGACCGCGACCGACAGCCCCGAGGTGATCGCCTGGAAGCGCGGCCGCACCGGCATTGCCCTGGTCGATGCGGCGATGCGCGAGATGTACGTCACCGGGCGGATGCACAACCGGGCGCGCATGGTGGCCGCCAGCTATCTGACCAAGCATCTGCTGACCCACTGGCGCATCGGGCAGGACTGGTTCGCCGCGCATCTGACCGACTGGGACGAGGCCAACAATGCGCTCGGCTGGCAATGGGTCGCCGGTTCGGGCCCGGACGCGGCCCCCTATTTCCGCATCTTCAACCCCGAAACCCAGGCGCGGAAATTCGACCCCGAAGGCGCCTATCGGCAACGCTGGATCGCCGAGGAGCGCAAGCGCCCCGCGGCCACCGCGCTGGCCTATTTCGACGCGATTCCGCGCCGCTGGGGCCTTTCGCCCGGCGATCCCTATCCCGAACCGGTGGTCAGCCTTGCGCGGGGCCGTGCGGCCGCGCTCGATGCCTATCACGGCGCGGCCCCCGGTTGAGCGGCAGAGTTCTTGCCTGCTGGCCGGAACCGGCCTAGCCTGCCCATGACACCGCCAAGGAGCCGGACCCAGACGATGCCCAACGCCGCCCGACTCGTTGCCGCCCTATGTCTGGCCGTGCTTGCCTTCGTCGTGTCGGGGCAGGTCAAGGAACTGTTCCCCGAAGGCACCTATTTCGGCAACTTCACACTCGTCAACGTCGCGCTGGGCGTGATCGTGGGCTGGCTGGTCATGGGCCGGCGCACCCGCACCATCCCCGGCATCGCGCCGGCAATCAACAACGGCATCACCGGAGTCGCCGTTCTGGTGTTCTGGGGGCTGTTCGTTCAGGGGATCGGCGCCATGGTCAAGCTGGCCATGCGCAACCGCTATGGCGGCCCGTTCGAGGCGATCACCGACACCTTCCGCATCATGTCCGAATACGGCCTGATGATCCTGGTGCCCAACATCATCGCGACCCTGGCCATCGGGGCGGTTCTGGCCGGCTTTGCCACACAATACGCCGCGAGGATGTGGCGATGACCCCGGACGAGTAGGCCACGTTTCATGCCCGATCTGTTCTTTTACGGCACCCTGCGGCATCTGCCGCTTCTGGAGCGCGTCCTTGGCCGCCCGGCGGGGGCGATCGCGGCGCGGCCCGCGCGCCTGCCCGGTCATGGCGTCTTCTGGGCCGAGGGGCAGTCCTTTCCGATGATCGTGGCGCGAGCCGGCCAGAGCGCCGAGGGTCTTCTCGTCGCCGGGCTGAGCGACGCGGACATCGCCCGGCTGGAGTTCTACGAGGGCGGGTTCGACTATGACCTGCGCCCGGTGCGGGTGGTTTCCGACGATGGCGGCATGGCCCGGGCCCGGGTGTTCTTTCCGCCCGAGTCCGCGCACGCACCGCGCCCCGGCGCGCCCTGGTCGCTTGAGGACTGGGCCGCCCGATGGGGGCCGCTGACGCTGCGCGCGGCGCAGGAGGTGATGGCATGGTTCGGGCACAAGGAGGCCAGCGAGATCGCGCCGCTGTTCCCCTCGATCCGGCGCCGCGCCGCATCCTGGCTGGCGGCGCAGGCGCGTCCCGCCGATCCGGCGCGCGACATCGCCCGCGACGTGCGCGTTCTGGAACACGGCCATGACTGTCTGAACTTCTTCGGCATGGAACGCGCCGGGCTGCGGTTTCGCCGCCACGACGGGAGCCTGAGCGGCCCCGTGACCCGGTTCGCCCTGCTGGTGGGGGAGGCGGCAGTGGTGCTGCCCTACGATCCGGCCAACGACTGCGTGCTGCTGGTTGAACAGTTCCGCGCGCCGGTGTTTCTGGCCGGCGACCGCGCGCCCTGGGTGTGGGAGCCGGTGGCCGGCCTGGTCGACCCCGGCGAAAGCGCCGAAACCACCGCCCGGCGCGAGGCCCTGGAAGAGGCGGGGCTGGCGCTGACGCGGCTGGAAAGCGCCGGCCGGTGCTATTCAAGTACCGGATCGTCGGGTGAATTCCTGCACCTTTTCATAGGAATAGCCGACCTTTCGGATGCGCCGCAAGGCGGTGGCGGCCTGGCATCCGAGGGCGAGGACATCGCCAGCCGGATCGTCGGCTTTGACGAACTGATGCGCGGTGTCGATGCGGGCGAATACAAGGATCTGCCGCTGCTGACCACCGCCCTGTGGCTGGCCCGCCATCGCGACCGGCTGCGCAACGACGCTTGAGATCGGGCCGGGCCGGGGTTACATCGGGTCGAAACCAGAAACGGGGGATACCATGCGCATCGCACGCGATCTGGCCGAGGCCGTCGGACATACGCCGCTGATCCGGCTGCGCAGGGTCAGCGAGGAAACCGGCTGCGAGATCCTCGGCAAGGCGGAATTCATGAACCCCGGTCAGTCGGTCAAGGACCGCGCCGCGCTTTACATCATCCGCGATGCCGTGGCCCGCGGCGCCCTGCGCCCCGGCGGAACCATCGTCGAGGGTACCGCCGGCAATACCGGGATCGGGCTGGCGCTGGTGGGCGCCTCGATGGGGTTTCGCACCGTCATCGTCATTCCCGAGACGCAGAGCGAGGAAAAGAAGGACATGCTGCGGCTGGCCGGCGCCGATCTGGTGCAGGTGCCGGCGGCGCCGTACCGCAACCCGAACAATTTCGTGCGCTATTCCGAACGCTTGGCAAACGAACTGAACAGGACCAGGCCCGAAGGCGCGATCTGGGCCAACCAGTTCGACAACGTGGCCAACCGCCAGGCGCATGTGGAGACCACGGGGCCCGAGATCTGGGAACAGACCGGCGGGCGGGTCAGCGGGTTCATCTGCGCGGTCGGTTCGGGCGGCACGCTGGCCGGGGTCGCGGAGGCGTTGCAACCCAAGGGCGTGCGCATCGGGCTGGCCGATCCGATGGGGGCGGCGCTCTATTCCTACTACACCACCGGAGAACTGAAGAGCGAGGGCGGCTCGGTCGCCGAGGGCATCGGCCAGGTGCGCATCACCCGCAACCTCGAGGGTTTCACCCCCGATTTCGCCTGCCAGATCGCCGATGACGAGGCATTGCCATATGTGTTCGACCTGCTGCACGACGAGGGGCTGGTGATGGGCGGCTCGACCGCGATCAACATCGCCGGTGCGGTGCGCATGGCCCGCGAAATGGGGCCGGGCCATACCATCGTCACCGTGTTGTGCGATTATGGCTCGCGCTATCAGTCCAAGCTGTTCAACCCGGAATTCCTCAAGGAAAAGGGCCTGCCGGTGCCCGGCTGGATGAGCCGTGCCCCGGCCAGCATTCCCGGCGTTTTCGAGGACGTATGACGACACTTCCCCGATGTCTCATCGCGGCCCTGACCGCGCTCGTGCTGACATTCGTCGCGGGCGTTTGCGGCGCGCAGGTCAGCGACGAGCAGCGCGAGTATTTCGAGGAATGGCAAAAGACCGCGACGCGCGCCGAACAGGTGATCGACGCGCGGCGGGCCTCGAGCGCGGCGCTGGAAAACCTGCGCGCCGAAATCGTCGGATACCGCGAGGTCTTCGCCAAGACCAGGGCTGCGAACTCGGCGCGGATCAAGACCCTGAAATCGCAGATCGACGCGCTGGGTCCGCCCCCCGGCGAGGGCGAGGAAGAACCCGCCGACCTCGCCGCGCTGCGCAGCTCGCTGAACGAACAGCTCAACGCGCTGAGGGTGCCGCGCGTGGTGGCGGAGGAAGCCCACAACCGCGCCGACGGCCTGATCGGCGAGATCGACAAGATCATCCGCGAACGCGAGGCCCGCAAGCTCCTGTCGCGCGGCCCCTCGCCGCTGAACCCCGAACACTGGCCCAAGGCGCTGCGCGATGTCCAGAACGCCCTTGGCGCGCTGGTCAAGGAAACGGTGGACCTCAGCGGGTCGCGCGCCAGCCGCGGAAAGCTGCGCGACAACCTGCTGCCCATCGGCGGCCTTCTGCTGGTCGGGCTGGTACTGCTGTTGCGCGCCCGGACCTGGGCCGAGCGGTTCGGAGACTACCTACTGAGGTTCGGCGGCAGCGGCTCGGGGGTCTGGGGTTTCGTTGTCTCGCTGACCAAGATCTTTCTGCCGCTGGCCGGGGTCAACGCGATCACCCAGGCCGTCACCATGACCGGCATGTTGGGGTTGCGCGGCACGCTGATTGCCGAGTCCGTGCCGCAATGGGCCGCGACGCTGCTGTTCTTCAGATGGCTGGCCGACCGGCTGGTGCCGAAGGGCGAAACCGATGAACTGGTGCCGGTGGTATCCTCGCGCAAGCGCGAGACACGGTCCTATGTCGCCCTGCTGGCCTGGATGCTGGTCCTTTATGACGCGGTCGGCCTGTTCGGCCAGATCGAGAGCATTTCCGAGGCGTCGCGCGCCGTGGTGTCCTTTCCGGGTATTCTCATCACCGCGCTGATCCTGTCGCGCATGCAGGGTATTCAACTGCGCGAACCGGGGGAATCCGCCGACACCGCGCCGACCCGAAGTTCCGCCGTTGCCGGTGTGGTGCGGCTGGCGCGCAAGGCGGCGATTGTCCTGAGCGTCGCGGCGCCGGCCCTGGCGGCGTTCGGATATGTCTATGCCGCCGAATCCATCATCTACCCGGTGGTTCTGACGCTGGCCCTGATCGCCGTCTGCGTGGTGTTGCAGCATTTTCTCACCGATCTCTACGGATGGCTCTGGCATCGCGGCGAATCGGCCCGGGATTCGCTGTTTGCGGTTCTCGCCGGCTTTGCGCTGGCGTTGCTGTCGATCCCGGTCCTGGCGCTGGTCTGGGGCGCGAGGGTGGCGGATCTGACCGAGGTCTGGGCGATGTTCATGGCCGGCTTTCAGGTCGGCGATACGCGCGTGTCGCCCGAAGTATTCGTCATATTCGCGGTCGTGTTCGCCGCCGGATACATGGTGACGCGCCTGTTGCAGGGCGGATTGCGCAACTCGCTGCTGCCGAAGACCAGCATCGACCCGGGCGGTCAGAACGCGCTGGTGGCGGGAACCGGCTATGTCGGCATCTTTCTGGCGGCGCTTGTCGCGATTGCCGCCGCCGGGCTGGACCTGTCGTCGCTGGCGCTGGTCGCGGGGGCGTTGTCGGTCGGTATCGGCTTCGGGCTACAGACCATCGTTTCCAACTTCGTCAGCGGCATCATCCTGCTGATCGAACGCCCGATTTCGAAAGGCGACTGGGTCGAGGTCAACGGGCTGATGGGCTATGTGCGCGACATCTCGGTTCGCTCAACCCGGATCGAGACCTTCGATCGCACCGATGTCATCGTGCCGAATTCGGATCTGATATCGGGCACCGTGACCAACTATACCCGCGGCAACACCATCGGGCGGGTGATCGCCCCGGTCGGCGTGGCCTATTCGGCCGACCCCCGCAAGGTCGAGAAGATACTGCTCGAGATCGCGAACGCGCATCCCATGGTGCTGGCCAATCCCGCGCCCAGCGTGGCCTTTCAGGGCTTTGGCGCAAGTTCGCTGAATTTCGAGATCCGCGCCATTCTGCGCGATGTGAACTGGGTGCTGCATGTGCGTTCGGACATGAATTACGAGATCGCGCGGCGCTTTGCCGAGGAAGGCATCGAAATTCCGTTCCCGCAAAGCGATATCTGGCTGCGCAATCCCGAAACGCTGACCGGCGCGGCCGGGCAGGCGCAGGCGGCGGCGCCTGCCTCTGCGCCCGCGATCCGGCCCGACCCATCCGACATGGATTCGACGGATGACAGCTGAACCCACGATGTGCATCGCCGCGCGCAGATCCGGGGCCGGGGCGCCATGACGCTCGGGCAGCAGATCTTCTGGGGCGGCGTCACCATGGGGCTGTGCCTGTTCATCGAGACGGTGTTCCTGGTCTGGGCGACCACGATCATGCGCCGCATCGCGCAGCGCCTGTCGGATGCGCGCCCGTCGGTCGAAACCGGCACGCTGATCCTGACGGCACTGGTCTTCATCCTGCTGGCCCATACCTCGCAGATCGCTATCTGGTCGTGGGTCTGGCTGCGCAACGACGCGCTGGCCGACTGGAACGAGGCGGTGTATTTCTCGCTCGTGACCTACACGACCGTCGGCTACGGCGACATAACGCTCGATCCCGGGCTGCGGGTGTTCGGCACCTTCGCGGGGGTTGCCGGCGTGCTGGGATTCGGGATCAGTTCGGCCTTTCTGATCGCGCTGATGAGCCGGCTGTTGCAGGACCGTCTGTTCCCCGGCAGCGGGGGCTGATACCGCCCGGGCCTACAGGATGGGCGAAAACAGCCGGGCCACCGGCGCGCCATAACGGATATGAAGCGGCTGCTGGGCGATGGTGCGCGTCTGTTCATAGCTGTGTTCGAAATCGGCGCGGAACATCGCTTCGAGCGCCGCCGCCGCCTGCCGGTCGAAGAACAGGGCCATCGCCTCGAAATTCAGCCGGAACGACCGGTTGTCGAGGTTGGTGGTGCCGACCGCGGCCAGCTGATCGTCGACCAGGAACGCCTTCTGATGCATGAACCCGCGCGTGAAGCGGAACAGGCGCACCCCGCTTTGCGTCATCTCGTCGTAATAGGCATAGGCGGCAAGCCATGTCATGAGGTTGTCGGCCCGTTCCGGAACCAGCACGCGCACATCGACACCGCGCAGCGCAGCATGCTTCAGCGCGGTCATCACGTCGAGATCGGGCACGAAATAGGGCGAGGCGATCCAGACCTTCGTCTGCGCCGCCGCGATCGCGGAAAAGAACATCATGCTGCCGGTTTCGGTGGCATCGCCCGGCCCCGTGGCGACGATCAGCGCGGTCATGTCCTCTTGCGTGCGCCTGGCGTCCCAGTTCAGGTCGTCCAGCACCAGGGTGTCGGTGGCCCAGTGCCAGTCCTCGACAAAGATCAGTTGCAGTTGCAGCACAACCGGCCCGCGCACCCGGTAGTGGGTGTCGCGCCACGGGCTGATGGCGGGATCGCGGCCCATGTATTCGTCACCCACGTTGTGCCCGCCGATGAACCCCGTGACGCCGTCCACCACGACGGTCTTGCGGTGGTTGCGGTAGTTCAACTGGAAGCGGAACCTGGGGCCGCGCTGGCTGTCGCGGTCGGCCACGTCGATGCCTGCGGCGCGCAGGTCGTCGGAATAGGCGCGCGGCAGCTTGTAGCTGCCGACCGCGTCTATCAGGAACCGCACATGCACGCCGCGCCGCGCGGCCGCGATCAGCCGTTCCTTGACGGCCCGGCCCAGGACATCGTCATGCACGATGTAGAACTGGAACAGGATATAGTCCCGTGCGGCGTCGATCGCCTCGAAGATCGCGGCGAAGGTCGCCTCGCCGTCGATCAGCAGATCGGCACCGTTGCCGCGCACCGCCTGCATGTTGGCGATGCCCTCGAACGGGGCGAGGTTGATCGCATCCTCGCCCAGATCGGGCCGGTGCTGCGAGGCGAACGCCTTGAGCCCTTCCACCACGCGCTTGGATTCAAGCCGCGTGATGCGATAGCCGCGAAACCTGTGATGGCCCAGAAACATGTAAAGCGGCACGCCCAGAATCGGGAGCGCGATCAGGAAAACCCCCCAGCCCACCGCGCCCTGAGGCGTGCGCGCCGTCACCGCCGCATGCACGGCGCAGAACAGCGCCGAGCCATAGATCGCGATGGCGACCAGGCTGCCGAAGACTACCAGCATCGCGGCCCGTCCCGCCCCCGAGGAGTCACTTTCCCTCGGTGTAGATGCGCGACCAGTCCTTAGCCATGTCCACGATCAGCCAGCCGCGGCCGGGGCCCTCGTCGAGTCCGCGCTTGAGGACGCCGACATGGCCTTCGCGGTCATAGGCCGCCTCGCGCGTGGCATCGGTATGGTGCACCAGCAGACCCAGGCGCGCACCGTGGCCGGCGGTGGTGTATTCCAGCATCTGGAAATCGCCGTCGGAATTGCCGGCGGCCAGGATCGGGCGCCGTCCGATGATGCGATCGATCGCCACCGGCTTGCCTTCCTTGTCATCGACGAAGAACACCTGCGGATCCTTGACGATGACCGGTTGCCCGTCCTCGACATGATAGCTGCTGGCCAGCGATGTGCCGATCACCTGTTCGGGCACGATGCCATAGGCCCGTTCGGCAAAGACCCGCAGGAAGTGAACGCCGCCGCCCGAGACGATGTAGGTGGCAAAGCCCTCGTCGCGCAGGTATCGCAGCAGTTCCGTCATCGGCTGATAGGTCATGTGATCATAGCGCAGGCCGGTTCCGGGATGGCGGGCCGTGTCCAGCCAGGCGCGCACGTTGTTCTGGAAGGCCTCCACGCTCAGCCCCGCATGCGAGGCGGCGACGATCTCGGCCAGCGCCGTGTTGCCGCCCGCCAGCGCGGCCTGGTAGTCGCCCGCGGCGGCGGCTTTCAGCGTGTCCGAGGTCAGGATGGAAGGGTCGTCCCCGGCGCGCCGCGCCACCTCGTCGAATGCGAAGATGAGCTGGAAATACACCGGCTGTTCGCCCCAGAGCGTGCCGTCGTTGTCGAAAACGGCGATGCGCGCCTCGGGGGGGACGTAGTCTTGCGAGGCCGGGTCGGTCACGTCATCGACAAAGGCCACGATCCGCGCCTTGATGTCGCCATCCTCCCAGGACGGCAGCGGATCGGCAAGCGCGGCGGTGCAGAATGCGGCCGACGCCGCGATCGAAATAGCCAGCCGTTTCAACATCATCTCAAATTCTCCCGGTTGTTGATATGTCGCCAAGGGCCGGTTCAGGGTGCGGTACAGGACACACCCGGCCCGGTCATTTCTTCCTGCCGCTCAACAGCGCCGAAATCAGTGGGCCCAGCAGCGCGGGCAGGGCGGTGCCCAGCGGGTCGCGGGCGATCCGGCGGACATTGGCGGACATCTCGCGCGCCTCGGCCACGGCCAGTTCCGCCTCTGCCTCAAGCTCCGCGATGGCCAGATCGCGCAGTTCCGTCACCGGCTCAAGCTCCTTGCCCGGCGACAGCCGCCCGGCGATCAGCACCAGCGCGCCCGCCAGCACCAGATTGCACAGCGCGACGATCAGGGCGGCGAACTGCGCCGCCATGACGGTTATCAGCGCGTAGAACGCCGCGACGTTCAGCATCACTAGCCCGATCAGAGACACCAGCCCGGCAAAGGCATAAAGCCCGGTCTGGTTGCGGATCACCGCCATATGGCGCCGAGCGATCATGCGCTCGGTGCGCAGCACGATCGAAATGTTCCGGCTGATCCGGTTCATCGCCGTCTCCTCTCTCTGCCTATCTCGCCATCCGCCCAAGCAGAAAGCCAAGCGCGAAAACCGCGATTGCGGCCAGCGCCGGCTGCCTGCGCGTGAAATCGCCGATCTCGCCCGACAATTGGCGCCACAGATCCTCGATATCCAGATCGCCGGTGTCGATGCCGTGCGATTGCAGGAAACCGGCCAGGGCGGCCTTGCCGTCGCTTGCCGCTTCGGCCGCCTGTGCCGTGGCTTCGGCGGTCAGCTTCTGCTGCGCGGCGAGTTCCTCTCTGAGGGCGGCCAGTTCCTGTTCCAGTTCCGCCTTTGTCACCATCGGTTGTCCTTTCCTGCCGGCTCCTTCGCGCCTCAGACGCGACTCTTGCGCATCCGGTCAAAGGCCGTCTTGATGCGGATGCCCAGTTCACGGGCGGCCTCGCCGACCTCCTCGGCGGATTTGTCAAGCTGCGCGCCGTGCACGAAACGGTCCCAGTCCGAGACCAGTTCGTCCCATTCCTCCTCGGCCTCCTTGCTGGCCAGATGCAGTTGGAGCTTCATCTCGTCGCGTTTCTGCTTCATGGCGGCAAGCCAGTCGTCCATGTCGTTCATGTCGCGCCTCCTGGGTATCGGCCGGTTGGCCGGTTCAGGCCGATGTTGCATCCTAAACGCTTGTTGTGCAACGTGCCTTCAATGGCAATCGGATCACGCGATCAACCTGCGGGGCATTTCATGCAACCGTTTCGCCCCTTTTCCGCGGATGTTCTGCGCTGGATCGCGCTGCTGGTGGCGACGGCGCTGATCTCGGTCGCGTTTTTCGACATGATCCGCGGCCTCCTGGTGCCGCTGGCGCTGGCGGCGATCACGGGCGCGATGGCGCAGCCGCTGAATCTGCGGCTGACCGAGCGGCTGGGCGGCCGCCGGGCACTGGCCAGTACGCTGAGCCTGATCTTGATGCTGCTGGTGGTGATCCTGCCGATGATGGCGATCATCGCCGTCGCCGTCGGCCAGGCCGAGACGCTGGCGCGCGGCATCGGCGCGCTGGCCGGCAAGCTGAACGCCGCCGACTGGTCGATGAAGGTTCCCGACTGGATCCCGTTCGAAGGCAACCTCGAGGAATTCTGGCCCAGGGTGCTCTCCAAGCTCGGCGAACTGATCCAGGCCGCCGCGGGCTTTTTCGTGGCCTCGCTGTCCTCGGTCACGCTGGGCGCGGCCATACTCTTCCTGCATCTGTTCGTGTTCTTCTATTCGCTGTTCTTCTTTCTCCAGATGGATACGCCGATCCTGGTGCACCTGCTGCGGTTCACCGGCCTGGCGCCCGAGACGCAACAGCGGCTGAACGAACGGATCATGTCGGTCAGCCGCGCCACCATCAAGGGCACGCTCAGCATCGCCGTCATCCAGGGCGCGCTTGGCGGGCTGGGGTTCTGGGTCACGGGCGTGCCGGGTGCGGCATTCTGGTCGGTGGTCATGATGGTGATGGCGATGCTGCCGGCGATCGGCGCCCCGGCGGTGCTGCTGGCGGGGGCGCTATATCTGGCGATCAAGGGCCAGTACATGGAAGCCGTCGGCCTCGCGATCTGGGCAACCGCGGTGGTTTCCACAATCGACAACTTCCTGCGCCCGTGGCTGGTGGGGCGCGATGCGCGCCTGCACGACATCGTGATCCTGATCGCCACGCTGGGCGGGCTGGGCATGTTCGGCGCACCCGGCATGATCCTGGGGCCGGTCCTCGCGGGGCTGTTCGTGACCGTCTGGACCACGCTGGCCGAAACCTTCGAGGATGAATCGCGCCCCTCGCCCAAGGGGGATAGCCATGACGGATAGCCGGCCAGCCCGCCGGGGCAGGCAACCCGGGGCAGGGCGGGCATGAGCGTGTCCGCCGAACGTATCGCCAGGTGGTTGTGGACGGTTCTGCGCGCCACGATCGAGGCGGTGCGCCGCTTCGACGCCAAGGGCGGCTGGGTGCTGAGCAGCCATGTCGCCATGTCGATGATGCTGGCGCTGTTTCCCTTCGTTCTGTTCGTGGTGGCGCTGGCGGGGTTCGTGTCGCGCGAATTCGCGCTGGCGGGGTTCCTGTCGGATCAGGCGGCGATCGACGATGTCGTCGAACTGGTGTTCGGCGCCTGGCCCGATGCGATCGAGGCCCCCATCGTGACCGAGGTGACGGCGGTGATCGAGGCCAACAACTCGCGCCTGATGACGGTGGGCGGGGTTCTGGTGCTGTATTTCGCCTCCAACGGCGTCGATGCGGTGCGCGAGGCGATGACACGGGCCTATCACGACACCGAAACGCGGCCCTACTGGCGGGCGCGGCTGCTATGCGTGGTGTTCGTGCTGGTGGGGGCGGTGGCGCTTCTTGGCGCCGTGGCCTTCGCACTTGCCGTGCCGATCTATTCCCGGCTGGTAAGCGCGGCCACCCCCTGGCCGTTCCTGCAATGGGTGTTCGACGAGGGCATCGGCCAGGTCATCATCCTGTCGATGCCGGTCCTGGCGGTTCTCGCCGCGCATGTCTGGCTGCCGGGGCGCCGGCACCGGCTGCGCCGCATCCTGCCCGGGGTGGTTCTGACCGTGGTGCTGTGGATGATCGTCGGCTGGGGGTTCTCGTTCTATGTGCGATCCTTCGGATCCTACGCCGCCACCTATGCCGGTCTGGCCGGGGCGATGGCGGCGCTGATCTTTCTCTACCTGATTTCCGCCATCCTGATCCTGGGCGCGGAATTCAACGGTGCCCTCATGGACCTGGCAAAAGATGACTGAGGGCCCGGCGGCAAAGCTGTGGCGAGCCGGGTTTTGCGCAAGACCCGGTTTCCACCGTCGGGTCTGCCCTGTAACCCGTTCTATGCAAACGCATGTTCGGCTGCGCGCGCTTCGGTGCGCTGACGGATGGCCCAAAGCAGGATGGCCCCGCCGCCCATGTCCCTGATCCTTCGCCTGTTCGTGTCGTGCCTTGCCTGGATCGTGCCCGCCGCCGCGGGAGCACAGCAATCGGGCCGGCCCGCCTATGTCGGTTCGAATGCCTGCACCGGCTGTCACGAGGACGCGGCGGCGGCCTGGGCGGGGTCGCATCACGCGCTGGCCTGGACGCTGCCCGGGCCGGATACGGTGAAGGGCGATTTCGACGACACCACCTTCGAGCATGACGGGTTTTCGGCCGCCTTCCGCATCGAGGACGGGCGCTATTTCGTCACCGTCACCGAAACCGATGGCGGCGTTGCCGACTACCCGGTTCATTCGCTCGCGGGCATCGCGCCGCTCCAGCAATTGCTGATCGAAACCGAACCGGGGCGGCTGCAGAGCTTTGACGTGGTCTGGGACGTCGCGGGCGCGGCCTGGTACGACCTCTATCCCGATCAGGATCTGCCGCCCGAAGACGGGCTGCACTGGAGCGGCCCCTACAAGACCTGGAACGCGCGCTGCGCCGAATGCCACGCCACCGGATACGAACGCAACTACGACCCCCGCGGCCGCGGCTATGCCAGCACGCAGGCCGAAATCGGCGTCGGATGCGAGGCCTGTCACGGCCCGGGTTCGCTGCACCTGGACTGGGCGCGCGGCGAACCCCGCGCCCCGGCGCCGGCCGCATACGGTTTCACCGCCGCGCTGGGACAGGGCGATACGGCCGGCGACATCGAACAATGTGCCACCTGCCATTCGCGGCGCGAACCGCTCACCGATGGCAACCCGTTGCCCGGCACGCCCTTCGCGGATGCCCACACGCTCGAACTGCTGCGGCCCGGGCGTTACCATGCCGATGGCCAGATTCAGGACGAGGTCTATGTTTACGGGTCGTTCCTGCAATCCAGGATGTATGCCAGGGGCGTGAGCTGCATGAACTGCCACGAACCCCACAGCGCAACGCTGAAGGCCGAAGGCAACGCCGTGTGCACCCAATGCCATTCGCCCGCCGGAAACCCCGACTTTGCGACCCTGCGGCTGGCCGAATACGACGACCCGTCGCATCATCACCACGCGCCGGGCAGCGAGGGCGCGCAATGCAAGTCCTGCCACATGATCGAACGCGTCTACATGGGCATCGACGGGCGGCGCGATCACAGTTTCCGCATCCCGCGCCCCGATCTGGGCGACGAGACCGGGGCACCGGATGCCTGCACCGACTGCCACGGCGACCTTGGCCGCCAGGAGGCGGCCGACGCGATCGCGCGATGGTATCCCGATCCGGCACGGCGCGGAGCGCATTACGGACAGGCCTTCGCGCGGGCGCGCCAGGATCCGCAGGCCGCGGCCCCGGCGCTGCGCCGGATCGCGCTGGATGCGGGCCAGCCCGGCATCGTGCGCGCCACCGCGCTCTATTATCTGCAACCCCTGGCCGACCCGGACCTCGCCGCGGCGATGGCGCCGTTGCTCTCGGATCCCGACCCGCTTGTGCGGGGCGGCGCGGCCGGCCTTCAGATCGCCGCCCCGCCGCGGGATCGCGCCGCGCGGCTGGTCGGGGTGCTGGCCGACCCGGCGCGCTCGGTGCGGATCCTGGCGGCCAAGCAGATGCTGAACGTGGCGCCCGACACGCTGACACCCAGCCAGCGGGCGGTGGTGGGCGAGGCGATGGCGGACTGGCGGCGCTCGCTTTCCAACAAGCTCGACTTTCCCGAAACGCACCTGATCATGGGCGGCATTGCCCTGACCGCGCGCAACCTGCGCGGCGCACAAGGCGCGTTCCGCGAGGTGGTGCGGCTCGACCCCCAGCGTATCGAGGCCTGGACCATGCTGGTGCGCCTGGCGCAGGTCGACGGCGGCCCGGACAGGGCGCGCGGCGTGTTGAACGAGGCGCTGGCGCACCTGCCGGGCGACCCCCGGCTCCTGCGCCTGAGGGCGCAGCTTGGCCCGTAGCGCGCGCCTTGGGCCGTGGATGAAGGGAACAGACCGCCGGATATGGACTGGTCCGGACCCGCGGCCTAACGTGCCGGAAATGCCCGAACCGACCGGTTCGGCAACGGGAGTGGCGGGACCATGCTGAAGCGGACCCATCTGATTGCAGGCGACTGGGTCGGCGCCGAGACCACCTTCGCCAACGAACCGGTCAGCGGCCCCGCGGACCGCTTTGCCACGGGCAGCCCGGCGCTCGTGGCGCGCGCCTGCGAAGCGGCGGAAGAGGCGTTCGCAAGCTATGGCCATTCGCCGCGGGCCGAGCGCGCCGCGTTCCTGCGCCGGATCGCCGACGAGATCGACGCACGCGGCGATGCCATCACCGCGACGGGCGTCAGGGAAACCGGCCTGCCCGGGGCGCGGCTTGACAGCGAGCGCAACCGCACCACGGGCCAGTTGAACCTGTTCGCCGCGCATGTAGAGGCGGGCGATTACCTGGATCGCCGCCGCGACCGGGCGCAGCCGGACCGCCAGCCGCCGCGCCCGGATCTGCGCCTGATGCAGCGGCCCGTCGGAGCGGTGGCGGTGTTCGGCGCGTCGAACTTTCCGCTTGCCTTTTCCACCGCCGGGGGCGACACGGCCAGCGCGCTGGCGGCGGGGTGTCCGGTGGTGGTCAAGGGGCATTCGGCGCATCCCGGCGTATCCGACCTGGTGGCCCAGGCCATCGACGCCGCGCGCATCGCCTGCGGGCTGCATCCCGGCGTCTTCAGCCAGATTCAGGGCGGCGACCGGGCCGTGGGGCAGGCCCTGGTGCAGCATCCGCTGATCCGCGCTGTCGGCTTTACCGGCTCGCTCGCCGGCGGTCGGGCGCTGTTCGATCTGTGTGCCGCGCGGCCCGAGCCGATCCCGTTCTTCGGCGAGTTGGGCAGCGTCAACCCGATGTTCATCCTCGATGGCGCCCTGGCCGCGCGGGGCGCGGAAATCGCCCGGGGCTGGGCCGGTACGCTCAGCCTGGGGGCGGGGCAGTTCTGCACCAATCCGGGCATCGCCGTCCTGACCGAAGGGCCGGGGGCCGAGGCGTTCGCACAGGCCGCCCGCGCGGCGCTCGGGGAAATCCGCCCGCAGACCATGCTGACGGCGGGCATCGCCGCGGCCTACCGTTCGGGGTGCGACCGGATGGCGGCGGCGCCGGGGGTGCGTTCGCTTCTGACCGGCATGTGCGGACAGCGCGATGTCATGCCGTATCTCCATGCCACGACAGGCGCCGGCTGGCTGGCCGATGCCGCACTGGGCGAGGAAGTGTTCGGCCCGCTTGGGCTGATCGTCACGGTGCGCGACAGCGCCGAACGCATGGCGGTAGCGCGGTCGTTGCAGGGGCAACTGACCTGCACCCTGCACATGGACGATGCCGATGCCGCCAGCGCGCGCGCCCTGATGACGGTGCTGGAACGCAAGGCGGGCAGGGTGCTGGCCAACGGCTTTCCCACCGGCGTCGAGGTCTGCGACGCGATGGTGCATGGCGGACCCTACCCGGCATCGACCAATTTCGGCGCAACCTCGGTCGGCACCATGTCGATCCGGCGCTGGCTGCGTCCGGTCTGCTATCAGAACATGCCCGACAGCGTGCTGCCCGACGATCTGATCTGAGCCGCCGCCGCGCCGGCGGGGCAGGGGCCTTGCCTATTCCCGCTGGCTCTGCTGCTGCACCACCCCGGCGGCCGCGCCCGAAACGGCGGCCTTCTGTTCCTCGCTCAGATGTTCGGCGTCCTCCAGCCCCGGAATCGCCACCCGCACCTCGCGGCGGGCGAATTCGATGCCCGCGGCGGCGAACTCGGCCTTCACACGGTTGTAGATCTCCTTGCGGATGGTGAACTGGGTGCCCGGCTTGGCCATGAACTTGCCGCGGATGATCATGCCGACATCGTCGAAGTCGAACACGCCCTGGCTCTTGAACGGTTGCAGGAAACCGTCCTTGTGGGCGGGATCCTCCATCATTTCGGCGCCGATCTTCTTGAAGATCTTCTTGACCTTGTTGGGGTCGGTGTCGAAGGGCACGGTGAACTTCAGCTTCATGATCACCCAGTCGCGGCTGTAATTGGTCAGCTTGGAGATCTCGCCATAGGGGATGGTGTGGACCGGGCCGCGATGGTGGCGCAGCTGCATCGAGCGGATCGAGATCTTCTCGACCGTACCGGTGGTGCCGCCGACATCGACATATTCGCCCACGCGGAAGGCATCGTCGATCAGGAAGAACACGCCGGAAACGATATCGGTCACGAGTTTCTGCGCCCCGAACCCGATGGCCAGGCCGATCACCCCGGCCCCGGCCATCAGCGGCGTGATGTTGATGCCGAGGCTGCCGATCGCCAGCAGACCGAACACCACGGCAATGGCGATCTGCGCCGAGATCAGGATCAGCGGCAGCACCGTCGCCAGCCGCGACCCGCCCCCCGATCCGCCGCCCTCGCCGGCGATCTCGTCTTCTGTCACCGCCTTGCTGGTCATCTCGCGCGCCAGCTTGCGGTTGATCCAGAGCGACACGCCCTCGTAGACGACATAGCCCAGGGCCGAGATGATGATGAACTGGATCAGCGCGGCCCCGACCGCTTCGTCTCCGGAGATGTGGCGCAGGTCGATATTCCAGGCCCCGGCGATCATCAGCACCACGAAGGCGCCGGCGATCACCCGGCCGATGCGGATATAGCCGCGCTTGGTTTCCTTGTAGGCGCGCGTGGCCACCGGCCCCTCGCCGATCATCGGCGGCACCAGGTGGCGCACCAGGCCGCGGATCAGCGTGTCGATGGCCGGCGCCATCAGCAGCCAGAACATGGTGACGTAGTGTGGGCCGCTGCGCAGCAGCGCCAGCGTCGCCGGATCGCCGCTTGCCACGATGATTTCCACCACCAGCCACATCGCGGCCGACACCGCGATGGCGAAGGCGGGGTAGTAGTAGGCCACCACCTCGTCGAACCGGGTGCGGTCGGGATCGGTGCCGCGCATCATGTCGCGCAGACCCTCGCGGGCGGTCCAGGCGATGACGGCGATATAGAGATGAATGGCGGTATTGAGCCAGAACCCCAGCCGGGTTTCGCCCATCGGCACGCCGTTGCGGGCGTTGAAGCCGACGATGAACATGGTAAAGCCGATCAGCGCGATCAGTCCGATCAGGTTGCGGTGAAGGTATTTCGCCCAGCGGTCATCGACATTGACCAGCCGCAGATCGCTGCGATGCGGGCAGAGGATGAAGCGCGACACCGCCGCGCCCACCCGCGGCAGGAGGATCAGGTAGAACACGAAGGGCGCGGCAAAGCTCAGCTGTTCGGGGCCGAGCAGCGCGCGGCCGACGATGCGGATCACGACGTAGAAGACCAGCAGCCCCAGCAGCTCGCGGCAGAACCGACGGAACAGGAAGCCGACGGCGTCGCGCAGGGTCTCGGATTCTTGCCCGGTCTCGCGGCCCAGCCGCTTGCGGGTGAAGAACACCGCAGCCTTTTCGGCGCCGTATCCCACCGCCAGCGCCAGCAGCACGATGGCCAGCATCCGCAGGATGCCGCCGCCGCCATAGCGCTCGCCGAAGGTGCGGAACGCCCTGATCTGGGTGCTGTAGAGCCGCGGCAGGCTGGCCACCGCATGGGCCCAGGAGGCGCCCATCGCGCGCGCCGTGATGGTTGCGCGCTCGGCCAGCGTGGGCTGCGGGGCGATTTCGGTCTCGGCGCTCGCCACCGCGTCCAGCCGCTCGATCAGCAGCGCCCGCACCTGGTCGTCCGACAACCGCGCGATGAGTTCATGCGCGGCCTCGCGGGTCAGCGGGTCGGGCAATTCGACCGCCGCCGGTTCGGCCCCGTCGGGTTGCGCCCGGGTCTGGGTCTGCCCCGGCAAGGCCGAGGCGATGACGACCGCAAAGGCGAGCATGAAGCGGCGAGGAAGATGCGTCATCCCAATGTCCCTGTTGTTCGGATTTGTGGCATTTTTGCAGGCAGCTTAGCGTTGCGGGGCACGGCTGCAAAGAGGAGATGCCGCACGATGACGGCCCTCACGCCTGGATCTCGAACAAAAAAAGGCCGAGCACTAAGCCCGGCCATAGTCCAACAGGGAGGTATGAAGACGACTAAAAATCACCGCCGCCTTCACGAGGGGATTTAGGTCGCCCATCCGGTCCGATCAAGTGATATCAAACCGCAACCAAAGCAATGCCGCCATGCGCCTGCTGCATGGCTCACAGCTTTCCCAACTGTTTCAGTTGTTTGCGGTGCGATGCGATCTCGTCCTGAATGAAATCGCGGAACGCCGAAATGCGCTTTGACTGGCGCAATTCCTCGGGATAGGCCAGAAACACCGGCACATCGACCGAGTCTATGTCGGTCAGGACCGGGACAAGGTCGGGAAATTCCTCGTTCAGGTAGTCCGGCAGGACGCCGATCCCGAGATCGTTGAGAACCCCCTGCAACACACCGAAGTAGTTGTTCACGGTCAGCAGCGATTGCGGATTGTACGCCATCAGTTGCTGAACCAGCAGCGCCCCGGCATTGACCTGCGGGGAATTGGGGCTTTGACAGACCAGCCGGTGATCGGCGATGCCGGGAAGGTCCGTCGGCGTCCCGTGGCGTTCGAGATAGCTGCGCGTGGCGAAGAGTTGCATCCTTATCGTCATCAGACGCTTGCGGATCAGGTCGGCCTGGCTGGGTTCCTTCATGCGGATGGCGACGTCGGCCTCGCGCATGGGCAGGTCGAGAACCCGTTCTTCCAGCATCAGGTCGATCTTGAGATCGGGATACTTGTCGTAAAGCGCCGACAGCCGCGGCGCCAGCCACAGCGTTCCGAAGGCCATGGTCGTGGTCACGCGCAATTCGCCGAACACTTCCTCTTCGCTGTCCCTGATGCGGGCCGCGGCGGTTTCCAGCCGCCGCGACATGGCGCGGGTCGCGTCGAACAGGAACTCGCCCTGCTCGGTCAGGATCAGGCCGCGCGCATGGCGGTGGAACAGCGTGGTGTTCAGACCTTCCTCGAGCGCGCGGATCTGGCGGCTGACCGCCGATTGCGACAGGTTCAGACGGTCCCCGGCATGGGTGAGGCTGCCGGCGTCGGCCACCGCGTGAAAGATCCTGAGCTTGTCCCAATCCATGTCCGCAACTTTCTGTCTGCCCGGCCCGCCCTATATGAAACGTGGCCGGGTTACGAGTTCAAACAGCCATATCACGAGGGAAACCGGAAAATACCGCTATGCAGGTCAGCTTTCGTGACCTATATCTGTTACAGAATGTCGCACATGCGCAAGACGTTGGGAGGCGCCGAATGAGTACCCCGAAAATCTCGCTGGACGACAGGTTCGACCTGGAAAAAAGTCCGGTTCTGCTGAACGGCACCCAGGCGCTGGTGCGGCTGATGCTGATGCAGAAGGCGCGCGACCGTGCCGCCGGGCACAACACGGCGGGTCTGGTGACGGGCTATCGCGGATCGCCCCTCGGCGCCGTCGACTTGCAGATGGCGCGCGCCGCGCGGCACCTGGCGGCAAGCGACATCACGTTCCAGCCGGGGCTGAACGAGGATCTGGCCGCAACCGCGCTTTGGGGCAGCCAGCAGGCGGAACTGCGCGGCGAAGGCAGGTATGACGGCGTTTTCGGCCTCTGGTACGGAAAGGGGCCGGGGGTGGACCGGTCGGGCGATGCGATCCGGCATGCCAACAATGCGGGCACCTCGGCGCTGGGCGGGGTGCTCATGGCGATGGGCGATGACCATACCGGTGAAAGCTCGACCGTGCTGCACCAGTCGGAATGGGCGCTGATGGATGCCTATCTGCCGATCCTCAGCCCGGCGGGCGTGCAGGAGATCCTCGATTACGGCATCTACGGCTTTGCCCTGTCGCGCTTTTCCGGCCTCTGGGTCGGACTGAAGACGATGAAGGACACGATCGAGGTGACATCGGTCGTCGACGGCAGCCCCGACCGGATGCGCCTGGTCGCGCCCGAATTCGACATGCCGCCGGGCGGGCTGAACATTCGCCTGCTCGACGACCGCGTCGCGCAGGAGGCGCGCATCATAGATCACAAGCGGTTCGCCGCCGAGGCCTTCAGCCATGCCAACCGCATCGACCGGCGCATGTGGGGCAAACCCGGTGCCAAGATCGGCCTGGTGGCGGCGGGCAAGAACTGGCTCGATCTGCAACATGCGCTGTCGCTGCTGCACATGGACGCCGCCGAGGCCGAGCGGCTGGGCATCACCACCTACAAGATCGGCCAGACCTTTCCGCTGGACATGAAGGGCTTTCACGACTGGGCCGAAGGGCTGGATCTGATCGTCGTGATCGAGGAAAAGCGCAAGCTGATCGAGGTGCAGATCAAGGAGGCGCTGTTTGACGACCGCCGCGGCCGGCGCGTCTATGGCTGGTACAAGCGGGGCGCGGGGGGGCTGCATGACGAGGAGCTGTTCCCGACCCGCTGGGCGCTGGATCCGGTCATGATCGCCGAGAAGCTGGGCGGCATCCTGATCGAGGAGGGGCGGGACGCCGACGGCATCCGCGCCGGCCTGGCGGCGCTTGACGATGCGCGCCGCGCCGACAACGCCGAGGAGATCGCCAGCCGCCTGCCGTATTTCTGCTCGGGCTGTCCGCACAACACGGGCACCAAGGTGCCCGAAGGCAGCCGCGCCTATGCCGGGATCGGCTGTCACTTCATGGCGCAATGGATGGATCGCAACACGCTGGGATTCACCCATATGGGCGCCGAGGGGGCCAACTGGATCGGCGAGGCGCCGTTTTCGACCCGCAAGCATGTGTTCCAGAACCTGGGCGACGGCACCTACAACCACTCGGGCGTGCAGGCGATCCGCGCCGCGCTGGCGGCGGGCACGAACATCACCTACAAGATCCTCTACAACGATGCCGTCGCCATGACCGGCGGGCAGACCAACGAGGGCGGGCTGAGCCCGGCCCGCATCGCCGCCGAACTCAAGGCGATGGGCGTGAAACACCTGGCCGTCGTGCATGACGAGAAGGAAGATCTGGATCGCAGGGACTATCCGGGCGGCATCGAGTTCCACACCCGCGACAGGCTGATGAACGTGCAGAAGGAATTTGCCGGCCACGAGGGCGTGTCCGCCATCGTCTACGTGCAGACCTGCGCCGCCGAGAAACGCCGCCGCCGCAAGCGCGGCGCGTTCCCCGACCCCGACAAGCGGGTGTTCATCAATACCGATGTCTGCGAGGGCTGCGGCGACTGCGGCGTGCAGTCGAACTGCGTCTCGGTGGTGCCGAAGGAAACCGAACTGGGGCGCAAGCGCGCCATCGACCAGTCGTCCTGCAACAAGGATTATTCCTGCGTCAAGGGGTTCTGCCCGTCCTTCGTGACATTGCGGGGCGCCAGCCTGCGCAAGGAGGCCACGACCGACCTGGACCTGCCGCACCTGCCCCGGCCCGACCTGCCGCAAATCGAGGGAACGCATAATATCGTCATCACCGGCGTCGGCGGCACCGGGGTCGTGACCATCGGCGCGCTGCTGGCGCAGGCCGCCCAGATCGACGGCAAGGGCGCGGGCATGATGGAAATGGCAGGACTGGCGCAGAAGGGCGGGGCGGTTCACATTCACTGCCGCCTGGCCAACCGCCCCGAGGACATCAGTGCCATCCGCGTCGCCACCGGCGAGGCGCATGCGCTGATCGGCGGCGATCTGGTGGTCAGCGCCGGCGCCAGGACGCTGGGTCTGACCCGCACCGGCAAGACCGGCGCGGTGGTCAACAGCCACGAGATCATCACCGGCGATTTCACCCGCAACACCGAATTCGCGATCCCGACCGACCGGCTGGCGCTGGCACTCGAGGCGCGGCTGAAAGAGGGGCTGAGCCTGTTCGACGCCTCGGATCTGGCCCGCGCGACGCTGGGCGATTCGATCTATTCCAACATGATGGTGTTCGGCGGGGCCTGGCAGCGCGGGCTGATCCCGCTCAGCCACGACTCGATCGTGCAGGCCATCGAGCTGAACGGCGCCACGGTCGAACGCAACCTTCGCGCCTTCGAGATCGGCCGCTGGGCGGTGCTGCACCCCGAGGACGCCGCGGCGATCCTCAGGCCAAGGGGCGTGGCGCGGTTGCCGCAATCGCGCGAGGACCGGATCGCGTATCGCGCCGATCATCTGGCCGCCTATCAGGGCAAACGTCTGGCCAAACGCTATCGCAAGCTGGTGGACGCCGTAAAAGACCCCGACCTGCAAGAGGCGGTGGCCAAGGGGTATCACAAGGTGCTGGCCTACAAGGACGAATACGAGGTCGCGCGCCTGCTGCTGGACAGCCGGGACAAGGCCGCGGCCGAGTTCGACGGCGAGTTCCGCATGACGTTCCATCTGGCGCCGCCGATCCTGGGCGGCAAGGGGCCGGACGGGCGGCCCAGAAAGCGCGAGTTCGGGGAATGGATGCTTCGCCCGATGCGTCTGCTGGCGCGCATGAAGGCGCTGCGCGGCACACCGTTCGACCCGTTCGGCTATTTCCCGGAACGGCGCATGGAACGCGCGCTGATCCGCCAGTACGAGACCGACATGAAAGAGATGCTGCCCAAGGTCGCACCGGAAAACCGCGACATCGCGCTGGCCCTGGCGGCACTGCCGCTCGACATTCGCGGATTTGGCCCGGTCAAGCGGGCAAATGCGGAGAAAGCGGCAAAACGGCGCGAGCAACTGCTGGAGTCGTTTCGCCGGGGCGGGCCCGAGATGCGCAAGGCGGCCGAGTAGGGAAGATGCGGGCCGGGCGTATCGTGCGCCCGGCGATTGCCGCCGGGGCCGTCAGCCGCCCCAGCTGCGTACCGCGCCGCAATCCATGTGCACGAAGTTCGAGCGCGAATAGCGCCCGACGCCGCCGGCCCGGCAGGCCATCGCGGCCTTGGCCATCTGGTTGACCGAACGCGACCCCAGCCGCAGATCGGCGGCCTGGCCCTTGATGTGCAGCGAATTCTTGGCGACCCCGCGCGAGCGCGACCGCAGCATCGCGTTGGTCTGGGGGCTGCGATAGCCCGACAGAAGCATGTAGGGTTCGTTGACATCGAGAAGATTGTGCGCCGCCGCCATGATGTCGATGGTGCGCAGGTCGATGGACTTGATCTGGTCGGTGCGCCAGTCGCGCATGAAGTGATGCACTTCCTTGACCGCATCCTTGATATAGTCGCCGTCGATCCAGTAGATCATGTCGAGGCGTTCGCCGGTGCGCCCCGAGTACATACGGATGCGGCGAATGTCGCCCCCGCCCCTGAGAAATCCCGCCGCGCTGGAATATGTCGGTGCCGCCACGACTGCGGTTGCCGCGAATGCGCCGAGCAGAGCCCGGCGGGTCATGCCCAAGTTACTGATTTCTGCCATGTTTCTCGCGCTGTCCCGTACGCTGTTGCCTGCCCGCACCTGATGTTACAGGTGCATCTCATTCCATCCATCCCCAGTTACGCAAACTCTATGCCACAGCTTGATTCGTCCGCCAAGCACTCAGTGATTTGAGTTGTAAGTAAGGGGAATTTTCGGCGAATTCTTGCGCAAATGGGCCTGCCCGGCGGGGCAATGCGGCGCTGCCGCGCCCGCCGGGCGCCGGAACGACGTGCAGAATCGCCCCCGCACCGCGCCGGCGCCGGCGATGCGATGCAAGCTTGCATCAGGCACTTGCCCACGGCTCGGCCTGTCCGGTTTGTGAATGGACATTGCGCCTGTGGCTTTTCAAGATCGGGAACCAACCGGTTCGGACCCGGGTTTGCCGGGGCTGCCATACCCGAATGTCGGGCCTGAGAGGTTTTGTGCATGAATTCGATTGTCCGTTTGCGTTCGCTGAAGTTGCTGACGCCCGCATTCTTCGTCCTGCTCTGGCTGGCGGCCACGCCCGTTGGCGCACAGGTCACGGCGTTCAAGCAGGCGGTGGCCGAGGCCGCCTCGGCCGACGACGCGGTTGCCGCCTTCTATCGCGCGAACGGATACGAACCGCTATGGACCGACCCGGGCGAGGCCGCCCGGGCGCGCCGCGCCGCGCTGCTCGATGCGCTCTCGGGCGCCGGGGCGCACGGGCTGCCGCTGAACCGCTACGACCCCGGCGCCCTGATGCAGCAGATGCGCGCGGTGCGCACCACCCGCGATCTGGGCCTGGTCGAAGTGGCGCTGAGCCGCGCCTTTCTCGGCTATGCCCGCGACGTGCAATCGGGCATTCTCACGCCCTCGCGCGTCGATGAGGGGATCGTGCGCGAGGTCAAGTACCGGGATGCCACCGCGCAGTTGACCGAGCTTGCCGCCGCGGCCGCGCCATCCGCCTATATGCGCGGCCTGGCGCCGCGAACCGCCGAATACCGGGCGCTGATGAAACAGAAGATGCGCCTTGAGGATCTGATCGCCAGCGGCGGCTGGGGGGGCACGGTGCCGGGCGGCAAATATGCGCCGGGCGAGAGCGGCGCCGCGGTGATCGCCCTTCGCGACCGGCTGATCCGCATGGGCTATCTCGATCGCAGCGCCGCGCGCGACTACAACGGCGCGCTCGAAACCGCGGTGCAGCGGTTCCAGTTGGAACACGGGCTGGAACCCGATGGCGTGGCCGGCCCGAGCACCGTCGAGGAAATCAACGTGGCGCCGCAGGAGCGTCTGAAATCGGTGATCGTGGCGATGGAGCGCGAACGCTGGCTGGGCGACGATCGCGGAGAGCGGCACATTCTGGTCAACCTCACCGACTTTACCGCAAAGATCGTCGATCACGGGCAGGTCACGTTCCGCACCCGCTCGGTCGTCGGCAAGAACCTGTCCACCCATCGCAGCCCCGAGTTCTCGGACGTGATGGAACACATGATCGTCAATCCCAGCTGGCATGTGCCGCGTTCGATCATGACCAAGGAATATCTGCCGCAGTTGCAGCGCAACCCCAACGCCGCCGGCCACCTGATCATCACCGACCGCCGCGGCCGCCGCGTCGACCGCGGAGCCGTGGATTTCACCCAGTTCAGCACGCGCAACTTTCCCTTCGACATGCGCCAGCCGCCGGGGGCGCGCAATGCGCTGGGCCGCGTGAAGTTTATGTTCCCCAACAGGCACAACATCTACCTGCACGACACGCCGGAAAAGGCGCTGTTCAAGCGCGAGAGCCGCGCCTTCAGCCATGGCTGCATCCGGCTCGCCGACCCGTTCGATTTCGCCTATGCGATCCTCGAACGCCAGAGCGACGATCCCAAGGCCTATTTCGGGCGCGCGCTGAACTCGGGCCGGGAAACCAAGGTCGAGCTCGTGCGCAAGATTCCCGTGCACATCATCTATCGCACCGCCTTCACCACGCCGCGCGGGCGCACCGAGTACCGGCGCGATGTCTACGGGCGTGACGCGCGGATCTGGGACGCGCTGCAACAGGCAGGGGTGGCCCTGCCGTCGGTTCAGGGGTAATCACTGGGGCCAGTGACCGCGACAGGGGCCCCGAGATGCGCTTTACGATACAGCAAATAGCCACGGCGCTGGATGCCGAGGCAGAAGGCGATACCGGCCTGGCCATTTCTGCGGCGCGCGAACCGGGCGATGCCGGCCCGGACGATCTGGCGCTGGCGATGTCGCCCAAATATGCGCAGGCGCTGGGGCGCGGGCGGGCGCGCGCCGCGATGGTCTGGCCCGGCGCCGACTGGCGCGCCATGGGGCTGCGCGCCGCGATCTTCGCGCCGCGTCCGCGCATGGCCATGGCCGGGCTGACGGCGATGCTGGATCCGGGGCAGCATTTCGCCCCCCTCGTGCATCCCTCGGCGGTGATCGACGAAACCGCCGTTCTGGGTGACGGCGTGCGCGTCGGGCCGCTGGCCGTGATCGGGCCGCGCGCCCGCATCGGGGCGGGGTCGACCATCGGCCCGCAGACCCATGTCGGCGCCGATGCGCACCTGGGCGAGGGCGCCTTCCTGCGCGAGATGGTCAGCATCGGCGCCCGCGCCCGCATCGGGGCGCGATTTGTCGCCCAGCCCGGCGCGCGGATCGGATCGGACGGGTTTTCCTTTGTCACGCCCGAGGTTTCGGGGGTCGAGAACGCGCGCAAGTCGATGGGCGATTCGGGCGGCGCCAAGGCGCAAAGCTGGATGCGCATCCATTCGCTGGGCGCGGTGCGGATCGGCGACGATGTCGAGGTCGGGGCCAACAGCTGCATCGACAACGGCACCGTCCGCGACACGCTGATCGGCGATGGCTGCAAGCTCGACAACCTCGTGCATGTGGGGCACAACGTGCGCGCGGGGCGCGACTGCCTGTTCGCGGGCCATACCGGCATTTCCGGTTCGGTCGAGATCGGCAACCATGTCGTCATGGGCGGGCAGGTCGGCGTGGTGGACAACATCTTCATCGGCGATGGCGCGGTGATCGCGGGCGGCACCAAGGTGTTGTCCAACGTCCCGGCGGGACGGGTCATGATGGGCTATCCGGCGGTGAAGATGGACATCAACACCGAAATCTACAAGGCGCAGCGCCGGTTGCCGCGCCTGATGCGCGACATCGAGGCGCTGAAAAAGGCGGTTTTCAAACCCGGACCGAGCGGGTAAATCGGCGCCGACGCGCAAGTTCAGAGGGACGCCATGAGCATCCGCGACAAGGTCATCGCCATCATCGCCGAACAGGCGGTTCTGGAACCGTCCGACGTGACGCCGGACAGCACGCTTGAAGAACTCGGCATCAACAGCCTGGGGCTTGTCGAAAGCATATTCGCCATCGAGGAAGCCTTCGACATCACGATCCCGTTCAACGCCAATGCCCCCGGCACCGGCGATTTCGACATCTCCAGCGTCGCTGCGATCATCGCCGGGATCGAACGCCTGGTCCGGGAACAGGCATGATGGCGGACGGTCGGGGATGATGCCGTGAAACGCGTGGTCATCACCGGGGCCGGCACCATCAACGCGCTGGGCCATTCGGTGCCCGAAACGCTCGAGGCGATGCGCGAGGGGCGATGCGGCATCGGCCCGCTCGAGTTTCGCGATGTCGAACGGCTGTCCATCCAGATTGGCGGGCAGGTGCGCGGGTTCGGCGCCGAAGGCCGCTTCAACCGCCAGCAGATGACGCTCTATGACCGCTTTACCCAGTTCACCCTGGCCGCCGCCAAGGAGGCGCTGGCCCAGGCCGGGCTGGAATTCAGCGGCGAGTTGAGCGCCAGGTCCGGCGTGGTTCTGGGCACCGCCGGGGGCGGCGTGGGCACATGGGACGACAATTACCGCAGCGTCTACGAGGACGGCAAGAACCGGGTCCATCCCTTTGTCGTGCCCAAGCTGATGAACAATGCCGCCGCCAGCCATGTGAGCATGGAATACAACCTCAAGGGGCCGTCCTTCACCGTCTCGACGGCCTGCGCCTCGTCCAATCACGCGATGGCGCTCGCGTTCCAGATGGTGCGCTCGGGGATGGCGCCCGCCATGGTCACGGGCGGGTCTGAATCGATGCTGTGTTTCGGCGGCGTCAAGGCGTGGGAGGGGTTGCGCGTCATGTCGCGGGATGCCTGCCGGCCGTTCTCGGCCAACCGCAACGGCATGGTCCAGGGCGAGGGGGCGGGCATATTTGTGTTCGAGGACTACGACCATGCCCGCCGGCGCGGCGCCGACATCATGGCCGAGGTGGTCGGTTTCGCCATGTCCTCGGACGCCGCCGATATCGTCATGCCGTCCAAGCAGGGCGCGGCGCGGGCGATGGCGGGCGCATTGGCCGACGCCGGCATCGCGGCCGACCGGGTGGGCTATATCAACGCCCACGGCACCGGCACCACGGCCAATGACAAGACCGAATGCGCCGCCGTGGCCGATGCCTTCGGGCCCCATGCCGACCGGCTGATGATATCCTCGACCAAATCCATGCATGGCCACCTGATCGGGGGCACCGGCGCGGTCGAACTGCTGGCCTGCATCATGGCCTTGCGCGACGGCGTCATCGCCCCGACCATCGGCTATCAGGAACCCGACCCGGAATGCGCGCTGGATGTGGTTCCCAACGAGGCGCGCGAGGCCGCGGTCGAGGTCGCGCTGTCAAACGCATTCGCCTTTGGCGGGCTGAATGCGGTGCTGGCGCTGGCCCGGATCTGAAACGCGAACGCCGCCGGCCTGCGGGGCCGGCGGCGCGAAAGACGGCCGATGGCGCGGCGGTTACTGGTTCTGCACCACATCCACCGTGTCATATCCGGCGGTAAAGCCCTTCAGCGACAGCTTCAGCTTGACCACCTGATCGGGGGCGGGTGCGGGAACCAGCGCGACCGTCGCCTCCGTGCCCTTCTTGAAGGCGGCGACATCTTCCGCCGTCAGGCCGATCTGCGCGACACAGCCGATCGGGTTGCAGAAGGAATAGTTGTAGCGCTTGCCCGGGGCGCCATCCACGGCGATGGTGAGTTGCGCCGGCAACAGCGTTTCCAGCGGCACGATGACCGACGCGCCGGCCACCGCCTGGCCGCCGCCTTCAAGCCGGAACAGGCTGATTTCGGCCATCGGCTGGCCCTGATCGTCTGTCATGACCTGAAGCAGCGAACAGGGGTCGTCGCCGGTTCCGGTGCGGATGCAGGCCAGATCCCAATCGCCGAACTTCTGTTTCGAATAGCGTTCGCCGGACTGCGCCTTGCCATCGGCCGGCTGGCCCATATCCAGCAGGTCCTTGGCCGGCTTGTCTTCAGCCGGCTTGTCTTCAGACGGCGTGGCCTGCGCCGCCGCCCCGTCTTCGGCCGGCGTCGCGGTGTCCTGCGCCATCGCGGGCGCCGCCAGCGCGGCGAGCGCCGCAATGGACAGGATGGAAATCGGTCTGAACATGAAACCCTCTCGATTTGCGCGGCTTGATCCTTGCGTTGCTCTAGCACGCGGCCGGCGGCGTGTCAGGGCCATTCCTGGCCTGCGGGCGGAAATAATCCGATCCGCGCGCCGCCGCAGGATCGTCGGTGCGCGGCCAGACCGGCGGCAGGAAAAAGGGGGCCATGGCGGCCCCCTTTCAAACGTGTGTCTCCCCGTCGGACTGGCCGACCTAGTTATGTCAAAAAGGTTACGAAAGGGGCGGCCGTCGGTCAACAGCTTTCGCGGGAAATACGAGGCA
Source organism: Paracoccaceae bacterium (assembly GCA_020441385.1). Classification (GTDB taxonomy): domain Bacteria; phylum Pseudomonadota; class Alphaproteobacteria; order Rhodobacterales; family Rhodobacteraceae; genus JAGRMG01. Next base: position 41,305 of record JAGRMG010000187.1, read on the forward strand.
TTTGTGCGGCTTTGCACGCGATTTCGCGGCGCCGGCGAAAAAAGACCGTGCCCGAAGGCACGGCCAGTCCGACAGGGAGGAAGTCTGCCCGCCCGGCCGAAGGTTCCGGCTGCGGACAGAAAGGACTATCGCAGCCAAAGGTTAACTTTGTATGGTCGCCTCGGATCGGCCCCCGATCGGCCCCCGGCCGGCTCCGGTCCACGATGGGTTCAACAGGGAAAGCGCGCGGCATGGACGGCAAGGTATTCATTGGCGGTGGCGGCGAAGGCTATGGCGAAAAGCAGGGCCTGGCGCTGAAATACGCCAATCGTCACGGCCTGATCGCAGGCGCCACCGGAACCGGCAAGACGGTGACGCTGCAAATCCTCGCCGAAGGGTTTTCCGACGCCGGGGTGCCGGTGTTCCTGGCCGACGTCAAGGGCGACCTGTCCGGGCTGGCCATGCCCGGCTCGGCCGACTTCAAGCTGCATGGCGCCTTTCGCGAACGCGCCGCCCGGATCGGCTATGACGACTACGCCTACGCCGCGCGCCCGGTCACGTTCTGGGATCTCTACGGGCGCCAGGGCCATCCCGTGCGCACCACCGTGGCCGAGATGGGGCCGCTGCTGCTGGCGCGCCTGCTGGGCCTCAGCGAGGCGCAGGAGGGCATTCTCAACGTCGCCTTCCGGCTGGCCGACGAAGAAGGCCTGCCGCTGCTCGATCTCAAGGATCTGCAATCGCTGCTGGTCTGGGTCGGCGAGAACCGCTCGGCGCTGTCGCTGCGCTATGGCAACGTGTCGGGCGCATCCATCGGCGCGATCCAGCGCCGCCTTCTGGTGATCGAGAACCAGGGCGGGGCGGGGCTGTTCGGCGAACCGGCGCTGGCGCTGGCGGACCTGATGCGCACCGATGTGCGGGGCCGCGGCATGATCAACATCCTGGCCGCCGACACGCTGATGGCGGCGCCGGGCCTTTACGCCACGTTCCTGCTCTGGCTGCTCAGCGAACTGTTCGAGGAATTGCCCGAAATCGGCGATCCCGAGAAGCCCGGACTGGTGTTCTTCTTCGACGAGGCGCATCTGCTGTTCGACGACGCGCCCAGGGCGCTGATCGACAAGGTGGAACAGGTGGCGCGGCTGATCCGGTCCAAGGGGGTGGGCGTCTATTTCATCACCCAGAACCCCGCCGACGTGCCCGAGGACATCCTGGGCCAGCTGGGCAACCGGTTTCAGCACGCGCTGCGCGCCTTTACCGCGCGCGACCGAAAGAACCTGAAACTGGCCGCCGAGACCTATCGCGAAAACCCGCGCTTTTCCACCG
>JAGRMG010000188.1 GCA_020441385.1 Paracoccaceae bacterium
CATAGGCCTTGAAATCGCCGAAATACTTGGTGATCGCCGCCGTCAGCGTCGTCTTGCCGTGGTCGACGTGACCCACCGTGCCGATGTTCACATGCGGTTTCGTCCGCTCAAACTTTGCTTTTGCCATCTTCGGGCGCCCTTTTTGAATGTCTGGGTCATGCGACCCGGTTTCCTCTGCGCGCGCGACATATTGGGTTCGGTGCGGGAAATCAAGCTTCGCCTGCGGGTCGGCTCAGCCCTCTCCGGGGCGCGCGGGCGCGGCCGGAGGCTTGACCTTGGCGGCGGGCATGGTGGCGGGCGGCTGGGATGGGGCGGCGGGGGGCGAACCCGTGACCGGCGCACCCGTGGCGGGGGCGGCCGTGACGGGCGCCGCCGGGGCGGTGGGCGCCGGGGCGCTGGGCGCCGGGGCCGAACCCGTGTCGGGACGCCTGTCAAACCAGCCCTCGGTGCGGTGCTGTTCCTCCAGCCAGTCCTCGATAGCCGCCGCCGCGTTGCGCGAAAGCCCCGCCATCTGTTCCTCGCGGGTGCGCTGGTGGCCCGATCCGACCACCAGGGATTCGCCCGTCGTGGTCTCGAAGACGGTGAAGCGCTTGACCTCGGGGTTCAGCTTGCCGGCGGCCGCGTCGTCCCAGATCGTGACGCTGAGAAACAGCGCCGAGCGCGGGTTGTAGATCACCGGCACCCCCGGCGGCGCCAGCATGTAGCCGTCGATGCTTATGCCGAAATGATACAGCTGATCCCCGTCGTAGCGGCGGAACCGTGCGTCCAGTTCCCCGGTCAGCGCGGCGATCCATTCCTCCTTGGTGGCCGAACGCGAGATCGGGCCGACCTGGGGGTTGGGCATCACCACGATGTTGTGCCCGAGATGAAACTCGCCCAGATCGACCAGCGGGTCTTGCGAGGAATGCTCGGCACAGGCGGCCAGCAGGGTCAGCCCGGTCAGCAGGGCGAAAAGGCGTCTCATGGCGATGTCCGTCGGTTTGGTCCTGCACGCAGATAGACGAGCCGGAGCGGCGGTGCAACATGCCCCGCCTGCCCCCGCGTTTCCCCGCCGGCCGGCGATGGGCAGCGCGGCATGTCAGGTGAACCGGTTCGAACGGGGGAATCCGTAGGGCGGCTTGCGGCCCACCCCGGCGCGTTTGCCCAGCCATTCGCTCATGTCGGGTTCGTGCCTGATCTTGCCGCCGCCCATTTCCCACGAAAGCCCGCGGGCCCAGTCGAACGTGGTCAGATCGCTGAGACCGCCATCCAGTTCCAGCGCGCCCTGGCGGCCGCGCGCCATGTTGTATTTCTGAAGCCGAACGCCCTTGCCGCGGGTCATCTCGGGCAGATCGGCCATCGGGAACACCAGGAATTTCGCGTTCTGACTGACCACTGCCACATGATCGCCGGTTGCCGGCTTGCATATCACCGCGCGTTCGTCGCCGCGCAGATTCAGCACCTGCCGCCCGGTCCGGGTCTGGGCCATGACCTCGGCTTCGGGCACGACAAAGCCGTTTCCGGCATTCGATGCCACCAGCAGGCGCCCTTCGGGGCGATGCACGAACATCGCCACGATCTCGGCCTCGTTGGGCAGATCGACCATCAGCCGCAGCGGTTCGCCCATGCCGCGGCCGCCGGGCAAATTGGCGCACCCCAGCGTGTAGAACCGCCCGTTCGAGCCGAACACCAGAAGCTTGTCGGTGGTTTCCGCATGGATCACGAAACGCGGCCCGTCGCCATCGCGGTACTTCAGCTCGCGGGCCAGGTCGATATGGCCGGTCAGTGCCCGGATCCAGCCCATGCGCGAACACACCACCGTTATCGGTTCGCGGTCGATCATCGCCTCGAGCGGCATCTCCTCGACCTCGCCGGCCTCGGCCAGAACGGTGCGGCGCGCGCCGCCGGGATAATCCCTGCCGAACGCCCTTTTCGTCTCTTTCAACTGTTCGGCGATGCGCGCCCATTGCAGGTGTTCGCCATCCAGCAGGTCTTCGAGGCTCGCGCGTTCCTCCATCAGCGCGGCCTGTTCGCGCAGCAGTTCAAGCTCCTCCAGCCGACGCAGAGAGCGCAGACGCATGTTCAGGATCGCCTCGACCTGAACCTCGGACAACTCGCCATCGAGATCGGCCGCGGGGCTGCGATAGTCGCTTTCCGACAGGGCGCGGGGATGGTCGCGGCCCCAGTCCTCGCGCATCAGCGCCGATTTGGGATCGTCGTCATAGCGGATGATGTCGATCACCCGGTCGAGGTTGAGAAAGGCGATGATGAAGCCTTCGAGCACCTCCAGCCGGTGGTCGATCTTCTCCATCCGGTGGCGGGAGCGGCGGATGAGCACGTCGCGCCGGAAGTCGAGAAAGGCGCGCAGCACCTCCTTCATCGAACAGACCTTGGGCGTCACCCCGTCGATCAGCACGTTCATGTTCAGGCTGAAGCGGGTCTCGAGATCGCAGTTGCGATAGAGCATGCCCATCAGCATCTCGGGATCGACATTCTTGCTGCGCGGCTCGATCACCATGCGGATGTCGTCGGCGCTCTCGTCGCGGATGTCGGCCAGGATCGGGATCTTCTTGGCCTGGATCAGCTCGGCGATCTTCTCGATCAGCCTGGATTTCTGCACCTGATAGGGGATCTCGGTGACGACGATCTGCCATTGGCCGCGCCCGAGATCCTCGATCCCGTACTTGCAGCGCAGCCGGAACGACCCGCGCCCGGTGCGATAGGCGGTCGCGATGCTTTCGGGCGGCTCGACGATAACGCCGCCGGTCGGGAAATCCGGGCCGGGCACGTATTTCAGAAGCGTGTCGTCGCGGGCGTCCGGTGTTCTGATCAGGTGCAGGCAGGCATCGCACAATTCGGCGATGTTGTGGGGCGGGATGTTGGTGGCCATGCCGACCGCGATCCCCGAGGAACCGTTCGCCAGAAGGTTGGGAAACTGCGCCGGCAGCACCACGGGTTCGCGAAGCGTGCCATCGTAATTGTCGCGGAAATCGACGGCGTCCTCGTTCAGACCATCAAGCAGCGCCTCGGCGACGATGGTCATGCGCGCCTCGGTATAGCGGCTGGCGGCGGGGTTGTCGCCATCGACATTGCCGAAATTGCCCTGCCCGTCGACCAGCGGATAGCGCACGTTGAAATCCTGCGCGAGACGCGCCATCGCGTCATAGATCGCGGCATCGCCATGCGGGTGATAGTTGCCCATCACGTCGCCGCTGATCTTGGCCGACTTGCGGAACCCGCCCGACGAGTTCAGGCGCAGTTCGCGCATCGCATAAAGGATGCGCCGGTGCACCGGCTTCAGCCCGTCGCGCGCATCCGGCAGTGCGCGGTGCATGATGGTCGAAAGCGCATAGGTCAGATAGCGTTCGCCGATCGCACGGCGCAACGGTTCGGAAATCTCCGATCCGCTGTCCAGCGACTTCATGTCGGGATCGTCGATCTGGTCGGTCATGGATGTCGTGATACGCGCAGGCAGGGCCGGGGTAAAGCTGCGCTTTCACATATCGGGCGGCGGACGATCAAGCCGAGGCGGGGAGAAAAAACCGCCGCTTCCCCGGTTTCCCGAATCGCGGGATCGGGTATTCTGCCCGTCACCCGGCCCGTCCGCTGCCGGCTGTTGCCAGATCGTATGAGTTCAGGGAGCGCGGAAATGCGCTTTGTGCTGCTATCCTTTCTGTTTCTCGGCTGGGCGTTCTACGAATTGAGCGGGGGCGCCGGGTTCGAACCGCGCGGCGTGCGCGTCCCCGACCCGCAACCGGAGATCGCCCGGACCGCCCTGCCCGGGGCCGCGCGCTCAAACGCCGAACCCGTCCGGGCAAACGATGCCGGGGCCCTGGTGGCCAAACCGGCGATCGCGCCGCGCAAAGCTCGCAAACCCGCCGCGCCCGAACCCGAAGCCATCGCACAAGGCGCGCCGACGGAAACGGCTGCCCGAGAGGGCATGCGCCGCGCGCGCAGCAGCCTGTTGCAGGGGCTTTCGCTGTTTCCGGCCACCGAACCGGGCGGCGAGGTCGCGTCGCTCGGCGATATCGCGACCCGGGCCCCGGCCCCGCAGGTCGAACCGGCGACATTGCCGGCGTCTCGGCCCGCGCTGTCCGAACCGGACCTTCGCGAAGTGGCCGGCACCCGTGTCAACATGCGCGACGGGCCGGGCACGATCTATCCGGTGATCCTGCGGCTGCGCATCGGCCAACAGGTCGAGGTTCTGGAGACGTCGGGCACCGGCTGGCTGCGGCTGCGGACGGTTCAGGGCCAGCAGGTGGGCTGGGTCGCGGCCTCGCTGATCAGCAAGGGCAACGGCTGATCCGCCGCGGGCGGTTGCACCGGCAGACCCGAACCGTCATAGCTGGGCGAAACGGGACGGCGGCGGGCGGCCATGCAGAAATCCATCCTCATCACCGGCTGTTCGTCGGGCATCGGACATGACGCGGCGCAGGGGTTGCGCGCGCGAGGCTGGCGCGTCTTCGCCTCGTGTCGCAAGGCCGGCGACTGCGACCGCCTGCGCGCGCAGGGCTTTGACTCTCCGCGCATAGACTATACCGAACCGGCCAGCATCGGCGCCGGTCTGGCCGAGGTGCTCGACGCGACCGGCGGCACGCTGGATGCGTTGTTCAACAACGGCGCGCACGGCTTTCCCGGCGCGGTCGAGGACATTCCCACCGACGGGCTGCGACAGATATTCGAGACCAATTTCTTTGGCTGGCACGAACTGACCCGCCAGACGATTCCGGTGATGCGGGCGCAGGGGCATGGGCGGATCGTGCAGAATTCGTCCATTCTGGGCTTTGTCGCCTTTCCCTGGCGCGGCGCCTATGTCGCCACGAAATACGCGCTGGAAGGGCTGACCGACACCTTGCGGCTGGAACTGCAGGGATCGGGCATTTCGGTGGTGCTGATCGAACCCGGCCCGATCACATCGCGGCTGCGGCAAAACGCGATTCCCTGGTTCGAACGCTTCATCGACTGGAAGAATTCGTCCCTGCGCGCGAAATACGAGGCTTCGCTGCTGCGGCGGCTTTACGAGGGCGGCGAAACCGACCGGTTCGAACTGCCGCCCTCGGCGGTGACGGCCAAACTGATCCGCGCACTCGAATCCGCGCGCCCGCGCGCCCGCTACTACGTCACGACGCCGACCTATGTGGCGGGCTATGGCCGGCGCCTGCTGCCGGCCCGTGCAATCGACCGCATATTGTCGCGAATTTGACCGGCGGGCGCGAAAAACCGGTTCGCTTTCGCGGCGCGGACCATTAGACCACGGGGCACGAGGCGAATTTCCGGAGGCGGCATGGGCGATCCCCTTCTCATCCTCATCCTGGTGGCGATGGCGGCGGTGGTCGTGGTGCTGGCCATCGGCATCAGCGGTATCGGCAAGAGCGGCCAGGCCAACGCCCGGCGCAGCAACCTTATGATGCGCCTGCGCATCCTGTTCCAGGCGGTCGCCGTGGTGCTCATCCTGCTCTATATCTGGCTGAGATCGCAAGGAGGGCAATGAGCCATGGTCGTTCTCAACAAGATATACACCCGCGCCGGGGATTCCGGCGAAACCGCGCTGGGCACGGGCGAGCGGGTCGCCAAATACGCGCTTCGGGTCGCCGCCTACGGCACCACGGACGAATTGAACGCCTTCGTCGGCGTGGCGCGGCTCGAGGCCGATGGCGAGACCGATTCGGCGCTGGCCCGCATCCAGAACGACCTGTTCGATCTCGGCGCAGACCTGTGCCGGCCCGAAATGGAAAAGGACGCCAGCGCCGATCATCCGCCGCTGCGCGTGATCGCGGCCCAGGTCGATCGTCTGGAAGCCGAGATCGACACGATGAACGCGAACCTCGCGCCCCTGCGCAGCTTCGTCCTGCCCGGCGGCGCGCGACTGGCCGCGCAACTGCATGTCTGCCGCACCGTGGCGCGGCGGGCCGAGCGGGCCAGCGTGGAACTGGCCGCGTCCGAGCCGGTGAACCCGGCCGTTTCGAAATACCTGAACCGGCTGAGCGACTGGTTCTTCGTTGCCGCACGCATGGCCAATGACGGCGGCGAGAGCGATGTGCTGTGGGTGCCGGGCGCCAACCGCTGAGCGCAGCCGCGCGTCAGGCTTTCTTGCGCGCCCGCCGCGCCACCGGAACCCAGATTTCATAGGCCATGCCCAGCGCGCCGTTGCGCGCGTCGTCGGGATAGCGCTCGAACGTCGGGCCGGCGCGCAGGCGGTATTCGGATTGCGGCAGCCATCCCGAAAACAGCCAGTCAAAGGTCGCCGGCAACCCCGAGAGCGGGCCAAAGGCCCGTGCGACGGCGTATTTGCCGCCCGACAGCCGCACCGTGCAGCAGCCTTGAGGAAGGATATCGGGGACCGGCGATACCTCGGTCCCGACAACATAGCGGAAGCCGCTTTCGCCGTCGCCACCGAACGACACGCCATACCTCGCCCCCGGCACCGCGTTGGCGATCTCGTGCCCGGCGGCATGGAAGGCCTGCCACTGGGCGGGGATGGTGTGCCGCGTCTGCATCGTGTAATTGCCCGCCGTACCGACCACATGCCGCGCGGCGGCCGTCTCGATCTCGGGTTCCCGTCCTGGCGTCATCCCGGCCCTCCCGCGCCGATTCGATTCCGCCCCAGCATAGCCCATTCGGGCGGCTCGGGCGCGGGGTCCGCCACCCAAACGCGACGTCGGCGATCGCCGGCGTGACGATTTTACTCTGTTGCCCGCGCGCCCGAGCCGGTATCTACGCCGCGAGTCCATTGGGGGAGTCGCGCTGCGGCTTGCCGTTTCTTGAGGAGAGAACGCAAAGATGAAGGTACTTGTGCCCGTCAAGCGCGTGATCGACTACAACGTGAAGGTCCGCGTGAAGGCGGACGGAAGCGGTGTCGATCTCGCCAATGTCAAGATGTCGATGAACCCGTTCGACGAGATCGCGGTGGAAGAGGCGATCCGCCTCAAGGAAAAAGGCCAGGCCGACGAGATCGTGGCCGTCTCCATCGGCGTGAAACAGGCGCAGGAAACCCTGCGGACCGCGCTGGCAATGGGCGCCGACCGCGCCATCCTGGTGGTGGCCGCCGATGACGTGCATACCGATATCGAACCCCTCGCGGTGGCCAAGATCCTTGCGAAGGTGGTCGAGGAAGAGCAGCCGGGCATCGTGCTGGCGGGCAAGCAGGCGATCGACAACGACATGAACGCCACCGGCCAGATGCTGTCGGCCCTGCTGGGCTGGAGCCAGGGCACATTCGCCAGCGAGCTCGCCATCGAGGGCGATCACGCGGTCGTCACCCGCGAGGTCGATGGCGGCCTTCAGACCATCAAGGTCAAGATGCCGACCATCGTCACGGTCGATCTGCGCCTGAACGAGCCGCGATATGCCTCGCTGCCCAATATCATGAAGGCCAAGAAGAAACCGCTGGATGAAAAGACCCCTGCCGATTACGGCGTCGACGTGACGCCCCGGCTCGAGATTCTCAAGACCGAGGAACCGGCGGAACGCGCCGCCGGCATCATCGTCAAATCGGTCGACGAACTGGTCGCGAAACTCAAAGAAGCGGGGGCTGTGTGATGGCTGTTCTACTCCTTGCCGAAGTGACCAATGGCGAACTGGCGATGGACGCCACCGCCAAGGCCGTGACCGCCGCCGTAAAGCTGGGCGATGTCACCGCGCTGTGCTGCGGTGCTTCGGCCGCCGCTGCGGGCGACGCCGCCGCGACGATCGACGGCGTGTCCAAAGTGCTGGTCGCCGAAGACCCAGGCCTGGGGCACCGGCTGGCCGAAAGCACCGCCGCCCTGATCGTGAGCCTCGCGGGCGATTACACGCATATCGTCGCCCCCGCCACCACCGACGCCAAGAACGTGATGCCGCGGGTGGCCGCGCTGCTTGACGTGATGGTGATTTCGGACATCTCCGGCGTTGTCGACGCCGATACGTTCGAACGCCCGATCTATGCCGGCAACGCGGTGCAGACGGTCAAGTCCTCGGATGCCAGGAAGGTCGTGACGATCCGCACCTCGACCTTCGATGCCGCCGGCACCGGCGGTTCGGCTTCGGTGCAAACCGTGCCGGCCGCGGAAAACCCCGGACTGTCGGAATGGGTCGAGGACAAGGTCGCGGCATCGGACCGTCCGGAACTGACAAGCGCGGGCGTCGTCGTGTCGGGCGGCCGCGGCGTCGGGTCGGAGGAGAACTTCGAACTGATCGAGAAACTGGCCGACAAGCTGGGCGCCGCCGTGGGCGCATCGCGCGCCGCGGTCGATTCGGGCTATGCCCCCAACGACTGGCAGGTCGGACAGACCGGCAAGGTCGTGGCGCCCGACCTCTATGTCGCGATCGGCATTTCCGGCGCGATCCAGCATCTCGCCGGCATGAAGGACAGCAAGATCATCGTGGCCATCAACAAGGACGAAGAGGCGCCGATCTTCCAGGTGGCCGATTTCGGCCTGGTCGCCGACCTGTTCTCGGCCGTGCCGGAACTGATCGAAAAGCTGTAAATTGCAGCGGGCCTCGGCCCGCCCCGATCGAACGGCACGGGCCCGCCACTTTCACGGCGGGCCCTTTTCGCGTCAGGACGGGTGCAGAACCCGCAACAGCCGGTCGGCAATGCCGCGATGCGTCGCGGGGCCGATCAGATGCGCCGCCGCCGGGGCCTGCATCGCGCCGAATACCATGTCGCCCAGCTCTCCGCTGTCGCCGGCGGGCCGGACCGCGATTTCGACGATGTCGGCCACATCCGGGCGCAGCGCCTCGACCATGGCCCGCGTGACGAAGGACGGCCGCGATTCGAGATCGCCGCCGCCTTCGGCCCCGTAGCGCAGCCACAACAATACCGCCGGGCCGCCGATGGCACGCAGCAGCAGCCGCATTCTCGCCTGCCAGGCCTGCTCCAGTTCCGTGCGCACCAGCGCGAACCGGTCCGAGGACCGGTCGCGCAGCGCGCGCAGCATGTGCCGGACGAAGTGGAACTCGGTAAAGTCCACCTCGCGATAGATCGCCGCCAGCATCGGCGATGCGGCCAGGAACCGGTCGTTGCGGCGCGGATGCACACGGTAGTACCGGTTCGACAGGCTCTGCGCCCCCGGAAGCTGGATCACCGCCCGCTCGGCCGTCTGCGCGATGCGCAGACTCTCGGGGTCGTTGGCGAAGGCATCCAGCCCGGCATTCACGCAGCCCAGATTGACGCAGACCCGCCCCGACCCGGTTTCCACCAGATCGGCAAACGGATGCGCGACATATTTGCCGAAGGTTTCGCTGCCGCCCAGAAAGGCCCAATAGGGACGGTCGAGCGCCCGGCGCGGCCCCCGCACCGGCAGCCGCGACGCGCCATAGCGGCAGGACATTGCAACGGACGCCCCCGCGCCCGGCGATTCAAAACTCATTTCACCCACCTGTTTCTTTCACCCGGCCCCAGAATGGCCTTGCATTCCTTGCCAATCCGCTAATCTTCGCATTTGCAGCAATTTGTCGCCGCCGCGGCCCCTTTCCCGGGCCGCGGCGCGCCGGTATGGTGCGCGCAACCAGACGAAAGGCGGACAGGATGGACATTCGTAAAATCGGCGTGATCGGCGCCGGACAGATGGGCAACGGCATCGCCCATGTGATGGCCGTGGCGGGCTACGAGGTGGTGATGTCCGATGTCAGCCAGCAGGCGCTGGACGGCGCGATGTCCTCGATCGGCGCCAACCTGTCTCGCCAGGCCGCGCGCGGCAAGATTTCCGATGCCGACATGAAATCGGCGCTGGCACGCATCACGACGACGCTGAAACTGCCCGATATCGGCGCCGCCGACCTGGTGATCGAGGCCGCCACCGAACGCGAGAGCATCAAGCAGGCGATCTTCGAGGATCTCCAGCCGCATCTGAAGCCGGAAACCATCCTGACCTCGAACACCTCCTCGATCTCGATCACCAGGCTGGCCAGCCGCACCGACCGGCCCGAACGGTTCATGGGCTTTCATTTCATGAACCCGGTGCCGGTGATGCAGCTTGTCGAACTGATCCGCGGCATCGCCACCGACGAAGTCACCTACACCGCCTGCCTGGGCGTGGTCGACCGGCTGGGCAAGACCGCCGCCTCGGCCGAGGATTTCCCCGGTTTCATCGTCAACCGCATCCTGATGCCGATGATCAACGAGGCGGTCTATACGCTGTATGAGGGCGTCGGCAACGTGAACTCCATCGACCAGTCGATGAAACTGGGCGCAAATCATCCCATGGGGCCGCTGGAACTGGCCGACTTCATCGGGCTGGATACATGTCTTGCGATCATGAACGTCCTGCATGACGGGCTGGCCGATACCAAGTACCGGCCCTGCCCGCTGCTGACCAAATACGTCGAGGCCGGCTGGCTGGGCCGCAAGACCAGTCGCGGGTTCTACGACTACCGCGGCGAGGCACCGATACCGACGCGGTAGGCAGTGCCATTGGCGCCACGGGCGCAAATTTCTAGGAAGAAATTTGCCAAGAATTTTTCTTAAAATTCTTGCCCGCCCCGATCATTTTTCGGCGCCCAGAGCAAGGGTATGCTCGCGCAGCCAGGCCATGAATCCGCGCGGGTCGGTTGCCAGCTGCGCCATCTGGCCTTGCTCGAGCGGCGCGCCGATCACGGGTGCTTGCGGCTTGTTGCACGATCGCACGATCTCGTGCAGTAGCAGGCCCTGGCGCAGCACGGGCGATATCTGGCAGGCGATCTGATAGGCGCGCGAATTGCGCCCCGGAAAGAACACCGGCACCACCCGCGCGCCGGAGCGGCGGATCATCTTGGCGGTAAACACGTTCCATTCGCGTTCGACCGGCGCACCGAACCAGCTGTCCGAGGACATGACCACGCCGGACGGGAACAGCGCCACGACGCCACCATTGGCCAGATGCGCCATCGCATTGGCACGCATTTCCACCATCTTGCGCTGAGCCTCGGGGTCATGCGGAAAGGGCACCGGGATCATGAACGAGGTCGCGGCCTCGTCCAGCCCGGTCAGAACCGTGCGGGTGAGGATGCGATAATCCTCGCGCACCCGGCCGATCAGGTCGGCCATGATCATACCGTCGACCATGCCGTGCGGATGGTTCGCAACCACGACGACCGGGCCGGTTTTCGGGATGTTGGCCAGCTGTTCCGGCGGGGTCAGCAGCTCCACCCCCATCGTGTCCAACGCACCGCGCCAGAATTTCTGACCGCGATAGATGGCGTTCTTCCGTTCGAATTTCGCGACCATGCGCAGGATGGTCAGCTTGCCGGTACACCATTCGATCATCCTGATCGCAAGCGAGGTCCACGCGTCGTCGAAGGAATTGGCATAGGTCAGCGTGCGCCGGTCATAGACCTCGCCGGTTTGCGGCCGGCCGTCATCCGTGCCGATGCCCGCATCGCCGTCTTGCGTGGTTTGCGCCAATGTCGCCCTTTCCGGTTCCTGCGTCACCGCTGGCCGTGCCTTCAGTCGTCTTCGCCGAACCTGTCGGCAATCAGCGCCTCGATCGCGTCGGCCAAGGCCTCCGCGTCCGGCCCGGATGTTTCGATGTCGACCGTCGTGCCCCGGGACGCCGCCAGCATCAGCAGACCCATAATACTGTCGCCGGACGCCGACAAGCCGTCGCGCGACACCTCGGCGCTCGCGTCGAAGCCCTCCACCACCTCGACCAGTTTGGCCGAAGCGCGGGCATGCAGGCCCTTTTCGTTCACGATCTTGATGCGTCGCTGGATCATCGCCGTCATTTGCCTGTCAATCCGCGCCGGGCATCCGCGAGGAGCCGACATTCTGTGCGTTGATATACTTGCGGCCGGCTTCCATGGCACTGCGGACCGCCTCGCCCACCGGCAGGTGGCGGCTTTTCGCCAGCTTGATCAGCATCGGCAGGTTGGCACCGTAAAGAATGCGCCGGTTGGGCTGGGCACAGGCCCGCAGGCTGAGATTGGACGGCGAGCCGCCGAACAGGTCGGTCACGACCACGACGCCATCGCCGGCATCCACCGCATCGGCCGCGGCGACGATCTCCTGCTGCTTGGCCTGGCGGTCGTGGTCGGCCTCGATGGCGATGGCCAGCATGCCCGGCTGTCGGCCGACCACATGCTCGATCGCCGCCAGATACTCCCTGGCCAGCCCGCCATGCGCCACGATCACGATCCCGATCACCCCGGCCCCTCACCCGTTCTGCCGCCTTCCAGTTCGCGGTGCCTTATAGACACCTGCTGACCGTCTTCCGCAAGGGCCTTGGCCAGCGCCTCGGCCAGGGCGACCGAGCGGTGCTGCCCGCCGGTGCAGCCGAAGGCGACCGACAGATGCGCCTTGCCCTCGGCCAGGAAGGCGGGCAAAAGCAGGCGCATCAGGTCCGTTACCTGCGCAAAGAACGGCGCGAATCTCGGATCGGCGGCCACATGCGCGGCGACCGGGGCATCGCGCCCGTCCAGGCCGCGCAGCGACGGCTGCCAATGCGGGTTGGACAGGAACCGGCAGTCGAACACCATGTCGATGCCGCGCGGCAATCCGCGCTTGTAGGAAAACGATTGCACCGACAGCGCCAGTTGCCGCCCGCCCGGCGGCGCGAACCAGCGTTCGATCTCGTCGCGCAGCTGATGCACGTTCAGGGCGCTGGTATCGACCAGCGTGTCGGCCCGGTCGCGGATCGGCGCCAGCAGGCTCAACTCGCGCCGGACACCGATGCCGGGGCTTTCGGAAGGCGCCAGCGGATGCCGGCGGCGGGTTTCCGAGAACCGCTGCAACAACGTGTCCTCGCGGCAATCGAGATAGAGCAGCGTCAGTTCGATATCCGGGCGCGCCGCCAGCCGGTCGATCAGATCGAGCAGCGCCGCGGTGGAAAAATCGCGGTTGCGGGTGTCGACGCCCAGCGCCAGGGGGCGCGGCGGCGCCGGCCCGTCAAGCAGACGCGGCATCAGCCGCAGGGGCAGGTTGTCGATCGCCTCGAAACCCAGATCCTCGAGCACATGGATCGCGGTCGACCGGCCCGCCCCCGACGGGCCGGTCACAACCACCAGCCGCGTCGTCCTGTCCTGATCCTGCGTGTCGCTCATGTGTCCCGCCGTCCGGCCCTGAGATACTGTATCAGGGCGGGCGGGAAATGCGCAGCCCCGACCTTGCGCAAATGCGGCAGCGCCACGCCGAGCAGCAGGGTTTCGCGCGGCGGCGGCAGGCGCTCGGTTTCTTCCCGCTCCAGATCGACCACCGCCACCACCGGTGTCGGCCCGGCGGGGCGCGCAACCAGCAGTCCCATGCCGCGGGCCTCGATCAGGCCGCGGATCGCCGGTGGCGCATCGGCCAGCAATCGCCCGCCCCGGCGCGCCAGTTGCACCCGGTCGTCCGAGACCAGGTCCGCGCCCAGCCCCATCAGCGCCAGCGCCAGAGCCGACTTGCCGCTGCCCGACGCGCCCGTGATCAGCAGCCCGCGACCGTTCAGCGCCACACAGGTGGCGTGCACGATGGCGGCGCAGTCGTCGCCGGACGGACCGGTCATCGGCTCAGACGGGCAGGCCCACGACAAAGCGGGCGCCCAGCGGGTCGGACGTGACGTCGGCTTCGGTCGGGCGGATGTTCTCGGCCCAGATCACGCCGCCATGCGCCTCGACGATCTGTTTGCTGATGGCCAGCCCGAGGCCGGAATTGTTGCCGAAATGTTCATCCGGGCGCTGCGAATAGAAGCGCTTGAAGATCTGGCTCAGCGCCTCTTCGGGAATGCCCGGTCCGGTATCCTCGACCACGATCAGCACGCGGTTCTGCCGCTTGCGGGCCCAGACGCGGATCGCGTCGCCATCCTCGCAGAAGGAAATCGCGTTGGTTATCAGGTTGACGAAGACCTGCGCCAGACGCGCCTCGAGACCGTCGAACTCGATCGGATCGGCGGGAAGGTCCGTGATATAGTCGATGCCCTTGTCGCGCGCATCCTCGCCCAGATACTGGTTGAGATTGCGCAGCATCGCCAGCAGGTCAAAGCGTTCCTCCTCTTCCTTGACCAGTTCGGCATCCAGCCGCGAGGCGTTGGAAATGTCGCTGACCAGCCGGTCGAGCCGGCGCACGTCGTGTTCGATCACGTCCATCAGCTTTTCGCGCTGATCGTCGCGCTTGACCATGCGCAGCGTGCCGACGGCCGATTGCAGGCTGGCCAGCGGGTTCTTGATCTCGTGGGCGACGTCGGCCGCGAACTGTTCGTTGCCGTCGATCCGGTTGTAGAGCGCCGAGACCATGCCCCGCAGCGCCCGGCTCAGGCGGCCGATCTCGTCGGGGCGCGCGCTCAGGTCGGGGATGCGGATACGCCCGGGATTGACGCGCCGCGCGTTGCGGTCGCGGCCCAGTTCCGCCGCGGCCGCCAGATCGGCCAGCGGGTTGGCGATGGTCGACGCCAGCACCAGGCTGAGGCCGATCGATACGAGCAGCGCGATCACGAACATCTCCAGCACGCGTTCGCGTTCGGCCCGCACCAGCGCGTCGATCTCGCCCGACGGGCTGGCCACGGCGACGACGCCCACGGGCGCGCCGTCATGCATTATCGGCGTCGCGGCCGAAAACACGGCGCCGCCCCGGGTATCGAGCCCGGTCTCGAAATGCGTGCCGCCGTTCACCACCGTGGGCACCATGGCACGCATCCGGGCTTCGAGCGTGGGCAGCGGCGCCGCCGGTCCGGGCGATACCAGGCCGGAAATACCGTTCCACAGCGCCGACAGGCCGTCGCTGATGATGGTGCGGCGCGCGGCCTGATCGCCCGTGGCGGGCATGGCCCCGTCGACGCCTTCGGTCATGCCGATCAGGGTGCCGGCCGTGTCGAACACCAGCACCTCGACGCCGCGGCGCAGGTCCAGCGCCTCCAGCGTCGCGGCCACGTCGATGCCGTCGCCGGCGGCCAGGTTGACCGGTCCGCGCGACGGCAGTTGCGCGGCGAACACGTTGGCGACCAGCCGCGCCTCGGCGACGAGGGCGATGGCGCGCTGCTGCACCAGGCTGTCGCGCGACTTGTTCAGATACAGGATGCCGGCAACCATGATCGCCAGTGCGATCAGGTTGAAGGTGATGATCTTGCGGGTCAGCGGCGAGCCGCGCAGCGAGAAGAAGCCGCGCCGCGCCCTCTGTGCCTGCATCTCCTGGCCGGCGGCGTATTCCGGCACGACCCAATCGTCGCCCAGCACCACGTCGTCATTCCGGCCGGATTGGGAATACCCCGTGTCGCGCAATGTGTTCCTCTCGTCCCGGTGCATCCGGGCGGTTATTCCTCGTTGTATCTGTAACCGATGCCGTAGAGCGTCTCGATCGCCGAGAACTCGTCGTCCACGGTGCGCATCTTCTTGCGCAGACGCTTGATATGGCTGTCGATGGTGCGATCGTCGACATAGACCTGATCGTCATAGGCCACATCCATCAGCTGATCGCGGCTTTTCACGAAGCCGGGCCGTTGCGCCAAGGCCTGCAACAACAGGAACTCGGTCACGGTGAGGGAAACGTCCTGACCTTTCCAGCTGACCGAATGGCGCAGCGGGTCCATGCGCAGATGACCGCGCTCCATGAGCTTGGTTTCGGGGCCGGTGCCGGCAGCATCGCCCGCCACCGCCTCCTGGCGGCGCAGCAGCGCGCGGATGCGTTCGACCAGGAGGCGCTGCGAAAACGGCTTCTTGACATAGTCGTCGGCGCCCATGCGCAGCCCCAGAACCTCGTCGATCTCGTCATCCTTGGATGTCAGGAAGATCACCGGCATCTGGGTCTTCTGGCGCAGGCGCTGCAACAGGTCCATGCCGTCCATGCGCGGCATCTTGATGTCCAGCACCGCCATGTCCGGAAGCTTCTTGTTGAAAGCGTCGAGTGCGGCCTGACCGTCGTTATATGTTTCGACCTCGAAGCCTTCGGCCTCGAGAGTCATGGACACCGACGTCAGGATGTTCCTGTCATCGTCCACTAATGCGATTTTCGACATCCGAAATGCCCCTATACTGCTCGTTGCTGCCTGCTTTTTCTTTCATTCATCGCTTTTTTGGTGTTGCGAAGCAATCCTTAACTGCGAATCACCCATGCGTTCACAGGGGATCTATGCAAAAATATCTTAGCGATGTTTGAATTTGGTCACGGTTCGGGACATCCCGCAGACCCGCGCGCAACCGGCGCCAAAGATGGTTGCGCTAAACCTTGCCGTGGTTGCGCTAACTGCCCAAACCGTTCTGTTCACGCAGTAAAATGCCGTGCTATGAGGCTGTGCATCTGCCGGGAACGATATCCCCGACGGGCATGAAGGACGAAAAACGCGACGCGCGACGCCGCCCCCAGGAGAATCAAAGATGACACATGGACGGGTCAACCCGCAGTTCCGCCTTGAGGATCAGGGCATCGGGGGGCTGGGCGATGTCTATTACAACCTCGAGGAACCGGCCCTTGTCGAGGCGGCGCTGAAGCGGGGCGAAGGCACGCTGGGCCGCGGCGGCGCCCTGCTGGTGACCACCGGCAAGTTCACCGGCCGGTCGCCCAACGACAAGCATGTCGTGCGCACCGAAAGCGTTGCAGACAACATCTGGTGGGAAAACAACGCAGCCATGTCGCCCGCGGGCTTTGCCGCGCTGCATGCCGACATGCTGGATCACATGAAGGGGCGCGACTATTTCGTGCAGGATCTGGTCGGCGGCGCCGATCCGGCGCATGCGATCAATGTCCGCATGATCACCGAGCTTGCCTGGCACAGCCTGTTCATCCGCCACCTGCTGCGCCGGCCCGACCGCGAGGACCTGAACGATTTCCTGGCCGATTACACGATCATCAACTGCCCCAGCTTCAAGGCCGACCCCAAGCGCCACGATTGCCGGTCGGACACGGTGATCGCGCTGAACTTCGATGCCAGGCTGATCCTGATCGGGGGCACCGAATATGCCGGCGAGAACAAGAAGTCGGTATTCACGCTGCTGAACTACCTGCTGCCGGAACAGGGCGTCATGCCGATGCACTGCTCGGCCAACCACGCCACCGGCAACCCGGTCGATACCGCGATCTTCTTCGGCCTGTCGGGCACCGGCAAGACGACGCTTTCGGCCGACCCGGCGCGCACGCTGATCGGCGACGATGAACATGGCTGGTCCGATCGCGGCACCTTCAACTTCGAAGGCGGCTGCTATGCCAAGACCATCAGCCTCTCGCCCGAGGCCGAGCCCGAGATCTTCGCCACCACCGAGAAGTTCGCCACCGTGATCGAGAACATGGTGTTTGACGGCGAAACCCTGGAACTGGACTTCGAGGACGATTCGCTGACCGCCAACATGCGCGCGGCCTATCCGCTGCACTATATCTCGAACGCCTCGGCCACGGCGCTGGGCGGGCATCCCAAGAACGTCATCATGCTGACCTGCGACGCCTTCGGCGTTCTGCCCCCCATCGCGCGGCTGACCCCGGCGCAGGCGATGTACCATTTCCTGTCCGGCTTCACCTCCAAGGTCGCGGGCACCGAACGCGGCGTGACCGAACCCGAGCCGACCTTTTCCACCTGTTTCGGCGCCCCCTTCATGCCGCGCCGCCCCGAGGTCTACGGCAACCTGCTGCGCGACAAGATCGCCCGGACCGGGGCGACCTGCTGGCTGGTCAACACCGGCTGGACCGGCGGCGCCTACGGCACCGGCAGCCGGATGCCGATCAAGGCGACCCGCGCGCTGCTGACCGCGGCGCTCGACGGTTCGCTGGCCGAGACCGAATTCCGCCGCGATCCGAATTTCGGTTTCGACGTGCCGGTATCGGTCGAAGGCGTGGCCGAGGTGCTGCTGGATCCGCGGCGCACATGGGACGACCAGGAAGCCTATGACGCGCAGGCCGCCAGGCTGGTGCAGATGTTCGCCGACAATTTCGAACAGTATGTGCCCCATATCGACGAGGACGTGAAGGCCATCGCCATCGGCTAGCGCGTGTCGCGGTCAATTGAATTCGCCCGCCGGGCCGGACGCGTCGTTCCCTGAAGACGCCGCCTCGCCCCGGCGGGCGAAAGGGCTTTGGAGAAAACGGCTTGGATGAAAAAGGCACGGCACCCGGGGGTGGGCACCGTGCCAGTACCGAACGACAGGGCCGGCCGCGACTACTCACTCAAATGGCGACCGGTCCGATTCGAAGCCTATGCCAATCGTCAAGAGTGTCAAGGTGATACTCTCACCCCGATTGTTGCAAGCAGGCGCCTGACCGCGTAAGATGCACCGCACATGCATTGTGGAGGCCGATCTATGCCGGAAATCTCGAAGCTTGCCGAACTGCGCAAGCTGTTGCTGGGGATGGAGCGGGCCATGGGTCTGCAGGAACTGTCATCGGCCGAGCGCGACGTGTTCTACGCCGCCAGCGATATCGCGGAATTCGAGGAAAAGATTCAGACCACGGGCCTGATGAATCACACGCTGGTCACGGACATTTCCCGCCCCACCTTTTTCCGGGCGCTCAAGTCGCTTGTCGAAAAGGGCTATCTTTCCCATTGCAGCAAACGGACGCGCGGGCTTTACGTCCTGAACCGGCGGGACGGCTGAGGCAAGGATTGGCGGATCCAAGCCACTCGGTACCGCAGCTCCTGATCGAGACCCTTGCGGCCTCGGGGGTATACCTGTTGGCGTTCTTCGTCACGATCCTGGTGATATCCCCGGTGCAGCACAGCTTTTTCTCGGAGTTTCCCAGCCGCGCCAGCCTGCTGTTCCTGCCGCACGGGGTGCGCGTGCTGGCCGCCTGGCTGCTGGGCTGGCGGTCCACGGTGGCCTTGTTGCCGGGCATTCTCATCGGCAGCGTCTTCGTTTACGGGGGCGATGCGTTCGGCCCCGGCCAACTGGTTGCCTCGACGATCGCCCTGACCGTCGGACCGGCCACGTTTCATGCGCTGGCGCTGGCGGGTTACGACATCTTTCCGCGGCCCGACCGCTCGCCCTGCTGGGCCTGCGTGATGGCGACGGGGGTGGCGATCTCGATCCTGAACGGGGTTCTGATCAACGCCGCCCTGGGCAGCGGTCCGGTCGACTACTTTGCGTTCCTGATCGGCGACGTGTCCGGGCTGTTCTTCCTGATGCTGATTCTGATGTTCGTTTTCCGGTCGATGCGGCTGCGCGACAGCTAGCGCGTGTCGCGGTCATTCGGATTGCGATATTCACCCGCCGGGTCGATGCAGCGTCTTCAGGGAACGACGCGTTCGGCCCTGCGGGTGAATTCAATTGAACGCGACATGCGCTAGGGCCTGTCGCATTGCGCGTTATCCGGCGGATCCCGGCCACGTCGCAAGCCGGGCCCGCACCGGCATGCGCCGGGGAAAGCGATTGACTGAACGGGGGGATGTGCAAGACTTCGCCCACCCGCTCAGCGTTCCCTTTGCATCCCGGCGAATTTGCAATGCCCGATGACATCAGCGAAACATCCGCGCCGAGGCTGATCCTGACACGGCTGCCGATGGTGTTTTCGGTGCTGGTGTTCGGTTTCGGCCTTGCGGCGGGGTTCCTGCTGGCGTTTTCGGGCTATGGGTTGCAGGACAGTGCGGCGCTGATCGTTTCGGTGTTTCTGGTCCTGATCGGCTGCACGCTGATCCTGGGCGCGGTGGTTTTCCTGTTCCGCAAGCCGCTGTGGCGGCGCGTGTTCGGGGTGGCGGAATCGCATCTGGAACAGTTCGCCGCACCGCTGGAGCGGGTGGCGAGATACGCCGCCGAACGCGACCCCACCGGGGCGGTGAAGGCGGCGGGCGAACTGCTGCAACTGGGGCTGGCGCGCTATGCCTGGCTCAGCACGCGGCGCTGGGTGCTGGCCTCGCTGACCGGGCTGATCGCGGCGATGGCGGCGCTGTCGGGCACCGCGCTCCTGTTTCGCCAGAACCAGCTGATCGAGGCGCAGTCGCTTCTGTTGACCGAGCAGAACGCGCGCATTGCCGAACAGACCACGCTTCTGGAACAGCAGGTCGAACTGGCCGAAGCGGCGCGCAACGCCGAACTGGCCGTCGAGATCACCAATATCGCCGCCCTTCTGGGCGCGGCGCTGGACGCGGCACAGCCGGAAGGCGGAACGGCGGGCGATGCCGCCTCGCTGGTGCCGGTGCTGGATCCGGCAGCCGATATCAGCCAGTCGCTCAGGATGCGGATCATCTCGGCCTCGCGTGCATCCAAGCCCTACCGGTTCCTCGAACCGCCGCTCCGCGCGCATGACACCACCGACAAGCTGCGGGTCGCCAGCGCCCGTCGGAAAGACGAGCTGCCGCAGTTTCATGCCGCGGCCAAGGCCGGATTCCGCTGGGCCGAGCCGTCCGACCGGCTGCGGCTGATCGACCGGCCCGCCAGCCCGGAACGGGCGCATCTGTTGCAGGTCATGATCGGTTCGGGCCTGCGCGATCTGGAGACGCTGAATTTCTACGGGCTGGATCTCAGTTTCGCCCATGGCGACGACATGTCGGTTCTCGGCGTGTCGATGCAGGGCGCCTCGCTCAGCTATGCCAGTTTTCGCCGCGCCCAGATCATGCAAAGCGATTTCGGCGGCGCGGCGCTGGAAAACAGCCGCTTTGGCGGTGCGCGCTTGCAGGATACCAGCTTTGCCGCCGTCGATGCGGCGCGGGGCAAGGGGCCTTGGACGGGCACGCCGCAGATATTCCCGACGGCGCTGGCGGGCGTGTCGTTCAGCGACAGCTATCTGCGCAACGTCGACTTCGCCGGCGCGCAGATGATGACCGCCGATTTCGATGGCGCCACGCTGGACGGGGTGGATTTCACCGGCGCCTTCCTCGGCGGTGCCACCTTTCGCAACGCGGTGATCGTTGCGGCCGGGTTCGAGGGTGCCGCGCTGCAATCCCTCGATCTGGATGGCGCCTTCGTCACGCGGGCGGATTTCCTTGACCGGCTGGCCGCACAGGCCGCGCCCGGCACCTTCAAACCCGAGCGGTTCGAAATCGCGCCTTCGACGGCCGATGCGCTCTATACGGTCGATTCGGCCTTTCGCGAACTGCCGTCCGAGCGGCTGGGCGAGGGTGCGCCCGGGGTCTGGCGGATCACGCGCGTCGGCGAGTTCGAATAGCGCCCGCCGCCTCGGGTTCGCGCCTCACTCGTCCTTGTCGGGCACCGGGTCATAGCCGTCGCCGCCCAGCGGATGGCAGCGACCCACCCGCCGCGCCGCCAGCCAGGCACCGCGCAGCGCGCCGTGCTTTTCCAGCGCCTCCAGCGCATAAAGCGAACATGTCGGCTGATAGCGGCAGTTGAACCCGACCCAGGGCGAAAAGATCAGCCGGTAGGCGCGCACCGGAAGCGCGACGATGTGGGCCAGAGGGGTCATCGGCGATCGCGTTCGTGCAGTTTCGTCAACGCATATGTAAGGTCGCCAAGCAACGCATCAAAGGGGCGGCCGGCGGTTGCCCCGGCACGCCCGATCAGCACATAGTCCCAACCCTCGCGGCCCTGCTGCGCGAGGATCGCCCGCGCCGCCTCGCGCAGCCGCCGCTTGGCGCGGTTGCGGGCGACCGCGTTGCCGACCTTCCTGGAACAGGTGAAACCGACCCGGACGCCAGCGGCCTCGCCGCAAGGGCGTCGGCGTGCCTGCACGATCATGCCGGGGGTCGCTTGCCGGCGGGCGCGGGCGGCGGCAAGGAAATCCGACCGCTTGCGCAGGGTCGAAACCCGGGGAAGCGGACAAACGGACACCGCCGGGGGCGTATCCCCGGGGCTGGCAGTGCCATCCTGGGGGGCCTCCGGCGGTGTCATGTCGCTTGGGGTCGCCGAGTGCCCTGCTAGGCGCTCAGTTCCTTGCGGCCGCGGGCGCGGCGGGCGTTCAGAATCTTGCGCCCGGCCTTGGTGGCCATGCGGGCGCGAAAGCCGTGGCGGCGCTTGCGAACCAGGTTCGAGGGTTGAAAGGTGCGTTTCATCGCTCCGTCTCCGCTTTTCGGTCGGGTGCGGCGCGCAGTGCCCGGCCCCGCTAGATCCGTTTCAAGGCCCGGTCTGTACTGCGCCTTTCGGGCCAAGTCAAACCCCCGATGGCGGGAATCCGGCGCGATCTGCAACAATTTCCGCGCCATTGCGCGCCGATCCCCCCTGTCGGGGCCGGGAATTGTTTCAAACCCCGCGCATGGCCGGGAAATCCTCACGAATTGCGGCGGGCGCATCAAGCGGGCGTGAGCGGGCTGTCGCCCCGGCGCCATCGCGCGCATGTTGGGCAGGATATGCACGACAAGGCGAAACCGATACCGATGCCGCCCGATACCCCCGCGCCGCGCCGCCGGAAGCTGGCCCGGCACCTGCCGCTGGCGGCGATTCTCGTCGTGGCCGTGGCCGGGGCGCTGACGCTGCACGACGACCTGGATTTCGCCACGCTTCGCGATCACCGCGAGGCGCTGCTGGCGTTGCGCGACAGCCATTTCGCCATCCTCGCGATCGCCTTCATGGGTATCTACGTCCTGATCGTCACCTTTTCCCTGCCCGGCGCGGCGGTGGCCTCGGTCACGGGCGGATTCCTGTTCGGGCTGGCCGCCGGCACCGTCTTCAACGTGGTATCGGCGACCGTCGGGGCGGGCGCGATCTTTCTGGCCGCGCGCAGCGGGCTGGGCACAACCCTGTCGGCCCGGTTCGAGGCAGCCGAAGGCAGGGCCGCGCGGTTGCGCGCGGGCCTGCGCGAGAACGAGGTCAGCGTGCTGCTGCTGATGCGCCTGGTGCCGGCGGTGCCGTTCGTCCTGGCCAATCTGATGCCCGCGATGGTCGGCGTGAAGTTTCGCACCTTTCTATGGACGACGGCGCTGGGCATCGTGCCGGGGGCCGTTGTCTATACCTGGATCGGCGTCGGCCTGGGCGAGGTGTTCGACCGTGGCGAAACCCCGGATCTGTCGCTGATCTGGGCGCCCCAGGTGATCGGCCCGATCCTGGCGCTGTGCGCGCTGGCGGCCTTGCCGATCGTGGTGCGGGCCTGGCGCCGGCAGGCGCAGGATTGAACGCGATGCGGCGGATCAGGACCGACCTTCTGGTGATCGGAGCGGGATCGGGCGGGCTCTCGGTTGCCGCCGGGGCGGCCCGGATGGGTGCCGACGTCACGTTGCTGGAGGGCGGCGCGATGGGCGGCGACTGCCTGAATGCCGGCTGCGTTCCCTCCAAGGCGCTGCTGGCGGCAGCCAGGGCCGCGCATGGCCAGACAACGACCGGTGAATTCGGCATCGCCCCGGTCCGCCCCGATGTCGATTACCGCGCCGCGATGGAACATGTCGCCGGCGTGATCGCCAGCATCGCACCCGCGGACAGCCAGGAACGGTTCGAGGCTCTGGGCGTTCGGGTGATCCGGGAATACGGTCATTTCGTCTCGGCCAACGAGGTACGGGCCGGCGACACGGCGATTGCCGCGCGACGCATCGTGATCGCCACCGGGTCGGCGCCCCTTCTGCCCCCGATCCGGGGGCTGGACACGGTGCCCTACCTGACCAACGAAACCCTGTTCGGGCTGCGCGAGCGCCCCGATCACCTGCTGATCGCCGGGGGCGGCCCGATCGGCATGGAAATGGCCCAGGCGCATGTGCGGCTCGGCGCGCGCGTGACGGTGATCGAGGGCGACAGGATTCTGAACCGGGACGATCCCGATCTGGTCGCGGTGGTGCGCGACCGGCTGAGCGCCGAAGGGGTCGAGATCGTCGAAGGCGCCATGCTGGAAGAACTCCGCAAGACGCCGACCGGGATCGAGGCGCTGACGGCGGACGGCCGCCGCTTTCACGGCTCGCACCTGTTGATGGCGCTGGGGCGGCGCGCAAATACCGATCGGCTGAACCTCGCTACCGCGGGGATCGAGACGACGAAATCGGGCATTCTGGTCGATGACCGGCTGCGCAGCACGAACCGTCGTGTCCATGCCATCGGCGATGTCGCGGGCGGGCTGCAATTCACCCATGTCGCGGGCTATCATGCCGGGGTGGTGATCCGCTCTGCCCTGTTCGGCCTGCCGGCCAGGGCCCGCACCGACCACATCCCGCGCGTCACCTACACCGATCCGGAACTGGCCCAGGCCGGGCTGAGCGAAGCGGAGGCGCGCGAGCGGTATGGCGACAGGCTGGAGGTCGTGCGCCTTGACCTTGCCGACAACGACCGCGCCACGGCGGAACGCCGCACGGCGGGCTTCATCAAGATCGCGGTGGTCCGGGGCCGCCCTGTCGGCGTGTCCATCGTCGGCCATCAGGCGGGTGAACTGATCAACCTGTGGGCGCTGGTTCTTGCCAACCGGATGAAGATGAGCCAGGTCGCGGCGATGGTTTCGCCCTATCCGACCTTCGGCGAGGTTAACAAACGCGCGGCGGGCGCCTATTTTGCGCCAAGGCTGTTTCAAAGCCGGACTGTCAAGCGCGTGGTCGGGCTGATCCAGAAATGGCTGCCCTGACCGCTGAAAGGGTGGCATGCTGAATTCGCTTTCGGGGCGATTCCTGATTTTGACCACGGTCTTCGTGATGCTGGCCGAGGTGCTGATATTCGTGCCCTCGATCGCGCGGTTCCGCGAGGATTACCTCATGGCGCGGCTCGAGCGGGCGCAGATCGCGTCGCTGGCGCTGCTGGCCGACGATCTTCTCTCGGTGGAGCTCGAGGCCGAACTGCTCAGGAATGCCGAGGTGTTCAACGTGGTGCTGCGCCGCGACGAGGTGCGCCAGCTCATGCTGTCCTCGCCGGTTCCCAAACCGATCTCGGCCACATACGACATGCGCGAGGCCGGTCCGGCAACGCTGATCCGCGACGCGATGATCCGGCTTTTCACGCCGGAAAACCAGATGATCCGTGTGATCGGCGTTCCGGTGCGCGATGCCGGGCTGTTGATCGAAATCACGATGGAAACCCGGCCGATGCGTGCGGCCATGATCGACTATGGCCTGCGCATCCTGCTGCTGTCGGCAGTGATCTCGGTCATTACCGCGGGCTTGCTGTTCCTGGCGGTGCGGCGCTTTCTGGTGCGCCCCATCAAGGGCGTGGTCGGCTACATGCAGCGTTACGCCGCCTCGCCCGAAGATGCCCACGGGATCATCACGCCCTCGGCCGGGGTAAAGGAACTGCGCGAGGCCGAAGAGGCGCTGCGCCAGCTTCAGATCGAACTGACCCACGCGCTCAAGCAGCGCGAAAGGCTGGCGCAACTGGGCGGCGCGGTGGCCAAGGTCAGCCACGATCTGCGCAATATCCTGACCAGCGCGCAGCTGTTCACCGACCGGATCGAGACCAGCGAGGATCCGCTGGTGCGGCGGCTGGCCCCGAAACTGGTCGGCTCGATCACCCGCGCGGTCAGCCTGTGCGAAAGCACCCTGGCCTTCGGGCGGCTCGAGGAACCTGCGCCGACGCTGACCATGCTGCGGCTGTCCGACGTGGTGAGGGACGTTATCGAAAGCGAAAGCCTGGCGGTGGACGGCGCCACCGTCGAATTCCGGGACGAGGTGCCGCCGGGGCTGGAAATACGCGCCGATCCCGAACAGATGTTCCGCGTCATGCTCAACCTGGTGCGCAACGCGCGTCAGGCCATCATGGGCGCGCACAACCCCGGAACGGTCACGATAGCGGCGCGCGAGGATGGCGCGAACTGGTGGATCGAGGTGGCCGATACCGGCCCGGGCCTGCCGAAGAAGGCGCGCGAACACCTGTTCACCGCCTTCCAGGGCGGCGCCAGCAAGGGCGGATCGGGCCTGGGGCTCGCGATTTCGGCCGAACTGGTGCGCGGCCATGGCGGCACGCTGCGGCTGAAACGCACGGGCCCGGAGGGCACGGCGTTCGAAATCTGCCTGCCCCGCGGCGACGGCGCGATCTGACGCGCGTTGCCAAACACATGCCCCGGTTCGCGGCGCGGATTCTGATCGGCGCCCCCGCCCCGACGGCCCGCACCCGCCGTTCCGGCCTGCCGGTTGCCGGGCACTGCGGGCACATTCCCGCCCGGGCCGGGCATGCGGCCGCCGGCAAGAGCGGGGCCCGCCGGGCAATGAAAAGGGGGTTGCCAAGACCTGGCGGCGCCGCTACATGCAGGGCCACGGTGGACCGATAGCTCAGCTGGATAGAGTACCTGACTACGAATCAGGGGGTCGGGGGTTCGAATCCTCCTCGGTCCGCCAC
>JAGRMG010000189.1 GCA_020441385.1 Paracoccaceae bacterium
CCCGCCGCTCCGTCGGCCCCGCAATCCGCGCGCGCCCAAGCCTCGCCGCCCGACCCGGTCGCGGCCCCTCGCACGGAACTCGTGGCGCAACCGGCCCCGCGCGCCGCCGCGAACGCCCGGCGGCTCAAGGCGGCGCTGGCATTCTCGGCCGCCGGCCAGGGCGAGATCGATCCGGTTTCGCTGAGCGCGTTCCAGAGCTTCATGCACCCCGGCGACGCCGCCGCCCGAACCGACACCCTGCGCGACGGGGTGGCAGGATTGCTGGCACAAGTGCCCTGTTCGCGGCTTCAGGTCGGCTTCGACCCCGACACCGCCACCCTTCGGGTGAACGGCCACATCCCCGAAGACGGCCTGCGCGCGCCGGTGCTGGCCGCGCTCGGCAAGCGGATGGGCGCCGACATCGCCATCTCGGACAACATGCTGATCCTGCCGCGGCCGCAATGCGGCGCGCTGTCGGGCATCGCCGCGCTCGGCCTGCCGCAATCCACCGACCAGATCACCAACCCGCTGCTGATCGGGCGCAAGGCGCATGCCCGCGTGTTCCGGTTCGCGGGGGGCGATCTGCTCTCGCTGGAAATGACCGCCCCCGACTACGCCGCCCATGTCTATCTCGACTATTTCGATGCCGCCGGCAACGTGCTGCACCTCGAACCCAACGAATTCGCGCCGCTGCGCCTGGCGCGGCCAGGAGAAATCCAGACCATCGGCGCAAGGGCGATGCGCGATAATGGCCTCAAGCTGGTCGTCGGCCCGCCATACGGGCAGGAGATCGCGGTGGCCTTCGCCGCCTCCGCGCCGCTCTATGACGGGCTGCGCCCGATCAGCGAACCCGCGGCGCCCTATCTCGACTGGCTGAAGGGCCGAATCGCCCGGGTCCGCCGGGAAAACCCCGGCTTCAAGGGCGAGTGGGTGTATTTCTTCGTCAGGACATCGCCGAACTGACCACACGTTCATGCCCGCACGGCTCCGGCCGGGGCAGGCGGAACCCCCGGCCAGGCCCGCCCCCACCTGCTTCTTTCTGGTTGCAAAATACTCTGGGGGAGTCGC
Source organism: Paracoccaceae bacterium (assembly GCA_020441385.1). Classification (GTDB taxonomy): domain Bacteria; phylum Pseudomonadota; class Alphaproteobacteria; order Rhodobacterales; family Rhodobacteraceae; genus JAGRMG01. The sequence continues at coordinate 1,048 of JAGRMG010000189.1, forward strand.
GCCAGGCGCGACGGGGGCAAAGCCCCCAAAATCAGCCCCGGGGCAATTCCGCCGACGCGATCACCGGAAAGAACACCCCCGACGACCAGACCCCGAACCAGCCATCGTGACGGGCGCCCCGGTCGACCAGGCGATAGAAACTCTTGCGGTCGATCAGCGCCTCGAGGTCGGCCCGGATCAGGACATAGGGCGATGGTTCCCCCGTGCGCGGGTCGCGCACCACCCGGATCGGATGCTCCGGCCCGGCCACGGCGCTGTCGCCGACATTCGTGTGAAATTCGAGCACCTGGTCGCGCCCCGCGCCGCGGGCCTCGAAATCCACCGCCACGAAGGGCGCGTCATCGACACTGATGCCCACCTTCTCGACCGGCGTGACCAGGAAATACCGCCCCTCCTCCCGCTTCAGTATCGAAGAGAACAGCCTGACCAGTTCGGGCCGTCCGATGGGCGTGCCGAGGTAGAACCAGGTGCCGTCCCGCGCGATGCGCATGTCCAGATCGCCACGGAACGGCGGATCCCACAGATGTACCGGGGGCAATCCCTTCTTCGCGCCCGCCGTCCGGGCCGCACGAGCGATGCCGTCCGCCGACGGGGTAACGGGCTTTTGTCCGCTCATTGCTTTTGCCATTTCTTTCCGGCGCTATACACTCAGGTGAACATATATGCCGCAAGGAAGGAATGTCATGTCCGATCCCGCCGACCTGGTCGCCGACATCGAGGCGCTCGAGGCCAAGCTGGGCCTCGCCCGGGCGTCGATCACCCGCCGCTTCATCGGTCAGGACCGGGTCGTGGACCTGAGCCTTGCCGCGCTGCTGTGCGGCGGCCATGCGCTGCTGATCGGCTTGCCGGGGCTCGGCAAGACCCGGCTGGTGGAAACGCTGTCCACGGTGATGGGGCTGCATGGCAATCGCATCCAGTTCACCCCCGACCTGATGCCCGCCGACATCCTGGGTTCGGAGGTGCTGGACACCGCCGCCGACGGCACCCGCAACTTCCGCTTCGTGCCCGGTCCGGTGTTCTGCCAGCTCCTGATGGCCGACGAGATCAACCGCGCCAGCCCGCGCACCCAGTCGGCGCTGTTGCAGGCGATGCAGGAACGCGTCGTCACCGTGGCGGGGCAGGACCGCATCCTGGACGCGCCGTTTCACGTCCTGGCGACCCAGAACCCGATCGAGCAGGAGGGCACCTATCCGCTGCCCGAGGCCCAGCTCGACCGGTTCCTGGTGCAGGTCGATGTGGACTATCCCGACCGCGATACCGAACGCGCCATCCTGATCGCCACCACCGGGGCCGAGGAGGAGGAGGCCGAGCAGGTGTTCTCCGCCGCCGAACTGCTGGCCGCGCAGAGGCTGCTGCGGCGCATGCCGGTGGGCGAATCGGTGGTCGAGATGATCCTCGATCTGGTGCGCGCCTTCCGCCCCGGGGATCCCGCCGCATCGGCGCGCGTTGCCGAAACCGTCGCCTGGGGCCCCGGGCCGCGCGCCGCGCAGGCGCTGATGCTGACGGTCCGCGCCCGTGCCCTGTTGCAGGGCCGGCTGGCGCCCGATGCCGGCGATGTGCTGGACATGGCGCGCCCGGTCCTCAGCCACCGCATGGCGCTGAATTTCGCCGCCCGCGCCCGCGGCGACAGCCTGGCCGGGCTGATCGACGAAACCGCCGCCGGACTGGGCGGCACCGAGGCTGCCGCGTGAGCCACAGCCCCACCCTGCACGAACGATCCGAAGCGGAGGCCGGCCGCCTGCCGCCGCTGCTGGCGCGGGCCGAACAGCTTGCCGGCACGGTTCTGCTGGGCGAGCACGGCCGCCGCCGCGCCGGGCTGGGCGACGACTTCTGGCAGTACCGTCCGGCACAGCCGGGCGACAGCCGCCGCATGATCGACCACCGCCGCTCGGCCCGCGGCGACCAGCAATTCGTGCGCGAACGCGAATGGCAGATCGCGCAGTCGGTGATGCTGTGGGTCGATCAGGGCGCGTCGATGCGCTTTGCCTCCGACAAGGCCCTGCCCACCAAGATCGACCGCGCCCGCCTGCTTGCCCTGGCGGGTGCCATCCTGCTGGTGCGCGGCGGCGAAAGGGTCGGTCTTGCCGGCCCTGCCCTGCCGCCCCGGCGCGGCAACGATCAGATCGCGCGGCTGGCGGCGGCGTTCTGCGCCGACGATCCGGCCGATTATGCCGCGCCCGAACACCGCGCGATGGTGCCCCATGCGCGCGCGGTGTTCATCTCCGATTTCCTCGGTCCGCTCGACGAGGTGCGCATGGCCCTGACCAAGGCCGCCGACCGGGGCGTGCGCGGCGTTCTGCTTCAGATCCTGGACCCGGCCGAGGAAGCGTTCCCGTTTCGGGGGCGCACCATATTCGAAAGCGTCGGTCACACGCTGAGCCATGAAACCATGAAGGCCGGCGATCTGCGCGCGCGCTATCTCGACCGGCTGGCGGCGCGCAAGGCGGACCTGAAGGAACTCTGCCGCGTCACCGGCTGGCAGGCCGGGCTGCATCACACCGGCGAGGGCGCCCAATCGGCGCTGCTGTGGCTTTACCGGGCGCTGGATCGAGGCGCGCGATGACCGTGCTGGCGGGCATGGGCTTTGCCGCGCCCTGGCTGCTTCTCGGCCTGGCCGCGCTGCCGATCCTGTGGTTGCTCTTGCGGGCGATACCGCCGGCGCCGGTGCGGCGGATGTTCCCGGGGGTATCGCTGCTTCTGGGCCTGAAGGACGACGAAACCGTATCCGACCGCACGCCCTGGTGGCTGCTTGTGCTGCGGATGCTGGCGATGGGTGCGGTCATCATCGGGCTGGCCGGCCCGGTGCTGAACCCGGCGCGGGAACAGCGCGGCTCGGGGCCGCTGCTGATCGTGCTCGACGCCAGCTGGGCCGGGGCGACGCATTGGCCCGACAGGATCGCCGCAGCCGAGGCGCAGCTGACCGAGGCCGGGCGCAACAGCCGCCCCGTCGCCATCCTGCGGCTGAGCGAACCGGAAGCGCCGGTCTTCCTGCCGGCCGATGTCTGGCGCGGCCGCCTTGCCGGAATGCGGCCCGAGCCGTGGCAGCCGACCCGGGCGCAGGTCGATGCCGCGCTGGCGGCGCTGGCGGCGGTCGAAGGCGGCTTTGACAGCCATTGGCTGAGCGACGGGCTCGACTATCCCGGGCGCGACCGGATCGTGGCGGCGCTGCGCGGGCGCGGGGCCTTGCGCGTGTACCAGGGCGCAACCGCCGTTCTCGGCCTGGCACCGGTGCGGTTCGAGGACGGGGCGCTGCAACTTGCGCTGCGCAGGTCGGGGCAGGGTCCGGCGCGCGAGGCGACCGTACTCGCCCAGGGGACCGATCCGGGCGGCAACGCGCGGGTTCTGGCCTCGGTGCCGGCACGGTTCGAGGCCGGGGCAGATACCGCCAGCGCGGCGCTGTCGCTGCCCGCCGAACTGCGCGCCCGGATCGCCAGGTTCGAGGTGCAGGGCCAGCGTTCGGCCGGGGCGGTAACGCTGGCCGACGATGGCCTGCGCCGGCGCGAGGTCGCGCTGATCGCCGGGCGCGACGACCGCGAGGGGCTGGAGCTGCTGTCGCCATTGCACTATCTGCAAAAGGCACTGGCGCCATCGGCCGATGTGCTGGAAGGCGCCCTGACCGACCTTTTGCCGGCCAATCCCGACGTTGTGGTGCTGGCCGATGTCGCGACCCTGTCGGCGGTCGAGGAAACCGCGCTGAGCGAATGGGTCGAGAACGGCGGCATGCTGCTGCGTTTCGCCGGGCCGCGGCTGGCGGCCAGCGATATCAGCCGCGCGCAGGAAGATCCGCTGATGCCGGTGCGCCTGCGTTCGGGCGGGCGCAGCATCGGCGGCGCGATGAGCTGGGGCGAACCCAAGACGCTGGCGGAGTTTCCCGAAAACTCGCCCTTCCACGGCCTGCGCATCCCCGACGACGTGAACGTGACGGCGCAGGTCGTGGCCCAGCCCGACCCGACTCTGGCGGACCGGGTGATCGCGGCCCTCAGCGACGGCACGCCGCTGGTGACGCGCAAACCGCTGGGCCAGGGGCAGGTCGTGCTGTTTCACGTCACGGCCAATGCCGAATGGTCCACGCTGCCGCTGTCGGGCCTGTTCGTGGAGATGCTGGAACGGCTGGCGGTGTCATCCTCGGCAGGGGCGCCGGATGCGGGCGAACTGGATGGCACGACCTGGACGCCGGTGCAGGTGCTGGACGGGTTCGGCGCGCTGCGCGACGCCGGCACCCTGCCCGGGGTCGAGGGGCCGGCGCTGGCCCAGGCGCCGCTCGGCCCCGATCTGCGCCCCGGCCTCTACCGCAGCGGCGACCGGCGGCTGGCGCGCAACGTGCTGTCCGGGGACAGCGTGCTGAGCCCGGCCCGATGGCCCGCGGACATTCCCGTCGAAGGGCTCGGGCGGCGCGCCGAACTGCCGCTGGGCGGTGCCTTTCTGGGCCTGGCCCTGATCCTGCTTGTCCTGGACGTGATCGCCGCGCTGGCGCTGTCGGGGCGGCTCGGGATCGCGCGGCAGGGGGCGGTTTCGATGCTGGGCGCGCTGGCCCTGCTGGCCGCGCCGGCGCCGGGCGCGGCCCAGCAGGCGCAACAGGCCCAGCTGACGCGACAAGGCGAAAGCGAATTTGCAATCGCCGCGGCGGGCGAACTGACGCTGGCGCATGTGCTGACCGGCGATGCCCGGCTTGACGATATCGCGCAGGCGGGCCTGCGCGGGCTGTCGGACACGCTGTTCTTCCGCACCTCGGTCGAACCGGCGAACCCGGTCGGCATCGACCTGGAAACCGACGAACTCGCGTTCTTCCCGATGCTCTACTGGCCGGTGACGCCGGATCAGCCGACGCCCTCGCGCGAGGCCTATGCAAGGCTGAACGCCTATCTGCGCTCCGGCGGGCTGATCCTGTTCGATACGCGCGACGCCGACATCACCGGGTTCGGCGCGGCCAGCCCCAACGGGCGCAAGTTGCAGGAACTGGCGGCGCCGCTGGACATACCGCCGCTGGAACCGGTGCCACGCGATCACGTCCTGACGCGCACCTTCTACCTGTTGCAGACCTTTCCGGGCCGCCATTCCGGCCGCGAGGTCTGGGTCGAGGCCGCGCCGCCCGATGCCGAACAGATCGAGGGCATGCCGTTCCGCAATCTCAACGACGGGGTCACGCCCGTCGTCATCGGCGGCAACGACTGGGCCGCCGCCTGGGCCACCGACCGCGACGGCAATCCCCTTCTGCCGGTGGGGCGCGGCCTGACCGGAGAGCGTCAGCGTGAACTGGCCTTCCGCTTTGGCGTCAACCTCGTGATGCATGTGCTGACGGGCAACTACAAATCCGATCAGGTGCATGTTCCGGCGCTGCTGGAAAGGCTGGGGCAATGACCGGATCGGTGATCTTCGACCCGCTGATCCCATGGCCCGTCCTGGCCGGGCTGGCGGCGCTGGCGCTGGCGGGCGTCGTGCTGGCGCTCTGGCGCGGTCTGTCGGGCTGGGCGCTGCGCGCGCTGGCGGCGGCCGCGGTGCTGGGGGCGCTTTGCGGACCCGTCTACCAGATCGAGGATCGCGCGCCGCTCAGCGATATCGTGCTGCTGGTCGAGGACGAAAGCGCCAGCCAGTCCCTGTCGGACCGTCCCGGGCAGATGCAACAGGCATCCGAACGGCTCGTGGCTGCCATAGAGGCGCGCGAGAACACCGAACTGCGCCGCGTCAGGGTCGGGGACGGCGAGGACGACAGCGGCACGCGGCTGATGGCGGCGCTGTCCGCCGCGCTGGCCGAAGAGCCGCGCGCCCGGATCGCGGGCATCGTCGCGCTCAGCGACGGGCAGGTGCATGACGCCGATCGTGCGCCCGACCTGCCGGCGCCGATGCATCTGCTGCTCACGGGGCGCGAAACCGACTGGGACCGCCGCCTGGTGGTGGCCAACGCGCCCGCCTTCGCCATCATCGGCGAGGCGGTGACGCTGACGCTGCGCATCGAGGACAGCGGCGCCGTCCCGGCGGGGGCCGCTTCGGCGCGGGCGCCGCTGGACATTTCGGTGGACGGATCGCCGCCGCAACGCTTCGAGATGCCCATCGGCCAGGATATCGAACTGCCGGTGACGCTGCCCCATGGCGGGCGCAACGTGATCCGCTTTTCGGTGCCCGAGGCATCGGGCGAAATCACCGCGCGCAACAACGCCGCGCTGATCCAGATGAACGGGGTGCGCGACCGTCTGCGGGTGCTGCTGGTGTCGGGCGAACCGCACCAGGGCGGCCGCACCTGGCGCAACCTGCTGAAATCCGACAGTTCGGTCGACCTCGTGCATTTCACCATCCTGCGCCCGCCCGAGAAACAGGACGGCGTGCCGGTCGAGGAATTGTCGCTGATCGCCTTTCCCACGCGCGAACTGTTCCTGGAAAAGATCGACGATTTCGACCTGATCATATTCGACCGCTACAAGCGGCGCGGCATATTGCCGTCGATCTATCTCGACAATGTCGCCGATTACGTCCTGGGCGGCGGCGCCGTCCTGGTGGCCGCCGGCCCCGATTTCGCCAGCGCCGACAGCATCTACCGCTCACCGCTGGAAACCATCCTGCCGGCCCGCCCCACGGCGCGCGTGGTCGAAGAGAAGTACCGCCCCACCGTCACCGATCTGGGCCACCGACACCCGGTCACGGCGGCACTCGAAAGCGCTGACCGCAACGGCCCCTGGGGCGCCTGGCTGCGCCAGATCGAGGTCGAGCCGGAAAGCGGATCGGTGCTGATGACGGGTGCGGGCGGGCGCCCGCTTCTGATCCTCGACCGGGTCGGCGAGGGGCGGGTCGCGCTGCTGGCATCCGATCACGCCTGGCTCTGGAGCCGGGGCTATGACGGCGGCGGGCCGCAACTGGAACTGCTGCGCCGCCTGGCACACTGGATGATGAAGGAGCCGGAACTGGAGGAAGAGGCGCTTTGGGCCGAACCGACCGGGCAGAGAATGCGCATCATCCGCCGCACCCTTGGGGATGGCGCCGGCCCCGTCACCGTCACCCGCCCCGATGGCGGCACCGAGGAGATCGGCCTTGACGAGGTGTCGCCGGGCCGGTTCGAGGCGCCGTACGACGGCCCCGAAATCGGCCTCTACCGGCTGTCGCAGGGCGAGCAACAGGCCGTGATCGGGCTTGGCCCCGCCGCACCGCGCGAATTCGAACGGACCATCGCCACCGGCGAGGTGCTGGCGCCCGCGGTCGCGCAGCGGCGCGGCGGCACATTCCGGCTGGAAGACGGGCTGCCCTCGATCCGCGACGTGCGCGAGGGCCGGCCGGCAGCGGGGCGCGGCTGGATCGGCCTGGTCCCGCGCGGCGCGTATGAAACCCGAGACGTGACGCAAACCCCGCTGTTGCCGGCATGGCTGATGCTGGTGATCGCCGCGACCCTGATCGTCGGCGGCTGGCTGCGCGAGGGACGCAGATAGACGCCGGGCGCGCCCGGCCCTCAGGCCACCAGCGCCTCGGCCCGCTTGAGATCGACCGATACCAACTGGCTGACCCCCTGTTCGGCCATCGTGACGCCGAACAGCCGGTCCATCCGGCTCATCGTCACGGCGTGATGGGTGATGATCAGGAACCGCGTGTCGGTGCGGCGGCACATCTCGTCCAGAAGGTCGCAGAACCGGGTGACGTTGGCATCGTCCAGCGGCGCGTCGACCTCGTCGAGCACGCAGATCGGCGCCGGGTTGGCCAGGAACACCGCAAAGATCAGCGCCAGCGCGGTCAGGGTCTGTTCGCCCCC
>JAGRMG010000190.1 GCA_020441385.1 Paracoccaceae bacterium
CCGCCAACCTGCTGGCCGCCTTCGTTACCCACCGCCTGGCCAAGCACAGCCCCATGCGCCGCATCGCGCCGGGCTGGAAAAGCTGGGACATGGGCTGGAAGTTTCCCATGGGCCTGTCGCTGGGCGGAACCCTGGCGATCTATCTGATCCTCGGCGCCATCTACGGCAAGTGAGCGGCCGTTTCCCCTTTCGTGCGGCGCAACCTCGCCCTGATGCTGCCATATTGCCAAGCCATCCTGCGCCCGCAAACGCCCGCCCGCAAATGCGGGCGCAACACGCAGCAGCCCGGCCCGGCAAACGACCGGGGCCGGCAATCGACAGGCCCGACCGATGAACATGCAGACAACCACCGTGATGGCACCGCCGGCCCCCAAGCGCATGAGCGAGATGCATCTGCCGATCGTCATGATGCGCGACATCCTGCTGAAGACCATCTTCCGCAAGAACGTCAACATGGTCAGCGAAATCGCCGCCGCGCTGTGCCTGCCGATCCCGGTCACGCAGGAACTGGTCGATCTGGCGCGCGGGCAGAAACTGTTGCAGGCCACCGGAACGCTCAATGCCAATGCCGGCAACGAGATGGGTTACGAGTTGACCGATGCCGGCAAGTCGCGCGCGCTGGACGCATTGGCACAGTCGGAATATTTCGGCGCCATGCCGGTGCCGCTCGAGGTCTATCGCGAACAGGTCGCACGGCAGTCGATCCGCAACATCCAGGTGTCGCGCGAACAGCTTGTCGCCGCGATGGGCCACCTGATCCTGCCCGAACGCCTGCTGGATCATCTCGGCCCCGCCGTCAGCGCCGGCCGCTCGATCCTGATGTACGGGCCGCCGGGCAACGGCAAGTCCTCGATTTCGAACGGCATCCGCGACGCGCTGGGCGATCGCATCTATGTGCCCCTTGCCATCGAATATTCCGGACAGGTCATCACGGTCTACGACCCGATCGTGCACAATGCGGTCGAACTGGCGCAGGACGACCCGACCAAGCTGCGCCGCGGCCACCGTTTCGACAGCCGATATGTGCTGTGCGAACGCCCCACCGTGATCACCGGCGGCGAGTTGTCGCTGAAAATGCTCGATCTGGTCTACAACCCGACGGCGCGCACCTATCAGGCGCCGCTGCAACTGAAATCGACCGGCGGGATCTTCATCGTCGACGATCTGGGCCGCCAGGAGGAACCGCCGCAAAGCCTTGTGAACCGCTGGATCGTGCCGCTGGAGGAAAACAAGGACATCCTCGGGCTGCAATCGGGCGAGAAGTTCGAGGTGCCCTTCGATACGCTGGTGATCTTCTCGACCAACTTCCACCCCAACGAGATCTTCGACCAGGCGGCGCTGCGCCGGATCTTCTTCAAGATCAAGATCGACGGGCCGAATCAGGAAGACTATCTGAAGATCTTCGCGATGATGGCGCGCAAGCGCGGCATGCCGCTGGACGAGGCGGCGCTGGTGCATCTGCTCAAGGTTAAATACCCGACCATCAACAATGTCTACGCCAATTATCAGCCGATCTTCCTGATCGACCAGATGATCGCGATCTGCGAATTCGAGGGCATCCCCTATCAGATGTCGCCCGACCTGATCGACAGGGCCTGGGCCAACATGTTCGTCAAGGACGAAACCATCGTGAAATAACCTGCGCGGCGCGCGGGCAGACCTGCCCCCTTGGCCGGCACCGCCGGCCGGCATAGATGTGTCGCCATGACCACCCTGCCCCAAGGCTTTCACGACTGGTTCGCCGCCCGTGGCTGGACGCTTCATGCGCATCAGCGCGCCATGCTGGACCGCGCCGATGAACCGTCCACGCTGCTGATCGCGCCCACCGGCGGGGGCAAGACGCTGGCCGGGTTCCTGCCAAGCCTGGCGGAACTGGCAACCGATCCGCCGCCCGGTCTGCACACGCTTTATGTGTCCCCGCTCAAGGCGCTCACGGCAGATATCAAGCGCAACCTGCGCGCTCCCGTCGAGGAAATGGGCCTGCCGATCCTCGTCGAGGACCGCACCGGCGACACCCCCGCCACACGCAAGCGCCGCCAGCGGGCCGACCCGCCGCATATCCTGCTGACCACGCCCGAAAGCCTCGCGCTGCTGATTTCCCACGAGGATGCGCCGCGCATCTTCGCCGGCCTGCAACGGGTGGTGGTGGACGAGATACACGCGCTGGCCGAAAGCAGGCGCGGCGATCAGCTGATGCTGGCGCTGGCACGGCTGCAAGCGCTTCGGCCCGGTCTGAAACGCGTCGGCCTGTCGGCCACGGTCGAAGACCCTGCCGCCATCGCCCGGCTGCTGGCCCGCCATCCCGACCCCTGCGCCATCCTGCTGGCCGATCCCGGCCCCGACCCCGACATAGGGATGCTGGAATGCGATGCCCTGCCGCCCTGGTCGGGTGGCGGGGCGGCCTACGCGATCCCCGCGGTGCTGGCGCAGGTGAAAGAGCACCGCACCACGCTGATCTTTCACAACACCCGCGCCCAGGCCGAGATCTTCTTTCACAGGCTCTGGCTGGCCAATGATGACGCGCTGCCCATCGCCATCCACCACGGCTCGCTCGACCGGGAGCAGCGCAAGCGGGTCGAGGCCGCCATGGCACGGGGCGAGTTGCGCGCCATCGTCTGCACCGGCACGCTGGATCTGGGCATCGACTGGGGCGATGTCGATCTGATCATCCAGATCGGGGCGCCCAGAAACGTCAAGCGCCTGGTTCAGCGGATCGGGCGGGCCAATCACCGCTATGACGCGCCCTCCAGGGCGCTGCTGGTGCCGGCCAACCGATTCGAGGTGGTGGAATGCGTCGCCGCGCTCGAGGCGGTGCGCGAGCGCGCGCTCGACGGTGAGCCGCGCGGCCCCGGCCCGCGCGATGTCCTGTGCCAGCATATCCTGATCGCCGCCTGTTCGGGACCGTTTGCGGCCGACGCACTGTTTGATGAAGTCACGACCGCCGGCCCCTATTCGGGCCTCACGCGCAACGAATTCGACGACTGCCTCGATTTCTGCGCCACTGGGGGGTATGCGCTGCGCCGCTATGACCGCTGGCAGCGTCTGATGCGGCGGGCGGACGGCAGATGGCAGCTGCGCGACCCGCGCAGCGCCCGGCGCATCCGCATGAACATCGGCACGATCCAGGATACCGACACGCTCAAGGTAAGGATGCGCGGGCGCGGCGGCAGGCCCCTGGGCGAGATCGAGGAAGGCTTTGCCGCCGCGCTCAGCCCCGGCGACACCTTCCTGATCGGCGGCCAGGTCGTGCGCTATGAATCGCTGCGTGAGATGACCGTCGAGGTCAGCCGCGATCCGGGCCGCAAACCGCGCATCGCCACCTTCATGGGCACCAAGTTCGCCACGTCGACCCAGCTTTGCGCCCGCATGCTGGACATCTTCGCGCAGCCGCCCTGGCCGCAACTGCCCCGCCACACCGCCAGCTGGCTGGCGCTGCAAGCCGAGGTCTCGCAACTGCCGCAAAAGGGGCGGTTGCTTGTCGAGAGCTTTGCCCACGAAGGCCGCGAACATGTCTGCCTCTACGGCTTTGCCGGGCGCAACGCGCAGCAGACCCTGGGGCTGCTGCTGACCGGGCGGCTCGAGGAGATGGGGCTGCACCCGCTGGGGTTCGTCGCCACCGATTACGCCACGCTGATCTGGGGGCTTGACCGCCTGGACGACCCCGCGCCGCTGCTCGAACCGGCGGCGCTGCGCGCCGGGCTCGAGGGCTGGCTGGCGGGCAATGCCGTGATGAAACGCACGTTCCGCGCAAGTGCAACCATCGCCGGGCTGATCGAGCGCAACCTGCCCGGGCAGCGCAAGAGCGGACGGCAGGCGACGTTTTCGTCCGACATCCTCTATGACACGCTAGTCAAGTACGACCCCGACCATCTGATGCTGCAAATCACGCGCGAGGAAGCGCGCCGTGGTCTGGTGGATTTCGGCCGCATCGAGGAACTGCTCGCCCGCGTCGGCAACCGGATCGACCATGTCCGACCGGGCCGGGTAACGCCGCTGGCGGCCCCGCTGTTCCTTGAGGTCGGCAAGGTGCCCGTTGCCGGCGCGGCCGAGGAAAGGCTGCTGGCACAAGAGACCGACCGGCTGATGCGCGCCGCCGGACTCGCCAAGACGGGCGCGGCCTGATACGCCTTGCAATCGCGGCGACGATCGGCAACCACGAGGCCATGAACGGGCATGGTTTCACCCTTGCCGGCACCCGGCTGGTCGCGCTGGGATCGGGGGCATTGTGGTGGCCCGACCGGTCGCTGCTGTGCGTTTCCGACCTGCATCTGGGCAAATCGGAACGCATCGCACGCAAGGGGGGCGCGGTGCTGCCGCCCTACGATACGCGCGACACGCTGAACCGGCTGGCCGCCGATCTGGCCCGGACGGCGGCGCGGATCGTGGTTTCGCTGGGCGACAGTTTCGACGATCTGGGCGCCGCGCAGGCCCTGCCCGAAGCGGAACGGCTGTGGATCGCGCGGCTTCAGGCCGGGCGGCGCTGGGTCTGGATCGAGGGCAACCACGATCCCGGCCCGGTCGAGATGGGCGGCACGCACCTGGCCGAACTGCCGCTGCCGCCGCTGACCTTCCGCCACATCGCCCGCACCGGGGCCAGCGGCGAGATCTCGGGCCATTATCACCCCAAGGTGACGGTGCGCGCCCACAGGCGCAGCCTGACGCGCCCCGCCTTCCTTGTCGACCGCGATCGCGTGATCCTGCCCGCCTATGGCACCTATACCGGCGGATTGCGCAGCCATGACGCGGCACTGTCGGGGCTGATGCGCGCCGAGGCCGTGGCGATCCTTACCGGCGCGCAGCCGCATGTCCTGCCGATGCCGCGCTGAACCCGGCTTGCGCGCCCGCTCAGACGGTCAGCCCTTCGGGTTCGTCCAGACCGTTGGCGCGGCAGCACGCGGTCAGCGTGTTGGCCAGCAGGCAGGCAATGGTCATGGGGCCGACTCCGCCGGGTACCGGCGTGATCGCCCCCGCGACCCTGGCGGCGCTTTCGAAATCCACATCGCCCACCAGGCGGGTCTTGCCGTCGCCCCTTTCCGGCGCCGCGATGCGGTTGATACCGACATCTATCACCGTCGCACCGGGCTTGATCCAGTCGCCGGGCACCATCTGCGGCCGGCCGACCGCGGCGATCACTATATCGGCACGCCGCACCACGCCCGGCAAGTCCCTCGTGCGCGAATGGGCGATCGTCACGGTGCAGCTTTCGCCCAGCAGCAGTTGCGCCATCGGCTTTCCGACCAGATTCGAGCGCCCGATCACCACCGCATTCAGCCCCGACAGCGATCCAAGCTGCCGGCGCAGCATCATCAGGCAGCCCAGGGGGGTACACGATACCATCGCCTTCTGGCCGGTGGCCAGCAGGCCCGCGTTTTCGACATGCAGGCCATCGACATCCTTGGCCGGGTCGATGCGCGACACGATCTCGGTCTCGCTCAGATGGTCTGGGACCGGGAACTGAACCAGAATGCCATGCACGGCCGGATCCGCGTTCAGCCGGTCGATCAGCGCATAGAGCTCTTCGCTGGAGACGCCCGCGTCAAGCTTGTGTTCGAACGAGTTCATGCCGACCTCGACGGTCTGCTGCCCCTTCGAGCGGACATAGACCTGGCTGGCCGGATCCTCGCCCACCAGCACCACCGCCAGACCGGGCGTCAGGCCATGTTCGGCCTTGAGCCGCGCCACTTCGCGGGCCACCTGGCCGCGCACTTCCCCGGCAATGCTCTTGCCGTCGATGATCTCTGCCGTCATTGGCCTTCCTTTCCCAACGGTGGGCGCAAACCCGCCCGACATGTCCGCCACCGGGTGAGGGTTCACCCCGCCGCCGCACCGGGGCGTGTCGCGCCCGAGCGGATCGCATCGTTCACCTGCCGGGCACGGGCCGGCCCGTGCCCGGCAGGTGCATTCCATTCTAAGCGACGCGTTTCAGAACAACCCCTCGACCGCGCCCGCTTGGTTCAGCATGATCGTCTCGGCCGCCGGCCGGCGCGGCAGGCCGGGCATGGTCATGATCTCGCCGCAGATCACCACCACGAAACCGGCGCCCGCCGAAAGGCGCACCTCGCGTACCGGCACCGAATGCCCCGTGGGCGCGCCGCGCAGGTTCGGGTCGGTCGAGAACGAATACTGCGTCTTGGCCATGCAGACCGGGAGGTTGCCATAGCCGGCGGCCTCCCACTGCCTGAGCTGGTCGCGGATCTTCTTGTCGGCCAGCACCTCGTCGGCGCGGTAGATGCGCTTGGCGATGGTCTCGATCTTCTCGAACAGCCCCATGTCGTCGTCATAGAGCGGCGCGAAATTGGCCCTGCCCGCATCCGCGATCTCGGCCACGCGGGTGGCAAGCTCGACCACCCCCGCCGAGCCGTCGGCCCAGTGCTTGCACAGGATCGCCTCCGACCCATGCGCCGCGACATAATCCATCACCGCCTGCATCTCGGCGTCGGTGTCGGTGACGAAATGGTTGATCGCCACCACCACCGGCACGCCGAAGCTTTTCACGTTCTCGATGTGACGGCCCAGGTTCGGGCAGCCGGCGCGCACCGCGTCGACGTTCTCGGGGCCAAGATCGGCCTTGGCCACACCGCCGTTCATCTTCATTGCGCGCACGGTGGCCACGATCACGGCGGCCGCCGGTTTCAGGCCCGCCTTGCGGCACTTGATGTCGAAGAATTTCTCGGCGCCGAGGTCGGCGCCGAAGCC
>JAGRMG010000191.1 GCA_020441385.1 Paracoccaceae bacterium
ATCAGGCCGCTCACCGGGCCGGCATGGCAGTGATCCGCCGCCCAGGGCCCGCGCGCGGGATCGTTGCCGACGAACATCCCGTCCGGGCCTTGCGTGAAATATGGCGCCACATGCTCCATCGGCGCGCGGGCTCAGACCTTCTCCTGGGTGTATTTGCGCAATTCGGTCCGCGCCACCTGGCGGCGGTGCACCGCGTCCGGCCCGTCGGCCAGCCGCAGGGTGCGCACATGCGTCCAGGCCTGCGCCAGCGGCGTGTCCTGGCTGATCCCCTGACCGCCGAACATCTGCACCGCCTCGTCGATCACCTTCAGCGCCACCCGGGGCGCCACCACCTTGATCTGGTGAATCCACGGCGCGGCGGCGCGCGCATCGCCCTGATCCATGTAATGCGCCGCCTTCAGACACAGCAGGCGCGCCATCTCGATCTCCATCCGGCATTCGGCGATGATGTCGTAGTTGGCGCCCAGCTGCGCCAGCTTCTTGCCGAACGCCTCGCGGGCAAGCGCGCGCCGGCACATCTGTTCTAGCGCCGCCTCGGCCTGACCGATGGCCCGCATGCAGTGGTGAATGCGCCCCGGCCCGAGCCGCCCCTGCGCGATCTCGAAGCCGCGCCCCTCGCCCAGCAGGATGTTCTCGGCCGGAACCCGCACGTCGGTGAACCGGATATGCATGTGCCCGTGGGGCGCGTCGTCGTGGCCGTAGACCTCCATCGGGCGGATCACCTCGATGCCGGGGCTGTCGGCGGGCACCACGATCATCGACTGGCGCCTGTGCCTGGGCAGATCGTCGCCGCCGGTCTTGACCATGACGACATAGACCTTGCAGCGCGGATCGCCGGCGCCGCTGGCCCACCACTTCTCGCCGTTCATCACATAGTCGTCGCCATCGCGCAGGCAGGGCATCGAGATGTTGGTGGCATCCGAACTGGCCTCGTCCGGTTCGGTCATCAGATAGGCCGACCGGATCCGTCCCTCCAGCAGCGGCGTCAGCCACCTGTCCTTCTGCGCCTGGCTGCCATAGCGTTCGAACACCTCCATGTTACCGGTGTCGGGCGCCGAACAGTTGAACACTTCCGCGGCCAGCGGCGTCTTGCCCATCTCTTCGGCGAAACAGGCATATTCCACCGTCGTCAGACCGAAGCCGCGATCACTGTCGGTGAGCCAGAAGTTCCACAGGCCCTGCGCCCTGGCCTTCGCCTTCAGTCCTTCGAGGATTTCGGCCTGGCGTTCGGTGTACTGCCAGCGGTCGCCCTTGGCGATCTCGGCCTGGTATTCCTCCTCCAGCGGCATGATCTCGTCCCGGATCATCTCCGCCACCCGGGCGAGCAGCTTGCGGTTCTGCGGCTTCATTCCGAAATACATGTCCATCCTCGGTCCTCCGTTGGAGCTTCGGGCATCGCGCCGGATCGGACCACGGCTGCTCCGGTCACGCAACGGCCAAGTTCCGTGACCCAGCGTCACACGCAACGAACGCGCCGGCGACCACCGGTACAGGAAATCGCGCTGCGCGCGATGCCTGCGGCGCGAGTATTTCCGACCAGAAAGAAGCCGGTTCGAAACACTGGCTTCTTTCTGGTCGCAAATACTCCGGGGGAGTCGCGCAAGGCGCGACGGGGGCAGCGCCCCCTTCTATTGCGCGGCCGCCGAATAATCCTCCATCGGCGGGCAGGAACAGACCAGGTGCCGGTCGCCATAGACGTTGTCGACCCGGTTTACCGGCGGCCAGTACTTGTCCACCCGGAAGGCACCGGGCGGGAAACAGCCCTGTTCGCGGGAATAGGGCCGGTCCCATTCGCGCACCAGATCCTCCATCGTGTGCGGCGCGTTCTTGAGCGGATTGTTCGCGGCGTCCATACGCCCCTCCTCGATGGCGCGAATCTCCTCGCGGATCGCCAGCATGGCGTCGCAGAACCGGTCCAGTTCGGCCTTGGTCTCGCTTTCGGTCGGTTCGATCATCAGCGTGCCGGCCACCGGCCAGCTCATCGTGGGCGCGTGGAAGCCGCAATCCATCAGTCGCTTGGCGATGTCGTCCACCGTCACGTTGGCACTCTCGGCAAAGGGGCGGGTATCGATAATGCACTCATGCGCAACCCGGCCCTTGCGGCCGCGATAGAGCACCTCGTAGGCTCCTTCCAGCCGCTGCGCAACGTAGTTGGCGTTCAGGATCGCCACCCGTGTCGCCTGGGTCAGCCCGGCCCCGCCCATCAGCAGGCAATAGGCCCAGCTGACCGGCAGGATCGAGGCCGATCCGTATGGCGCCGCCGAAACCGGGCCCTCGCCGCCTCCGGTGGCGGGGTGGCCGGGCAGATGCGCCACCAGGTGCGCCCTGACCCCGATCGGCCCCATGCCCGGCCCGCCGCCGCCATGGGGAATGGCGAAGGTCTTGTGCAGGTTCAGGTGGCTGACGTCACCGCCAAGATCGCCGGGCCGGGACAGGCCCACCATGGCGTTCAGATTGGCGCCGTCGATATAGACCTGGCCGCCGTGTTGGTGCGTGATGTCGCAGATCTCGCGCACGGTTTCCTCGAACACGCCATGCGTGCTGGGATAGGTGATCATGCAGCCGGCTAGATCGGCGCCATGTTTCTCGGCCTTGGCGCGGAAGTCGTCGATGTCGATATCGCCGTTTTCCGCCGTCTTCACCGGCACCACCTTCCATCCCGCCATCTGCGCGCTGGCAGGGTTGGTGCCGTGCGCGCTGTTGGGGATCAGGCAGATGTTGCGATGCCCCTGCCCCTGCGCCCGGTGCCAGGCGGCAATGGTCAGCAGGCCGGCATATTCGCCCTGCGCCCCGGAATTGGGCTGCATCGAAATCGCGTCATAGCCGGTGATCTCGCACAGCTTGGCGCCGAGATCGCCGATCAGTTCGGCATATCCCTCGGCCTGATCGGCGGGTGCATAGGGGTGGATCTGCGAAAACTCGGCCCAGGACACCGGCATCATCTCGGCCGCCGCGTTGAGTTTCATGGTGCAGGACCCCAGCGGGATCATCGCCCTGTCCAGCGCCAGGTCGCGATCCGCCAGACGGCGCATATAGCGCATCATCTCGGTTTCGGCGCGGTTCATGTGGAATATCGGATGGGTCAGGAACCGGGAAGTCCGCAGCAGCGGATCGGGCAGCCGGTACAAGGGCGAATAGTCGGTATCCTCAAGGATGATGCCGAAGGCACGCCACACCGCCTCGATGGTCGCGGGCCGGGTCAGCTCGTCCAGCGTGATCCCGACCCTTGTATCGCCCACCCGGCGCAGGTTCAGCCCCTCGCGCATGGCGGCTTGCAACAC
>JAGRMG010000192.1 GCA_020441385.1 Paracoccaceae bacterium
GACAGAAGATAGACCGCCGCCGGCGGCCCGCCGGCATGGCTGACGAAACTGGTGAACCCGGCCACCGCGCCGGCCGCCATCCCGGCCCCGCCCGGCAGCCGGCGGCGAAACGGCCGGATCAGCCCGCCCCGCTGCGACAGGTGCCAGATCACGAAGCCAACCGCGATCGCGCCGATCAGCACCCGCATCGCATCGGCATCGACAAGCCGGTAGACCACCACCCCCAGCGCCACCCCCGGAACCCCGCCCAGCATCATCACGCGGGCGTCCGGCCAGCTCCACTTGCGCCAGTAGGGCCGCAGCGTGGCGACGTCGATAAGCATCAGCAGCGGCAGCATGACCCCGAGCGCCAGCCCGGGTTCGATCAGCAGCGCCAGAATCGTCGCCGAGGCAAAGGCCGCGCCCGAACCGAAGCCGCCCTTGGATATGCCGGCAAACAGCACCGCCGGCGCGGCGACGGCGAAAAACACCCAGTTCAGTTCCAGCATGATCCGACCGCCTAACCCGTTTGCGCGCAACCGATTTAGCGCAGGTGCGCAGGCGCGAACAGGGCCGCCGCGCCGCCCTGCCGCAGCGCGCCGCCCTTGCACGGCACCGCATAACGCACTAGGCAACCGGCAAAACCAACCGGAGCGGAGAATATTGAAATGGCAAGACCCAAGATCGCGCTGATCGGCGCAGGTCAGATCGGCGGCACGCTCGCCCACCTCGCCGCGCTGAAAGAGCTTGGCGACGTGGTTCTGTTCGACATTGCCGAGGGCGTTCCCGAGGGCAAGGCGCTGGATATCGCCCAGAGCGGCCCGGCCGAAGGGTTCGACGCGGCGCTGCGCGGCACCCAGTCCTACGAGGATATCGCCGGCGCCGATGTCTGCATCGTCACCGCCGGCGTGCCGCGCAAGCCGGGGATGAGCCGCGACGACCTTCTGGGCATCAACCTCAAGGTCATGAAATCGGTCGGCGAAGGCATCCGCGACCACGCCCCCGGCGCCTTCGTGATCTGCATCACCAACCCGCTGGACGCGATGGTCTGGGCGCTGCGCGAGTTTTCCGGCCTGCCCCACAACATGGTCTGCGGCATGGCCGGCGTGCTGGACAGCGCCCGGTTCCGCCATTTCCTGAGCCTGGAATTCGGGGTGTCGATGAAGGACGTCACCGCCTTCGTTCTCGGCGGGCATGGCGATACCATGGTGCCGCTCGTGCGCTATTCCACCGTTGGCGGCATCCCGCTGCCCGATCTGGTGAAGATGGGCTGGACCAGCCAGGAGAAGCTGGACGGCATCGTCCAGCGCACCCGCGACGGCGGCGCCGAGATCGTCGGCCTGCTGAAGACCGGCAGCGCCTTCTATGCGCCCGCCACCAGCGCCATCGAGATGGCCGAAGCCTTCCTGAAGGATCAAAAGCGCCTGCTGCCCTGCGCGGCCTGGGTCGATGGCGCGCTGGGCCTGAAGGGAATCTATGTCGGCGTGCCCACCGTGATCGGGGCGGGCGGCGTCGAACGCATCGTCGACATCAAGATGGACAAGGACGAACAGGCGATGTTCGACAACTCTGTCAAGGCCGTCAAGGGCCTGGTCGAGGCCTGCAAGGGCATAGACAACACGCTGGCCTGAAGCCGGCGGGACCGAGGGACAGGGCCGCGCGCCGGGACAACCGGCGCGCGGTTTTTCGTTGTCCGCACCGGCGCAGCCGCTAGACTGGCGCCATGTTGCGTTCATTTCTCGCCGCCCTCGCCCTGACGGCCACCGCCGCCACCGCGCAGGACGCCCCCGGCATTTCCGCCCGCATCGGCGAAACCGGCCTTGCCGCGACCGCCGACCACCTGCGCGACGCCGCCACGCCCAGCGACCGGCTGGCGCTGGGGGGCGTGCTGTTCCTGCGCGCGATCGAGACCTCGCTTCAGACCCGCTGGCGCCACGGCATGGCCCGCACCGGCGGCTTTCTGCCCGTGCTGCGCCTGCCGGTGCCGCCCAACCGGCAGCCCGAACCGTTCCGCCCCGACCTGGTGAACGGCCTGTTCCAGGCCCTGGTCGAGGACATGACGGCGGCCCGCGCGCCGCTGGAACTGATCGGCGACGACGACGCGGCCGGCGTGGTGCTCTCGCTCGGCGACATCTGGTTCGATATCGACATGGACGGCAGGCGCACGCCCGAGGAAGACCTGATGCGCGTGGTCGGCACCACCTTGCGCCTGCGCACGCCCCCGGGCGCCGCCGCCCCGACCATCCGGTTCGATACCGCCGATGCCGCCTGGCTTGCGGCCTATACACACCTGCTTTCGGCAGTTGGCGATCTGGTGCTGGCCTTCGACCCCGCCCCCCAGATCGCGCGGGTGCTGGCCGCCGGCGAGGCGATGGACGCGATCGGCCAGGGAACCGGGTACGCCAACGCCTACAAGATGACCATGGGCACCGAGATCGACATCGCCGCGATGATCCTGTTCTCGCTGCACCAGCAGCCCGATTCGGCGCACACCCGGTCGGCGCGCGCGCATCTGTTGCAGATGGTGGCGCAGAACCGGCTGTTCTGGGACCGCGTGGCGCGCGAAACCGACAATTTCGCCGAATGGATCCCGAACCCGCGCCAGGTTTCGGCGCTGGGCATGCCGGTGCCGCCCGAGACCGGCGAGGTCTGGCAGGCGGTGCTGTCGGATGCCGAGGATCTCCTCGAGGGGCGCAAGCTGATCCCGTTCTGGCGCTTGCAGAAGGGCGCGGGCATCAACCTCAGGCGCCTGCTGGAAGACCCCGTGCCGGTCGATCCGGCCGAGTGGATCCACGGCGCCGGGCTGCTGCCCTACATGGAAAGCGGCACGCGCATCGGGTCGCAGAACTGGTGGCGGTTGCAGGAACTTGCGCGCGGCGATGCGGCGCTGTTCGCGGTCTGGCTGAACTGAACCGCAGGGGTTTGGCGAATCGGTTTGCGACCGGTCGCCGGGCATATGTGATCACACCCGAAACCGTGTGATCACATTTGTTCGAATTCCCCGCCAAAGCCCGGTTCGGCGAAAATAACGCTTAACTGCGCCGGGCATACATGGGTATACCCCGCAGCAATCGCAGCCAGACGGGACAGCATTTCATGAACATCCACGAATACCAGGCCAAGGCTCTCCTTCGCAGCTACGGGGCGCCGGTCAGCGACGGGCGCATCGTGCTGCGCGCCGAAGACGCCAAGACTGCCGCCGGGGCGCTGGACGGGCCGCTGTGGGTGGTCAAGGCCCAGATCCATGCCGGCGGGCGCGGCAAGGGCAGCTTCAAGGAGGCCGACGCCGGCGAAAAGGGCGGCGTGCGACTGGCCAGGTCGGTCGAGGAGGCGGAGGCCGAGGCCAAGCGGATGCTGGGGCGCACGCTGGTCACGCATCAGACCGGCCCGGCGGGCAAGCGCGTCAACCGCATCTACATCGAGGACGGATCGGGGATCGAGCGCGAACTCTACCTGGCGCTGCTGGTCGATCGCGGATCGTCGCGCGTGTCCTACGTCTGCTCGACCGAGGGCGGCATGGACATCGAGGAGGTGGCGGCCAGGACGCCCGAGAAGATCCTCAGCTTTGCGGTCGATCCGGCCACCGGCTACCAGCCGTTCCACGGCCGGCGCATCGCCTTCGCGCTGGAACTGGAAGGCAAGCAGGTCAAGCAATGCGTGGCGCTGATGGGGCTGCTTTACAGGATGTTCCTGGAACGCGACATGGAGATGCTGGAAATCAACCCGCTGATCGTCACCGATTCGGGCGACCTGAAATGTCTCGATGCCAAGATGGGGTTCGACAGCAACGCCATGTTCCGCCAGCACGAGATCGCCGAGCTGCGCGACGAGACCGAGGAAGACCCCAAGGAACTGGAAGCCTCCAAGTACGACCTGAACTACATCGCGCTGGATGGCGAGATCGGCTGCATGGTGAACGGCGCCGGACTGGCGATGGCGACCATGGACATCATCAAGCTTTACGGCGCCGAACCGGCGAACTTTCTCGACGTGGGCGGCGGCGCCACCAAGGAGAAAGTGACCGAGGCGTTCAAGATCATCACCTCGGACCCGCAGGTCAAAGGCATTCTTGTCAACATCTTCGGCGGCATCATGCGCTGCGACGTGATCGCCGAAGGCGTGGTCGCGGCGGTGAAAGAGGTCGGCCTCAAGGTGCCGCTGGTGGTGCGGCTGGAAGGCACCAATGTCGAGAAGGGCAAGGAGATCATCAACACTTCCGGCCTCGACGTGATCGCCGCCGACAACCTCAAGGACGGCGCGCAGAAGATCGTCAAGGCGGTGAAGGGGTGAGCGCCGTTCCGGTGGCTTGCCACCGGAGAACCGGAAAGTCCCGGAGCAGAATATGAACGGGTTGCCGAAACCGAGACCGATGGCGCAAAGGGCCGCGCCGACCCGCGGGGAGGCGCAGATGCGCCGCCCCGGGGGGGCGGGTCGGCGCAGCCCGGCGGTGCCCGCCGGGCGGATAGTCTTCGGGCCCGCGGTCGCGGCAATTCTCGTCGCAATACCGCTCGCCGCGTGCAGCGTCGCCAATACGCCCGACCGGCTCGAGATCGCCAACATGTACCCCTGGAACGTCGTTCCCAAGTCGAGCCCCGGCGCCCTGGTGCGCAGTTTCGAACGGTACTGTCTCGACGGGCCGGGCTCGGCGGCCGCGCTGGATGCTCCCTTGCGCAGGGCCGGCTATGTCCCGATGCCGGCGCAGGCCGGCCGGCCGCGCACCTATCTGGTCGATGACCGCCGTCCGGCCGTGCTGGTTTCCGACAGCGGCTGCATGGTGGCCGCCGAGTCGCGCACCGGCCAGACCGAACGCGCCCGGCGCGCGGTGGCCGAGAGGTTCCCCGCGGCGCGCCCTGTCCCCCCGCAGCGTGTCGGGCGCAACGTGGAGGACGCCTGGCTGCTTCCGGCGCCCGACGGCCGGGTCGTGTTCACGCTGCGCCAGATCGAAGGCAGCGCGCATTCGCGATATGGGTTGGGCATGACATGGCCGGGAAACGAGGATTCGCGCAAGGGATGACTGTCCCGCCGCAGATAACCGACGGGCAAGACCGCCCATCCGATGCAACCGACAAAGGAGATCGCCGCGAATGGCAGTCCTCATCGACGAAAACACCAAAGTCATCTGCCAGGGCCTGACCGGCTCCCAGGGGACGTTTCACACCGAACAGGCCATCGCCTACGGCACGAAGATGGTCGGCGGCGTGACGCCGGGCAAGGGCGGGCAGAGCCATCTCGACCTGCCGGTATTCAACTCGGTCCACGAGGCGCGTGCCGCGACCGGCGCCAACGCCACGGTGATCTATGTACCCCCGCCCTTCGCCGCCGATTCGATCATGGAGGCGATCGACGCGCGGATGGAGGTGATCGTGTGCATCACCGAGGGCATCCCGGTGCTTGACATGATGCGGGTGAAACGTGCGCTGGAAGGCTCCGCCAGCCGGCTGATCGGGCCCAACTGCCCCGGCGTGATCACGCCGGATGCCTGCAAGATCGGCATCATGCCCGGCCATATCCACAAGCGCGGCTCCTGCGGCGTGGTTTCGCGCTCGGGCACGCTGACCTACGAGGCGGTCAAGCAGACCACCGATGTCGGGCTGGGCCAGTCCACCTGCATCGGCATCGGCGGCGATCCGATCAAGGGGACCGAGCATATCGACGTGCTGGAATGGTTCCTGGCCGATGACGAGACGACAAGCATCATCATGATCGGCGAGATCGGCGGGTCGGCCGAGGAAGAGGCCGCCCAGTTTTTGGCCGACGAGAAGAAGCGCGGCCGCTGGAAGCCGGTGGCGGGGTTCATCGCCGGACGCACCGCGCCGCCGGGCCGGCGCATGGGCCACGCCGGCGCCATCGTCGCCGGCGGCAAGGGCGGTGCCGAGGACAAGATCGAGGCGATGAAATCGGCCGGCATCGTCGTCGCCGAAAGCCCCGCCGGGCTGGGCGAGGCGGTGCTGGAAGCGATCGGATAGACGGACACGGCCATGACCGTCCGCCGCAACCCTCCCGCGCCCATCTACCGCCGCATCCCGGTGCTTGGCCTGGCGCTGGCCCTGGGCCTTGCCTGGCAGCCCGCGGCAGCCGGCCCGTTCGAGGATCTCGCGCCGTGCTTTTCGGTGCAGCACGATCTCGACGGGCTGGCGGCGGCCTTCGTGGCCGATGGCTGGACGGTGGCCGGGGACGGGCCGGAGCGGGACCGCGCGGCAAGCGCCACGGCCGAGATCAACTGGGCGCTGCGCACCAGCATCGGCCGGTTCCGGTCGCCGCAGCAGGCGCGCGAATTCCTGAACCGCGCCCACAGAACCCACGATCTGCGCACCGACCCATATGTGCTTCTGGTCCGGGACGACCGCAGCCTGATCCTGGAATGGTCGACCAACGGCTCGCGCGGCCAGAACATCTGCCTGATGGCGGCGGCCGAAATCGACTATGTCGGAACCGGCCTGCCGCCCGGCGCGGTCGATCCCGACCGGCAGCGTTACTTCGCCGCCGTCAGCGTGCCGCTGCTGCGCGCCGAGGCGCATATCCGCCAGGTCCAGGCCGCCCTGGCACGGCTGCGCGTTCCCGACGAGGCGCGCGGCGATCTGGTCGGCGGCGACGGCGTGCGGCTGTCGGTGGTCTACAAATACGAGTGAGGTCCGCTATGTCAAAGCCACATGCAGCCTATCCTGCCGCGGGCGCCCCTGCCCGGCTTCCGGCCGCAACGACACCTGCGAGGTAAACCGATGACCGACCATCCCGCAAACGACCAGTTCCGCGCCTCCTCGTTCATGCAGGGGCACAACGCCGAATACCTCGAACAGCTCTACGCGCGCTACGCCAGCGACCCGTCGGCGGTGGACGAGGCCTGGGCCGAATTCTTCCGCCAGATGGGCGACGATGGCGGCGACGTGACGGCCGAGGCCGCGGGCCCGTCCTGGGCGCGCAGCGACTGGCCGCCGATGCCGGCCGACGAACTGACCGCGGCGCTGACCGGCGAATGGCCCGCCCCCGGGGCCAGGGCCGAGGCCGGCGCGGCGGCCCGCAAGATCGTCGCCAAGGCCGAAGCCAGGGGCGTCGAGGTCAGCGACGAGCAGATCAAGCGTGCGGTGCTGGATTCGATCCGCGCGCTTATGCTGATCCGCGCCTACCGCATTCGCGGCCATCTGGTCGCCGATCTCGACCCGCTGGGCATGCGCGACAAGACCCCGCATCCCGAGCTCGACCCGAAAACCTACGGATTTGCCGAATCCGACATGGACCGGCCGATCTTCATCGACAACGTGCTGGGGCTGGAACTGGCGACGATGCGCCAGATCCTCGACATCGTCCAGCGCACCTATTGCGGCACCTTCGCGCTGCAATACATGCACATTTCCGACCCCGAGCAATCGGCCTGGCTGAAGGAACGCATCGAGGGGCTGGGCAAGGAGATCGCCTTTACCCGCGAGGGGCGCAAGGCGATCCTCAACAAGATGGTCGAGGCCGAGGGTTTCGAGAAGTTCCTGCATGTCAAGTACATGGGCACCAAACGCTTCGGGCTGGATGGCGGCGAAAGCCTGATCCCGGCGATGGAGCAGATCATCAAGCGCGGCGGCGCGCTGGGTGTGAAGGACATCGTCATCGGGATGCCGCACCGGGGCCGGCTCAACGTGCTGGCCAACGTCATGGGCAAGCCCTACCGCGCCATCTTCAACGAATTCCAGGGCGGCAGCTTCAAGCCCGAAGACGTCGACGGATCGGGCGACGTGAAATACCACCTCGGCGCCTCCTCGGACCGCGAGTTCGACGGCAACACCGTACACCTGAGCCTGACCGCCAACCCCAGCCATCTGGAGGCGGTGAATCCGGTGGTGCTGGGCAAGGTGCGCGCCAAGCAGGACCAGCGCAGCGACCCCGACCGCTCCACGGTG
Source organism: Paracoccaceae bacterium (assembly GCA_020441385.1). GTDB lineage: Bacteria > Pseudomonadota > Alphaproteobacteria > Rhodobacterales > Rhodobacteraceae > JAGRMG01. Next base: position 7,866 of record JAGRMG010000192.1, read on the forward strand.
ATGCCGGTGCTGCTGCATGGCGATGCCGCCTTCGCGGGCCAGGGCGTCGTGGCGGAATGCTTCGCGCTGTCGGGTCTCAAGGGCCACCGCACCGGCGGCACCATGCATATCGTGGTGAACAACCAGATCGGGTTCACCACGGCGCCGCATTTCTCGCGCTCATCGCCCTACCCCACCGACAACGCGCTGGTGGTCGAGGCGCCGATCTTTCACGTCAACGGCGACGACCCCGAAGCGGTGGTGCACGCCGCCAAGGTGGCGACCGAGTTCCGCCAGAAGTTCCACAAGGACGTGGTGCTCGACATGTTCTGCTATCGCCGCTTCGGCCATAACGAGGGCGACGAGCCGATGTTCACCAACCCGCTCATGTACAAGCGGATCAAGACCCACAAGACGACGCTCAGCCTCTATACCGAACGGCTGGTGGCCGACGGTCTGATCCCCGAGGGCGAGATCGAGGACATGAAGGCCGCCTTCCAGGCCAGGCTGCACGAGGAGTTCGAGGCCGGCAAGGATTATCGCCCCAACAAGGCCGACTGGCTGGACGGGCGTTGGAAGCATCTGGACAGCCGCGGCGAGGAATATGTGCGCGGCGAGACCGCCATCGCGCCGGAAACCCTGGCCGAGATCGGCGCCGCCCTGACCACCGCGCCCGAGGGCTATGACCTGCACCGGACGGTCGGGCGCATCCTCGAGGCCAAGGCCGAGATGTTGCGCACCGGGCGCGGGTTCGACTGGGCCACGGGCGAGGCGCTGGCCTTCGGTTCGCTGCTGTGCGAGGGCTATCCGGTGCGGCTGGCCGGTCAGGATGCGATCCGCGGCACCTTCTCGCAGCGCCATTCCGCCTTTGTCAGCCAGGAAAGCGAAGACCGCTATTTCCCGCTCAACAACATCCGCGAGGGTCAGGCGCAGTACGACGTGATCGATTCGGCGCTGTCGGAATACGCCGTTCTGGGCTTCGAATACGGCTATTCGCTGGCCGAACCCAACGCCCTGACCCTGTGGGAGGCGCAGTTCGGCGATTTCGCCAACGGCGCGCAGATCATGTTCGATCAGTTCATTTCCTCGGGCGAGGCGAAATGGCTGCGCATGTCGGGGCTGGTCTGCCTGCTGCCGCATGGCTACGAGGGCCAGGGCCCCGAACATTCCTCGGCCCGGCTCGAACGCTTCTTGCAGATGTGCGGACAGGATAACTGGATCGTGGCCAACTGCACCACGCCGGCCAACTATTTCCACATCCTGCGCCGGCAGTTGCACCGCTCGTTCCGCAAGCCGCTGATCCTGATGACCCCGAAATCGCTGCTGCGCCACAAGCTCGCGGTCAGCCCGGCCGAGGATTTCACCACCGGGTCGAGCTTTCACCGGGTCCTGTGGGACGACGCCGAAAAGGGCCATTCCGAAACCGAACTGGCACCCGACGACCGCATCCGCCGCGTGGTGATGTGTTCGGGCAAGGTCTATTACGACCTGCTGGAAGAACGCGATGCGCGCGGGCTCGACGACATCTACCTGCTGCGCGTCGAACAGTTCTACCCGTTTCCGGCGCTGAGCCTGGTCAAGGAACTGACCCGTTTCAAGGGCGCCGAAATGGTCTGGTGCCAGGAAGAGCCCAAGAACCAGGGCGCCTGGAGCTTCATCGAACCCAATATCGAATGGGTGCTGGGCCGGATCGGCGCCGCGCATCCACGCCCCGTCTATGCCGGGCGCGCCACCTCGGCCTCGCCCGCCACGGGCCTGGCCAGCCAGCACAAGGCCCAACAAGAGGCGCTCGTCAACGACGCGCTGACCATCGAAGGGAAGGATTGAGATGACGACCGAAATACGCGTTCCCACGCTGGGCGAATCCGTCACCGAAGCCACGGTCGCCACATGGTTCAAGAAACCCGGCGATGCCGTCGCGGCCGATGAAATGCTGTGCGAACTCGAAACCGACAAGGTGACCGTCGAGGTGCCCAGCCCCGCCGCCGGCAAACTGGCCGAGATCGTCGCCAGGGAGGGTGAAACCGTCGGCGTCGACGCGCTGCTGGCCGTCCTCTCCGAAGGCGAGGGCACGGCGGACGCCCAGGGCGACGAACCGGCGCAGGCGGGCTCCGAACCCGCCGCGGCCACCGCCACCGACTCTGCCACAGGCTCGGCGACAAGCCCCGCCGGCACCGCGGGTGCCGGCAACGTGGACGTGCGCGTGCCGACCCTGGGCGAAAGCGTGACCGAGGCGACCGTCGCCACATGGTTCAAGAAGGTCGGCGATGCCGTCGCCCAGGACGAGATGCTGTGCGAACTGGAAACCGACAAGGTGTCGGTCGAGGTGCCGGCCCCGGTCGGCGGCGTCCTGTGCGAGATCGTCGCGCCCGAAGGCACCACCGTCGAACCCTCCGCCCGGCTGGCCGTCATCAGCGGCTCTGCCGACGGCACGGTCGAACCCGGCCTGCGGCCGGGCGCGGGCGGCGGGAAGGGCGAAACAGCCGAACCGGACGGCGGCACCGCCCGGCCCGCGCGCAGCGATGTCGAGGATGCCCCTTCGGCGAAAAAGGCCATGGCCGAGGCCGGGATCGACCCTTCCGGCGTGAAGGGCACCGGCCGCGACGGGCGCATCATGAAGGAGGACGTGGCCCGCGCCGCAGCCGCCGCCGCACGCAGCGAGCCGGCACCCGAGGCGCGCGCCTCCTCGCAGCCGGCGCCCGGACCGGCGCCGCGCGCCCCGGTTCCGGCCGAGGACGAAGGCCGCGAGGAACGCGTCAAGATGACCCGCCTGCGCCAGACCATCGCCCGCCGCCTCAAGGACGCCCAGAACACCGCCGCGATCCTGACCACCTACAACGAGGTCGACATGACCGAGGTGATGGCGATCCGCAACACCTACAAGGAGGCGTTCGAGAAGAAGCACGGCGTGCGCATGGGCTTCATGTCGTTCTTCACCAAGGCGTGCTGCCACGCCCTGCGCGAGGTGCCCGAGGTCAACGCCGAGATCGACGGCACCGATATCGTCTACAAGAACTTCGTCCACATGGGCATCGCCACCGGCACGCCCCAGGGCCTGGTGGTGCCGGTCATTCGCGACGCCGACACGATGTCCTTCGCCGAGATCGAGAAGGCCATCGCCGAGAAGGGCCGCCGCGCCCGCGACGGCAAGCTGACGATGGAGGAAATGCAGGGCGGCACCTTCACCATCTCCAACGGCGGCGTCTACGGCTCGCTGATGTCGGCGCCGATCCTGAACCCGCCGCAATCGGGCATCCTCGGCATGCACAAGATCCAGGACCGCCCGATGGTCGTGGCCGGCAAGATCGAGATCCGCCCGATGATGTACCTTGCGCTCAGCTACGATCACCGCATCGTCGACGGCAAGGGCGC
>JAGRMG010000023.1 GCA_020441385.1 Paracoccaceae bacterium
ATAAGGGCTGAGGGAATCGACATGGTCTGGTTCGGCGTCCTTGTTGTAAAACTGCTTGAAATCGGAATGATAACTCCGCCGATAGGTTTGAATGTTTTTGTTGTAAAGCGTGTTGCCGGAATGGAGGCTTCTCTTATGAGAATATTTGCCGCCGTGGTGCCGTTCCTTGTTGCGGATGCGTTTGTGGTAGCGTGCATGATTGTGGCTCCGGGAATGGTGAGGATATTTGGGTAGACGATACCGTGCAATGATGTGGGCGTTGTTGCGTAAATCAGCGTTGGGGCTGACGATCCCCTTTCCCGTTACTTTTCAGGCGACAGCCTCGATCTCGGCCCTGCCGAGGGCCGAGAAGCGGTTCATGAGGGCGATGCGGATGTGGATTTCGGCGGTCTGGCGGTCGGGGTCTCTTGAGGCGATCCTCTTTCCGAAGGACTTGAGGCCACGCATCTTCGCCTCGATGCGACTTCGGGCATGATAGCCAGACCATTTTTTCCAGATCGCTCGCCCAAGGAGCCGGGTGGCGCGCAGGATGTCATTGCGCGCCAACGCCGCAGGGCAATTCTCCTTCCAGAAGCGACCATTCTTGCGAATGGGGATAATGGCGGTGCCTCCCCGCGCGAGGATCGCGGTATGGCAGCGGCGGGTGTCGAAGGCGCCATCGCCCGTCACGGTGCCGATCTCCTGATCCGGCGGGATCTGGTCCAGGAGGTCCGGCAGGACAGGACTGTCGCCCTCGCGGCTTGACGTGAACTCCACGGCCAGGATGTCTCCGGAGCCCGTGTCCATCGCAAGATGGACCTTGCGGTATTGACGTCTGCGATGGGTGCCATGCTTGCGGGCCAGCCATTCGCCATCACCGAGGAACTTGATACCGGTGCTGTCCACCAACAGGTTCAGAGGGCCTGGCGCGCGGCGGCTCGAGATCCCGACCGTGATGGTCTTTTGCCTGCGGCTCAGGGTCGAGAAGTCGGGAACTGGCCAATCCAGCCCCGCCATCTGCAGAATGCTGGACACCATCCCTGTCGATTGTCGGAGCGGCAGGCCGAACAGCACTTTCACCATCAGGCAGAACTGGATCGCGGCATCGGAGAATACCGGCGGCCGACCCGGACGCCCAGCCTTGGGGGCATGCCATTCCATGTCCTTGTCAAGCCAGATCAGCAGCGATCCACGCCGTTTCAGGGCTTCGTTGTAGGACTTCCAGTTCGTCGTGCGGTAGCGGACAGGGTCGGGCTTGCTCACACCAGCCTCTTAACCTACCGGATTCGCGAGGTGAATCCTTTCGGCGCAGAGTTGTGCAACAATGCCTCGTGGGGCGCGTCGCGGCTTCGGCAATCGCCTCTGCATCACGGTCGTCGTTCTTGTGGACTTTCACATATGGCCGGACATAGAGCGGCGACATCAAACGTGGCTCATGTCCCTTCTCAAGACAAAATCGCCCGATGTGATGCGCCCCGCCGCAGGCCTCCATGGCAACCACGCAGGGCGGCAGCGTGTCAAGAAAGTCCAGCAGCCGATGCCGTTGGAGCCGTTTGCGGAACACGACCGCTCCCGTTTCATCCAGCCCGGCGAGACTGCAAACGTTCTTGCCCAAATCTATGCCCAGAACCTTGATGTCCATCAGATGCTCCTCTCTCCACCTATGCCTGCCACAATAGCAGCGTCTGGTGGGAAGGCAGTTCATCCCATTAGCTCAAACATTGTCGAAACTCTTTCTCCGCTGCCGGATATGTTGTCGATCAAGTGGACGGGCACTAGTGTTGAGATTTGACTTCACCGAGGAAGCCCTAGACCCCGTTGCGCGATCAGCGTACGCTGTATTTCGTTTGTTCCGCCCCCGATGGTGTACAAGAGCGAATCCGGCAACCCGAACGCGACCGAACCGTCCAGCACCGCGCCCGGCTCGCCGAAGGACAAAAGCGCGCCGGGCCCCAGAAGATCGCTCAGCGCGATGGCAAGCCGTTCGGCCAGTTCGCTGCTATAGACCTTCATCATCGCGGCGTCGGCCATGGGCAATTCGCCCGCGTCGATGGTCTGCGCCGTGCGCAGCGCCAGAAGCCGCGCGCCGTCGATCTCGGCCGAGAACCGCGCAACCATGTCGCGCACCGCCCCGTCCGCCCGCAGTGCGGGGGCCAGCGGATCGTCCCCGTCGAGCCAGCGCAGGAACGCGTCAAGCTGCGCCCGCGCGCGCGAGGCGATCCCGGCCAGCGACACCCGTTCAAAGGCCAGCGCGGCGGTGATGATCGACCAGCCCTGATCGACCTCGCCGACAATGGCATCCTCGGGCAGCATCACGTTGTCGAAGAACATCGTGTTCGCCTCATGCCCGCTCAGCCCGATCACCGGATGGCGGGTGATGCCGGGCGTGTCGAGCGGCACGATGAAGGTGCTGATCCCCCGGTTGCGGCTTTCGGGCGTGCCCGTCCGCGCGGCAAGCCACAGGTATTGCGCATAGCCCGCCGACGAGGTGAAGGTCTTCTGCCCGTTGATCCGCCAGCCGCCCTCGACCCGCTCGGCCCGTGTCTTCAGACCCGCCAGGTCCGACCCGTTCGACGGCTCGCTGTAACCCAGGGCAAAACACAGCTCGCCCCGCGCAATCGGCGCGACATAGCGCGCTTTCTGCTCGTCCGTGCCGAACCGGATCAGCGTCGGCGCGATCATCCCCGCCGAGGTCTGGTGCCAGCCGATGGGTGCCGCCGAGAAGGCGATCTCCTCCTCGAGGATAAGCTGCTCGACCGCGCTTGCATCCTGCCCGCCCCAGGCTTTCGGCCAGGACATCGACAGGTAGCCGCGCTCGGCGAGCTTCTGACTGAACCCCCGATCCGCCTTGATATGGTTGATCGGGCGGGTGTCGTCGGGGTCGAAGACCCGGCCCGCCCAGTTCTGCGCCAGCCAGCCGCGCACCTCGTCGCGAAAGGCGTTCAGCTTCGGGCCAAGGTCGAAATCGGGCAGCCGTGCGCCCGGCCCCTCCGCCGCGTCGATCAGCGCATCCGCCTGGTCGCGCCGCGCCCGTGCGCTGCCGCCCAGCCGGACAAGATCGCTGTGGATACGGCGGAAATGGCGCGCTGTCTCGTGATCGTTCCAGAACGAGATGCCGCCGAACCCGCGATGGGTCTGCATCGAGGCGGTGCGAAGCCCGCCGCAGGCCAGGATCAGCGCCTCGCGCCCGGCGGCGCTGTTCGCGAACCCCTCTGCCGGTTGCCGCGCCGCCAGCCCGATGGCCAGCCCGGCCAGATCGACCTCAAGATGCAGATCCGCGATCTTGTGCTGGATCGCCTGAAACTGACCGATCTTGCGCCCGAACTGCTCGCGCTCGCCGACATAGTCGATCAGCATTTCCTCGCCGCGCCGGGCCGCGCCAAGCGCGCGGGCCGCAAGCATCAGCCGCAGCACCGCCAGCGCGTCTTCCAACCGCTCGGCACCCGAAACGGGCCGCCCCGCCGCCGCGTCCAGGTCGACGGCGCACTGGGTCGGGGCGCCCAGCCCCCGGCGCGCGGTGATCATCACCCCCGGCTGGGCCGTCTCGACAATGGCGAAGCCTGCCGTGGTCTCGACCAGCAGATGGGTGGCGCTGCCTGCCGCATCGACGCAGCCGACCCGGCCCGACAATGCGCCGCCCGGCCCGGCCACGACCGATCCCGCGCCCGCCTCGCCGCTGCTTGCGGTCAGGGCACAGGCGACCAGCGCCTCGCCCGCCGCGAGCGGCCCGGCAAGCGGATCGTCCGGCCCCAGCACGATACGCGCCGCCAGCGCCTCGCCCAGCGGCAACGGACAGCCCGCCCGGCCCAGCTCTTCGCACAGAACCGCGCTCAGCCGCAGCCCGCCCTCATCCGCCGCGCCCGAAAGCGCGGTCCAGCCATTCTCGGCAATCAGCTCCCAGGCCCGGCGCAAAGCCGCCGGATCGGCGGCCTGCGCCTCGGCGGTGTCCGCTGGCCAGTGGCGGGCCAGAAGCCCCCGCGCCGCATCGCGCAGCGCCGCCATATCCTCGTCGTCGCCTACAAAGATGGTCTCCATGCCGGGCCCGCCGCGATCAGGAATTGGTCCAGACCGGCTTGCGCTTCTCGGCAAAGGCGGTCGGTCCCTCGATATAATCGTTGCTGGCGCGCAGCTTGCGCACCGCCTCGAAATCGCGGCGCATCAGCTCGTCCAGATCGTCGCCGTAGAACGCGCTGTAAGCCACCGTCTTGGTGGTGCGCAGCGAAACCGGCGAACATTCCAGGATCTGCGCCGCCCATTCACGGGCCACCGCCAGCGCCTGACCCTGTTCGGTCACAACGTTGACGAAACCCATCTCGGCGGCCTCGGCGGCAGGGACGCGGCGCCCGGTCAGCAGGATACCCATGGCGCGCTGCCAGCCGACCACCTGGGGCAGCCGCACGATCCCGCCCGCCAGCGCGGCCAGCCCCACCTTGGGCTCGCTCAGCGCGAAATAGGCATTGTCGGCGGCAATCACGATGTCGCAGGCCAGCGCCATTTCGAACCCGCCGCCCATGGCCAGCCCGTTCACGGCGGCGATCACCGGCTTGTCGATATCGGTGCGCATCGACAGCCCGGCAAACCCGCCCGGCGGAAACTGCCTGCGGCCCTTGACGCGAGCCTGGGTCTTCAGGTCGTTCCCGGCCGAAAAAGCCCGGTCCCCCGCCCCGGTCACGATGGCGACCCATTGATCGGCATCGTCGCGAAAATCGTCGAACACCTCGTTCAACTCAAGATCGGCCTCGTAATGCAGCGCGTTCATCACCTCGGGCCGGTTCATCGTGATGACGGTCAGGTGGCCGTCCTTCTCGACGGTGCAGAACTCGTAGGACTTGCTCATGATGTTTCTCCGGTCTGTGCGGGAATAACCAGCGCGTCGAGCGCCTCGATACGGTCGCCATCGACGACCAGCGGATTGACCTCAAGCGCCTCGATCCGGTCGCCCAGCGACAGCGCCGCCTCGCCGATCCGGCAGATCGCGCGCGCCAGCGCAGGGATGTCGGCCTGCGGCGCGCCGCGATAGCCGTTCAGCAGTTTCGCCCCGCGCAGTTCGCCGATCATGGTCTCGACCTCGGCTTCGCTCACGGGCAGCAGGCGCAGGCTCAAATCCTTGAAGATCTCGACGAAGACACCGCCAAGCGCGACGGTGATCGTCGGGCCCCATTGCGGATCGCGGGTGATGCCGACCAACAGTTCGACCCCGCCCTTGCGCATCGGTGAAATCAGGACACCGTCCAGAACCGCATCGGGTTTCGCGGCCTTCACCCGCGCCATCATGGCGTCGAAGGCATCGCCGACCTCGTCCTGGGCAATGCCGATCGCGACCCCACCCACCTCGGTCTTGTGCTGGATCTGGGGCGAGCTGATCTTCAGCACCACCTCGCCGCCGATCCCGGCCGCCATGCGGACGGCCTCGTCCCGGCTGGCGGCCAGCGCCGCCGGAATGGTCGGCACGTCAAAGCCGCGCAGCATGGTCTGCGCCTCATACTCGGTCCGGGGCAGCGCCCCGTCCAACGGTTTGGCACTGTCCTGCGCCGCCGGTTCGGGCAAGGCACCGACCCGGCCCGCCTGACCCCGGGCAAGCGCCAGCGCTGCCAGGCCGAACTGCAACCCGCCCGACAGGTAGGGCAGCTCAAGCTCATCGACGACCGCGGCGGTCTCGGCCGTGAAGCCCTTGGCATGGTTGGCGATCACCAGAACCGGGGCCGAGGCGCGCTTCACTCCCTCGCTGACCGAGCGGAGCATCGGCAGGGACAAGGGCGATGCGTCATCGGCATCCATCGGCACGTCGAAGACATAGACAACGACACCGACCGACGGATCGTCGGCAATCGCCTCGATCGCCTTGGCGGCCATGTCCGGCTCTGTCACCGCCAGCCCGGTCAGGTCGAGCGGGCAATGCACCGTCGCGTAATCGGGCAGGAATTCCTTGAGCCGCGCGGCGGTTTCAGGCGCGAAATGCGCCAGCGGAAGCCCGGCCTCATGGGCCAGGTCCGCGCTGATCTCGCTCAGCCCGCCGGAGATCGAGATGATGGCCACATCGCCCTCGGCGCCGACCCGCGCCTTGCACAGTAGATCGGCGGTATGCACCAGCTCGTCAATCGAGCCCGCGCGCAGGATGCCGTATTGCGAACAGAAGGCGTCGAACACCTTGTCATCGCCGACCAGCGCCCCGGTATGGGCCTGCGCGGCCAGCGCGGTCGCCTCGCTGCGGCCCACCTTGAGCGCGACGATATGCTTGCCCAGCTCCATCGCACGGCGCGCCACTTTCGCAAAGGCCGCCGGATCGCGGATCGCCTCGACGAACAGCGCGATCACCTCGACGCCGGGATCTTCGAGCAGGTAGTCGATGGCATCGCAGACGCCGGTATTCAACTCGTTCCCGGTCGAGACCAGATAACCATGGCCAACGCCCTGCTGGCTCGCAAAACGGTGGATCGCAATGGCGACCGCGCCGCTTTGCGACACGATGGCAACCTTGCCGGGGTGCACCGGGGTGCGCAGGCTTCCGGTCCACAGCGCGCTGCGGTCCGAGAAATTCGCAAGCCCAAGGCAGTTCGGGCCGATGATGTTGATCCCATGCGCATTCGCGCGGTCGCGGATCGCGGCTTCCAGCCGCGCGCCCTCTTCCCCGATTTCACCGAAACCCGAGGCCAGGATCACCGCGTTGGAAATGCCCGCCTGCTTCAGATCGTCAAGCGCATCGAGCAGCCCGACCGCCGGGATCACCAGCATGGCCACGTCCACCGGCGCCCCGATGGCGGCACAGCTGGTATGGGCAGTCCGGCCCAGCACCTCGCCGCCGCGGCGGTTGACCAGATGGATGTCGCCGTCGAAACCGACCTTGTCGAGATTCCTGAGCGCCGCCCGGGCCCAGGCCGAGCGGTCGCTCGCGCCGACAATGGCGATGGATCGGGGCGCGAACAGGCCGCGAAGAGGATGCTCCGTCTGCGGCAGCGGACCTGATTGTAGCATGACGTATTCCAATTGATGTCTGTGTGCGGTCACAGGGCGCATGGCGTCAGCCCGCGCCCGTGGCGTTGCGTCTGCACCGCGCGCCAGCGGCGCGGTGCAGACATGTCGGATACGGCCGGATCAGTTGCCGTAATTGTCCGTCAGGATCATTTCCAGCATGCGGTCGCCCGGCAGCCCTTCGGCCTCGCGCGCTTCGGCCCAGGCGGTCCAGATCGGCTGACCGCCCATTTCGCGCAGACCGGCCAGTTCTTCGGCGGTGTAGGTGATCGGCTGCACCCCGTCCTCGGCCAGGATCGGAAGGTTCACATCGTCTTCCTTCTTGTACTCCGCGATATTGGCGTCCAGCGCCCCGCTGCGCAGATCGGCCAGCAGACCCTTGTACTGGTCGGGCAGCGAGTCATACGCATCCTTGTTGGCCGCCACGAAGCACACGCTCGACCCCGGTGCGAGGTTGGTGGTGTACCATTCGGCGATCTCGTTCCACTTGTTGGAGAAGAACGGCCCGGTGAACGGATAGACCATGCCGTCGATCACGCCGCGCTCCATCGCCTGATAGAGATCGGTGGTCGGCGAGGACGAAACCGACACGCCCAGCAGGCGCATAGCCTCGGCAACCTGGCCGGTCGAGTTCAGGCGCAGACCGTCGTAATCGGCCAGCGCGACCGGCGGCTTGCCCCGGCCCATGACCTGGTAGTTCGGCAGCAGGACACTGGCCAGCGCCACCGCGTTCCACTTCTCAAGCTCCGACACGATTTCGGGCTGGGCCATGTAGGCTTCCTGAAGCGCGCGGCGTTTCTCGATCGTGTCGGCGGGGATGAACGGCAGTTCAAGACCCGACAGCAGCGGCAGCTTGCCCGCTGCGAAAGCCGTACAGGCGATCCCAACCTCGAAGGCCCCGGATTCGATGCCCTCAAGCACCTCGAACTGCCCGGCCAGCGCACCGCCATATTGCAGCGAAATATCGAACGCGCCGTCCGTCTTTTCCTTCGCCTGCGCCGACAGATACTCGACGCCCTCGGTCATACCGCGCCGGGTGCCCCACAGACCTGCAAGCCACTTGACCGACGGACCCTCGACCTCGGCGGCCGTGGCCGCGCCCGGAACAACCGTGGTGGCGGTCATGACCGATCCGGCCACCAATGCAGCGCCGACCAGCGATGAAATTCTGAGATTTTTCATAATGTTCTCCTCCCATTGTTTGGGTCTGCCTGTCCGGAGCACCCATGGAAATTAAACCACGCTGTTGTTGAGCAGTCAACGTTATAATGAACTCAATCTAACGGTACCTCAGTTCATCCGGTTAGGCAGGAACAGGACTAGTTCTGGAAAAAACAGGATGATGGTGACAATCACGATCTCGCCGACCAGGAACGGAGCGACACCTCGGAACACTTCTCCCAGCTTGATGTCGGGCCTGACCGAATTGACGATGTAGCAGTTCAGCCCGATCGGAGGGGTCACAAGCCCGATCTCGATCAACTTCACCACCAGCACCCCGAACCAGATCGAATTGAACCCGAGCGCGGTGACCACCGGATAGATGATCGGCAGCGTCAGGATCAGGATGCCCAGCCCGTCAAGCACCATGCCCAGCAGCAGGTACAGGATCACGATCGCCACCATCAGGTGTTGCGGCGACATGTCCAGCTCGACAATCGTGTTGGTGATCGTGTTGGTCAGCCCGGTGAAGGCCAGGAAGCGCACGAAGATATGCACCGCCCAGATGATCGTGAAGATCATCGCCGTGGTCTTGACCGTATCCACCAGCCCCTCGCGGAACTGCGGCCAGGTCATGCCCGCGACGATGGCCATGATCAGCACCACCACCACCGCCAGCGCGGCCGATTCCGTGGGCGTGGCCCAGCCGAAATAGGTCCCGGCAAAGATCACGCCGACCACGACGAAGATGCCCCAGACCCCGGAGAGCGACTTGAACTTCTCGCCCCAGGACACGCGCGGCTGTTGCGGCGTCCACTCGGGGCGCAGGAACGAAACCACGGCGATGACCACCGCATAGACAAGAAGCGAGATCAGACCGGGGATGATCCCGGCCAGCAACAGCGCCCCGATCGATTCCTCGACCAGGATGCCATAGATGACCAGGATGGCGCTTGGCGGGATCAGCGCGGCCAGCGTGCCGCCCACGGCGCAGACGCCCGCCGCCAGCGCACGGTTATAACCGGACTTCTCCATCTCGGGGACCGCAAGGCGGGTGAAAACGGCGGTCGAGGCCGTGCTCGATCCCGAGACCGCGGCAAACCCGGCCGAGGCAAAGATCGTCGCGGTGGCAAGCCCGCCCGGAATACGCCCGAGCCACAGCTTGGCGGCCTTGAAGGCCCCCGTGGTTATGCCCGCATGAAACGATAAGAACCCGATTGCTATGAACAATGGCACGACCGTCAGCGAATAGGTCGCCGCCGTGTGATAGGGCACGCCCCCGACAATCGAAAGCACCGCGCCCACCGGCCGCAGATAGAGCAGACCGGCCAACCCGACGATACCGGCCGAAAATGCGATGGGCACGCCCAGAGCGACCAGCGACAGCATCGCCACGAAGCCCAGAATGCCGACCAGTTCACCTTCCATGATATTCTCCTCCCACTACCCCGCTCGGGCAGCCCTTTATTGTTTTGGTCAGATCGCCCTGATCACTCGATGATGGCATCATCGGCCTGCGGCACCGGCGGCCGGACAAGCTGGATGGCCAGTCGCAAGGTCAGAAGCACAAGGGCGATGGGGGCCACCGCGCTCGGGATCCAGAGCGGCAGCTTGGCCGTCGGGGTCGTGCCGCCAAGCGACACCAGTTTCTCGGTCTGCGTGAACGAGGCATAGGTGACATAGGCGATCAGGATCAGCGCGATCAGTGTCGCGAAGAGCTCCAGCGCGCGCCGCGCCTGCGGCCCGACACGGTCGATCACCAGCGTCATCCGCACATTGCCCGCCAAGTTCTGGCAATAGGCCATGCCAAGCAGCGCCACCGGCACCATCGACTGCGCCACGAAGTCGATCTGCCCGAAGATCGGCGCGTTGAAAAGTTTACGCATCACCACTTCGGCAACGCCGAAAGCTGTGATGACCATAACGAATGCCCCGGCGATAAGCGCCGTCCAGCGTTCGACCCGGCGAAGGCCGAAGTCGATCCTGTCCAGCACCGTCGGAGTCGCGTCCGTGGACCCTGTCATGATTCTCCTCCCTTACCGGGTTTTCCCGGCTCTTTTTCCGGCATTTAGCTCAATGCCGGACGTCCGAAAGCGTAGCTGATCATTGTTGCCGTATCAACATTGTTACACAGCACTGTTGACAGATCAACATTGAATATGTATCAATCCGGCATGCGAAACAGGCCGTCAGGCAGGCGCATAAAGGGAGGGGACCTCATGTCATCGACGCTGTCCACAGCGGCGGCCATCACGGGTATCGGCGAGGTGGGATATTCCCGCTCTGCACCCGAACAAAGTGAGCTGGCACTGGAACTTGGCGCCGCCCTGCTGGCCATCTCGGATGCCGGATTGCAGCCCCGCGACATTGACGGGCTGATCCCGTTCGGACCCGCCGGGGCCTGCGCCGAAGACATCATCACCAATCTCGGTCTCGGCGATCTGAAATTCTCGGCCCACACGCCGCTGGGCGGGGCCAGCGCCGTCGCCGCGATCCAATGCGCCGCGCTGGCGATCCATGCGGGCCTGTGCCGTCATGTGCTGGTCTCGCTGGGCCGCAACGGGATGGAGCGCAAGATCGGCGCGCGGCTCAACGCCTTTCCGCAGTTCAAGGCGGTGCGGGAATTTGAACAGCCCTCCGGCATGTCCGCCCCGGCGCAGCTCTATGCGCCCATGGCCCGCCGCCATATGGAACTGTTCGGCACGACCAGCGCCGATTTCGCCGAAATCGCCCTTTCCACCCGCCTCCATGCCATGCGCAATCCCATGGCCCTGATGACCGCGCCGATGATTGTCGAGGATCATCAGGCGTCGCGCGTGATCGCCGACCCGCTGCGGCTGTTCGATTGCAGCATCGAAAGCAATGGCGGCGCGGCCTTCATCGTCAGCACAGCGCAAACCGCGCCCGACCTCGCGCAGCACCCGGTTCTTGTCGCCGGGGTGGCCGAGGGCCATCCTGACGAGCCGCTCGCCATCAGCCAGCGCGCCGACCTGACCACGCTGGGCACCGCGCGGGCCGCAGAACGCGCCTTCGCCATGGCCGGGATCGGGCCCGAGGACATCGACCTCGCCGAGATCTATGATTGCTTCACCTATATCGTCCTTTGCCAGATCGAAGACCTGGGCTTTTGCGAAAAGGGCGAAGGCGGCGCTTTCGTTCAAAGCGGGGTGCTCAGACCGGGCGGCGCGTTGCCGGTCAACACCCATGGCGGCCTGCTCTCGCAGGCGCATATGGCGGGCTACAACCATGTGACCGAACTGGTGCGCCAGCTCCGCCACGCCGCCGGACCGGCCCAGGTGCCCGGCGCTCAGACCGGCCTTGTCACCGGCTTTGGCGATATGGGCGACGGCGCGGTCGCCATCCTGAGGAGAGGCTGAGATGACAACCGAACCCCGGATCGCCGCACCTGAACCGACCCGCGATTCACAGCCCTATTGGGGCGCGCTCGCCCGGCATGAACTGATGTTCCAGCGCTGCGCCGATTGCGGCACATGGCGCCATTACCCCCGCCCGGTCTGCACGCATTGCTTCTCGCTGCGCAGCGAATGGCAGCGCGCAAGCGGGCGCGGCACCCTGCACAGCTGGACGACGATCCACCACGCCTATGACTCCGCGCTTCGGGGCGAGACGCCCTACTTGATCGGGATCGCCGATATGGAGGAAAGCGTCAGGCTCGCCTGCCGGCTGGTGCCGCCGGACGGCATGTCACCCTCCATCGGCCTGCCCCTGCGGGTCGGCTTTACCGATCAGGCGGGCGGCTTCACCCTGCCGGTGCTGCACCCGGCGGGCGGGTAGCGCCAAGTTTCAACACGTCAAAGCAACAACTTACGAGGAACCGAATGACCATTGATCTCATGACGAAGCTGGGCATCGAGACCCCGATCTTCGCCTTCAGCCATTGCCGCGATGTCGTCGTCGAAGTGTCCCGGGCGGGCGGATTCGGCGTGTTGGGCGCGGTGATGTTCCCGCCCGATCAGCTTGAGCAGGAGCTGGACTGGATCGACCGCCACACCGATGGCAAACCCTATGGCATCGATTTCCTGATCCCCGCCAATTACAGCAAGGACGCCGAGGAGTCCGAGCTGCCGCTGCTCGACATGGTCCCGGCGCAGCACCGCGATTTCGTGACGAAGCTGCTGGATGATGCGGGCATTCCGCGCCTGCCCGACGATCAGGCCGCCGAACTCAAGGCCCGGATCGCCAAGCGCGAGAAGAACCTGACCCCGGCCGGCGCACGCGAATTGCTGAAGATCGCCCGCAAGCACCCCAATATCCGCATGTATGTCAGCGCCCTTGGCCCGATGCCCACCGACCTTGTGGATGAGCTTCACGGTGAAGGCATCGTTGTCGGCGCGCTCTGCGGCAAGCCCGAACATGTCAAGCACCACCGCGCCGCGGGCGCCGACGTTCTGATCGCGCAGGGCGGCGAGGCGGGCGGGCACACCGGCACCGTGCCCACCTTCATGCTGGTGCCCCAGATCGTCGAGGCGGCGGCAGGCGACATGGCGGTGCTGGCCGCCGGCGGCATCAATCGCGGCTCGCAGATCGCGGCGGCGCAGGCGATGGGCGCGCAGGGCGTCTGGACCGGAAGCATCTGGCTCACCACGATGGAAAGCGAGCTGTCGGAATTCGAGCGCGAGGCGATGTTCCGCGCCCGCGCCGACGACGCGGTGCGCCGCAAGGTGCTCAGCGGCAAGCCGGTGCGCATGCTGCGCAGCAAGCTGAGCGAGGCATTCGAAGCCGAGGGCGCGCCCGCCTACCTCCCTGCCCCGCTTCAGGGCCTTCTATTCCTGGAAGCGCGCGCGCGGATCGACCGGGCCGAGAACGTCGAATATTACACCTCGCCCGTGGGACAGGTCGTCGGCGAAATGAACGAAGCGACCACCGTGCGCGACGTGATGTATAAATTGCAGCTCGAATATGTCGAGGCGCTGGAAAAACTCGCCGCGAACCCGGCCCTTCAGGCCCTGCAGTAAACACCGGCCGGGGAGCGCCGCGCGCGGCGCGGTGCTGTCCCGGCTCTCGTGCACCGTCGCACACATGACCGCGCAATAGGTTGTCGAGTCATCGAAATTGCCCTAGACAGAGCGAATGTCCGGCCACTGGGGCCGTGAAGGCGGGCCATCGGGTCCCGTTGGCTGCAAGGTGAGATCGTGAGCAAAGATATGGCGCCAGAAAAAGCGAGCCTGTCGACTTGGGGCATCGACAATTATGTCCCGGCTCTGATCACCTGGGTTTACAACAAGGTCGCATCGCGGTCGTCCAGTATTTACCTGGCCCGGTTCGGTGTCGGGCTGACGGACTGGCGCATCATCGCCTATCTCGGTCTTTTCGACGGCGGCACCAACGCGCAGATCTGCGACTATATCGGGCTCGACAAGGCGGCGGTCAGCCGCGCGGTCTCGCGGCTCAAGACCAAGGGGATCGCCGTTGTCACGCCGATCAACCGCCGCGACCTGAAGATCGAGCTGACCAAGGAAGGCCGCGAACTGGGCGAAGAGATCCTGAGCGTCGCGCTTGAGATCGAGGCCAACCTGCTCGCCGGTGTCACCGAGGAAGAGAAGCAGCAGCTTCTGGCGATCCTGCGCAAGGTGCTCGGCAACGTCCCGACCATCACGAAAGCGGGCTAGGCCAGCCGCCACCCCGTAAGGGCGCGGCCAGCCTGCCTGTCATGTCTCCGGCGTGAACCGGCTCAGACCGGCCTCATCCGTCACGACCGAACCGGCCGCCCCGGACATGTCCGCCGCTTCCATCCGCGCCAGCAGGTCCGGGTCTTCCGGGGTTAGCGCGATGAAGCGGTGCCCGTTCGACAGGCGGCCCAGCACATAACCCTTGGCCGGTCCGTTTCGACCATGCAGAACCGTATAGGCTTCGATCCAGCCGCGCCCCTCGGGCGTGGCCGCGAACGGGGCCGGCTCGCCCCAGACCGCATCCACCTCGGCCTGAAGTTCGGGGTGATTGTCGTAACGCGGCATCTCCGCCGGGGGCGTTGTGGAATAGACGCCCGCCGCATGTTTGGTCAGCAGACCGCCATTCGCCGTGACCAGCCCGTACCGGCCCGGCATCTGGCGCATCCGCTCGACCATCTGGGCGATGGCATGGGTCACGTAATTGTTGCCCGGCCCGCCGAAGAACGGCAGCCCGCCGGTCACGGTCAGACCGCGCGGATCGTCCAGCTCAAGGCCGATCTCGGTCGCCGCGACCTCGACCGCCGAGGCAAAGCAGGAATAGAGGTCAAACGCCCCGATCTCGTCCAGGCCGATACGCGCATCCGCCAGCACCCGCTGGGCGATCAGGCGGATCGCCGGGGACTGGGCCAGGTTCTCGCGGTGCGAGACGAACCATTCGTCATGGGCCGCCGCGCCCGCGTGAAGATAGACCCTCTTGTCCGCCGGAACGCCCAGCTCGTCGGCGATCTTCTCGGAACACAGGATCAGCGCCGCCGACTGATCGACAAACGCATTCGCCACCGACAGCCGGGTATAGGGGAAGGCGGCGATCTGGTTGCGCTCCGACGGGCGACCGATCTCATCCGCACCCAGCCCGTCACGCCGCGTGGCCAGCGGGTTTTCCGCGGCCACCTGCGCGAACGGCGCGAAAAGCGCACCGATCTGCCCCATCCGCTCGTCGAAAGTCGCATCGCGCGCCAGCCGAAGCGCGTTGTCGATGAAGGCATACATCACCATCGGCACGTTCATGCCATGGGCGATCTCGGTTTCAGAATAAAGCGGCGGCATCGCCGGCGGTTCGACCGGCTTGAACGGCGCGTCCTGCGACCAGTCCAGCGTCAGCTTCGCCTTCTTCGCCGCGCGCTCGGTGTTCATCGCCTCAGCGCCCACCACCATGGCGGCGCCGATCTTGCCCTGCGCGATGGCGGCAGCAGCGGCCGTCACCGCCGATTGCGTCGCATCGCCCCCGACTGCGTCATAGATCAGCTCGTCGGCGGGCAGCCCAAGGCATTGGGCAAGCGACCAGGGCGCGTTTTCCATCCGCCCGAAGGTGGACGGGAACGAGGCCGAGAAATCCGCGAAGAAGCGCTGGACCCGCACCGAATTGATCTGTTGCAGAACCGCCCCGACGCCCCCACTCGCCCCGGCATCGGCGGCGGCGGCCCGCGCCGCCTCCTCCATCAGCCGCAGCGGCGAGATGTCCGAAAGGGGTTTCTCTCCGGCGCCGGAGACCTGTCCGACGCCGATAATGACCGGCAGATTGCTCATCGTCCGTGACCTCTATCTGTCTTACGCGTCTGCGGGCGAGACCAGCCGGAACCCGGCATAGCCATCATCCGCAACGCTCTTGCAGATATCCGAATAGGTCGCCGCACCGCCAAGATAGGCCATGAACACCTTGGGCTTGCCCTCGATATTCGCCCCGACATACCACGAATTCGACCCAAGCCCGGTCAGCAGCGTGTTCTCGGCCAGTTCGCCCACTTTCACGGTC
>JAGRMG010000193.1 GCA_020441385.1 Paracoccaceae bacterium
ACCAGAAAGAAACGGATACCGTTTGTTAACCGGAATCGCGCAAACTGGTCCTGCGGTACAGGCTGGAGAGCCGATGACCGCACCAGGAAGAAGCGGCCCGGCCGGCGGCATGCATATCCCTCTGAGGACGGACGGCCGCCGGTCCGGGCGCTTCGGCCCTGCTTCTTTCTGGTCAAAAATACTCCGGGCCCCGCGCCGGCGCCCGTGCCGGTCGGTTGGGCAGCAGGATCACCCGCCGCGGTCGATCTTGGTGGCCAGGTGGATCAGGCTTTCCGACGAACGCACGCCGCGCGCCTCGCCGATCCGGTCGAGCGTATCGTCGAGATCCGACGTGGTCCGCGCCGTCACCTGCACCAGAAGGTCGAACCGGCCCGATGTGGTGTGGACCAGTTCGACGCCGGGCAGCGATTTCAGCCGTGCCAGTACGGCCGGGCCGCTGCGCGGCTCGATCGACACCAGCACCGTGGCGCGCAGCGGCGGGCGGGTCGCGGCGCTGCCGCGCAGGGTATAGCCGGCAATGATCCCGCCGGCCTCCATCCGTTCGATCCGGGCCTGCACGGTGGTTCGTGCCAGGCCAATCCGGCGGGCCAGTTCGGTCACGGGCGCGCGGGCGTTCTGGCGCAGTTGCGTCAGGAGCTGTTGGTCGATTTCGTCGGTTTGCATGTGAGTCCCGGCAATTTGACGTGATACGACTCTGTATTAGGCATTGTGCCACGCGAAATCGACGGAAAATTGCGGGACTCTGGGATGACTGTCGCCCAACAGTTCGAGGTTCACCCGTGCAGCATCCCCTTAGTTCGTGGAACGATACCGCCGCTCATGTGGGCCGCACCCGGCCCGATCATCCGGTTCTCTATTTTTTGCCGGCGCGGCTGCAAGCCAGTGCGCTGCGCTTTGTCGCGGGCTTTCCCGGCCTTGTGAGCTATGCCGTCAAGGCCAATGACCGGGCCGAGGTTCTGGCCAATCTCGCGGCCGCCGGGGTGGGCGCCTTCGATGTCGCCTCGCCCGCCGAAATGCGCGCCGTGCGGGCCGCCGCGCCACGAGCGGTGCTGCACTACAACAACCCGGTGCGCTCGGTCGCCGAGGTCGGCGACGGCGTCGCTGCGGGTGTGGCCAGCTGGTCGGTGGATGACGCGGGCGAGCTGGACAAGCTGTCGGCGGTGCCGCGCGGTCACGAGATCGCGGTGCGCTTTGCCATTCCGGTCAAGGGCGCGGCCTATGATTTCGGCGCCAAGTTCGGAACCACGCCCGAGGATGCCGCCGGCCTGCTGCGGCGCGTGGCGGCGGCGGGGTGGACCCCTGCGCTGTGTTTCCATCCCGGCACGCAATGCGAGGATGCAGGGGCCTGGGCGCGCTATATCGAGGCGGCGGCGCGGATCGCGGGGCGGGCGGGCGTTCGCATCGCCAGGCTGAATGTGGGGGGCGGGTTTGCCGCCCACCGCCATGGCACGGCCCCGGATCTCGAGCATGTGTTCGCCGTGATCGGCGCGGCCGCGCGCCGGGCGTTCGGGGCGGATGCGCCCGCGCTGGTCTGCGAGCCGGGCCGGGCGCTGGTTGCCGAGGCCTTTACGCTTGCCACGCGGATCAAGGGCATGCGGGCCGCTGGTGCAACCGTGTATCTGAACGACGGCATCTATGGCGGGCTGGCCGATCTTCGCGACATGGGGCTGACGGGGCGGATCCGGACGATCGGGCCGGACGGGGCGGCGCGGTGCGGCCCGCCGAGGCCGCGGGTGGCATTCGGGCCGACCTGCGACAGTCTCGACCGTCTGCCGGACGGCCTGCCGCTGCCCGAGGATGCGCAGCCCGGCGATTACGTGCTGTTTGACGGCATGGGTGCCTATTCGGTGGCCATGTCGACGCGGTTCAACGGATACGGGCTGGTCGATGTGGAAACGGTATTCCGGTCAGGCCCTTTCGCGGCTGGACATTGATCCGCGCCGCGCTACCCTCGCGCCGGGCAGGGGCAGGGAGAACGGGTGCGTGGAAAAGTTCGGGAAGGGCCAGCCGGTGCGGCGCGTCGAGGATGTCCGGTTTCTGACCGGACAGGGGCGGTATGTCGAGGACATCGCGCCCGAAGGCGCCTTGCATGCGCTCGTGTTCCGCAGCCCGGTTGCCCATGCGCGCATCGTGGCGCTGGATGTGGCCGCGGCGCGGGCGGCGCCGGGTGTGCATCTGGTGCTGACTCTGGCCGACATGGAGGCGGCGGGAATTGACGTGGCGATGGCCGCCACCGTGATCGACAACCGGGACGGCACCAGAGGGGCGGCGCCCGAACGCCCCATGCTGGCGCGCGACCGGGTGCGGTTCGTGGGCGAACCGGTGGCGATGATCGTGGCCGAGACGCCGGCACAGGCCCGCGATGCCATCGAACTGATCGAATTCGAAACCGACGATCTTCCGGTCAAGACCGATCTTTTCCCCGGCGGAACGGCGATCCATGCCGAGGCGCCGGACAACCGGGCTTTCGACTGGGCGCTCGGCGACGAGGCCGCGACAGGCGCGGCGTTTCAGGCCGCCGCCCGCACCGTCGCGCTGGACGTGGTGGACAACCGCGTCCTGGCCAGCGCGATGGAGCCGCGCGCCTGTTTCGCGCAATGGGATGGGGCCCGTCTGCATCTGTGCTATGGCGGGCAGGGGGTCTGGGGCCTGAAGGCGCAGCTGGCTGCGAAATTCGCCCTTGACCCCGGGGCGGTGCGCGTGAGCACGCCCGATGTCGGCGGCGGTTTCGGGATGAAGGCCATGGCCTATCCGGAGTATTTCGCGGTGGCGCAGGCGGCGCGCGTTCTGGGCCGGCCGGTCCGCTGGGTGGCGGAGCGCGGCGAATCCATGCTGTCGGACAATGCGGGTCGCGATCTGGTGACGCGGGCCGAACTTGCCCTTGACGCCGACCATCGCATCACCGCCTACCGCGTGCACAGCCGATGCAACCTTGGCGCCTACAATTCGCAATTCGGCCAACCGATCCAGACGCTGCTGTTTTCGCGCGTTCTGGCGGGTGTCTATGACGTGCAGACCACCTTCATGCGGGTCGAGGGGTTTTACACCAACACGACCCAGGTTGACGCCTATCGTGGCGCCGGCCGCCCCGAGGCGATCTATGTGCTGGAACGCGTCCTGGACCGGGCGGCGCGCGAACTCGGGCTGGATCCGTGGGAACTGCGCCGGCGCAATTTCATCGCGCCCGGCGCGTTCCCCTATCGGTCGGCCACCGGGGAAACCTACGACAGCGGCGATTTCCCGCGGCTCCTGGACCGGGTTGCCGCCACATCCGATGCAAGCGGCTTTGCGGACCGGCGGGCAGCGGATGCAAGCAACGGCCTGCTGCGCGGGCAGGGGCTTTGTTACTATATCGAAAGCATTCTGGGCGACCCTTCGGAAAATGCGGCGGTCGAATTCAACGAGGACGGAACCGTGAACCTTCTTGTCGGCACCCAGTCGAACGGCCAGGGCCATGAAACCGTCTTTGCGAGGTTTCTTGCCGACCAGACCGGCATCCCGGCGGGGCGGATCGCGGTGGTGCAGGGTGACAGCGACCGCATCGCGCGGGGCGGGGGCACCGGCGGGTCGCGTTCGGTCACGGTGCAGGGCAACGCGACGCTGGCCGCGGTGGAAACCATCGTCGCGGCGTTCGGCGCCTATCTGGCGCAAAAGGCCGGGGTGGACCCGGCCGATCCGAGCTTTGACGGCGAGACGTTCCGCGTGCCGGGTTCGAATCTTGCGCCGACCTTGCTGGAGGTGGCCGAGATGGCGCGCGCGGACGGGCGCACCGACCTTCTGCGCCACGAGGCGCGGGCGAAACTGCCCGGCCGATCCTACCCCAACGGCGCGCATGTGGCCGAGGTGGTGATCGACCCCGATACCGGCGCCGTCAGCGTCGAGCGATACAGCGTGGTGGACGATTTCGGAAACCTCGTCAATCCGTTGCTGGCCGAAGGTCAGGTGCATGGCGGGGTGGCGCAGGGCATCGGCCAGGCGCTGTGTGAACATGTGGTGCATGATGGCGACGGCCAGCTTCTTTCGGGGTCGTTCATGGACTATGCCTTGCCGCGTGCGAGCGATATCCCCATGATCGGGTTCACGCCGGTTCCGGTGCCCTCGACCGCCAATCCGATGGGTATGAAGGGTTGCGGCGAGGCCGGAACCGTGGGGGCGTTGGCGGCGGTCGCCAACGCGGTGCAGGATGCGCTTTGGCACAGCGGGGTTCGGCAGGCCGACATGCCGTTCACGCCGTCAAGGGTATGGGAAATGTTGCGAAATGGTGCTGAAGCGGCTTCGTGAGCGGGTTCTCGGGTGGCTTGGCCGCCCGTTCAGCGAGCGGCGTTCGCCCGAAACGCGCCGTCGCGGCCCGCTGACCCATGTCATCATACTGGACGGCACCATGTCGACGCTGGAACCGGGCCAGGAAAGCAACGCCGGCATCACCTATGCGCTGTGTCGCGAGATGGGCGCGCCGGTGTCGGTCTATTACGAGGCCGGCGTGCAATGGCGCAACTGGCGCACCACCATGGACGTGACGGTGGGGCGCGGCATCAACCGCCAGATCCGGCGTGCCTACGGCTATCTGGCGTCGCGCTACCGGCCCGGCGACCGGGTATTCCTGTTTGGCTATTCGCGCGGCGCCTTCGCGGTGCGTTCGCTGGCCGGGGTGATCGACCTGGTGGGATTGCTGCGCGCGGAATGCGCCACCGAACGCAACATCATGACCGCCTATCGTCACTACGAGATCAACGCCGGCGGAACGCATGCCCGCGCCTTCGCCCGCGCGCATTGCCACGATGCCGTGCCCATCGAGATGGTCGGCGTCTGGGATACGGTCAAGGCGCTGGGGTTGCGCGTGCCGCTGTTCTGGCAATGGGCGGAATCGCGGCACGCCTTTCACAACCATCAACTGGGGCGCAGTATCCGCAACGGCTTTCACGCCCTGGCGCTGGATGAAACCCGCATGGCCTTCGCGCCGATCCTCTGGGATTGCCCGCCGGACTGGGACGGGCATGTGGAGCAGGTCTGGTTCCGTGGCGCGCATGGCGATATCGGCGGTCAGCTTGGCGGCTTCGAGGCGGCCCGCCCGCTGTCCAACATCCCGCTGGTCTGGATGCTTGAGCGCGCCGAGGCCAGCGGCCTGCCCCTGCCGCCCGGCTGGCGGGTCCGGTTTTACACCGATGCGGCCGCGCCTTCGGTCGGAACCTGGCGCGGCTGGGCCAGGATCTTCGTGCTGCGCAAACGCCGTGTGGTCGGGCGTGACCGGTCCGAGCGGCTGCATCACAGCGTTCCCGCCGCCTCCGGTTCCATGCCGGGGCTGAGCGCGCTGCCCCGGGCCGGCCTGTAGGTGCCTCGCGCGCAGTTGCGGCGTCGGCGCGATGCGCCTTACCGCCGCTGCGTGGTCATGATGATGCAGGTGGTCGACCCCATGGCGTAGAGCCTGCCATCCGCCACGCCCCGGATTTCGCCGTGGGCGACCCCGGTTGAGCGCCCGACGTGATCGGTCAGGCCCTCGCAGTCGATCTCGGTGCCCAGCGGCACCGCCCTGACGATATTTATCTTATATTCCAGCGTTGTATAGGTCGCGCCCTTGGGCACGAGGGTCATCACGGCGCAGGCCATCGCGCTGTCCAGCAAGGTGCCGTACCAGCCGCCATGCACGGTGCCCGTCGGGTTGGTCACGTCGAATTCGGGCGTGCCGCGAAACACCACCCGGCCCCGTTCGACCGCATGCAGCCCATAGCCCATGATGCGGCTGATCGGGGGCGCGGGCAGGCGCCCCTCAAGCATGCCGGTCATGAATTCGAGCCCCGACATCGCAAGCAGATCGTCCGGCTGGACCAAATCGCCCAGGCCCCTGGCATAGTGCATTGCCGCGCTCTCCCGTCCTGACCGGCGCACGCTAGGAGCGGGGCCGCGGACGGGCAAGCGTTACGCGACGTTCTTCAGCGATACCCGCGGGGTCACGCCCAGCGCATGGCACACGTCGCGCGTCAGTTCCGGGCGGTTCAGCGTGTAGAAATGCAGCCGTTCGACACCGCCGTCGATCAGGTCGCTGCAAAGCTCGGCGCAGACGGCAGTGGCCAGCAGATCCTCGCGGCCGTCGCGCAGGGCCGTTTCAAACGCGTCTTCGAGCCATTGCGGAATCACGGTGCCGCAGTTGCGCGCGAACCTGCTGGCGCCCTTCCAGTTCTCGATGGGCAGGATGCCGGGGGTGATGCGCGCGGCGTCGATGCCGGCCTTGTCGCAGGCGTCGCGGAAGCGGAAGAAGGTTTCGGCCTCGAAGAAGAACTGCGTGAGCGCCTCGTCGGCA
Source organism: Paracoccaceae bacterium (assembly GCA_020441385.1). Lineage (GTDB taxonomy): Bacteria > Pseudomonadota > Alphaproteobacteria > Rhodobacterales > Rhodobacteraceae > JAGRMG01. Next base: position 6,296 of record JAGRMG010000193.1, read on the forward strand.
CCGGCATCGAGCTTGGCCTTGAGCCAGTCGATATCGGCCGCGGCGCTGGCGGCTTCGGGGTGGGTGTCCGGATAGGCGCCCACGCGGATGGTGAAATCGCCCGCGGTTCTCAGCGCCGAGATCAGATCGACGGAATTGGCGAACCCGTCGGCATGGGGTACGAAAGCGCCCGTGCCCTTGGGCGGATCGCCGCGCAGCGCGACGATGTCGCGAACCCCGGCGGCGGCGAAGTCGCGCGCGATGCCCAGCGTTTCGTCGCGCGTGGCGTTGACGCAGGTCAGATGCGCGGCCACTCTCAGCCCCGAGGATTTGTGCAGCGCCGCCACCGCTTCGCGCGTCAGGTCGCGCGTGGTGCCGCCGGCGCCATAGGTGACGGACACGAACCGCGGATCGAGCGGTGCCAGCGTCTGCACCGTATCCCACAACCGGAACGAGGCTTCGATGGTTTGCGGCGGAAAGAACTCGAACGAGATTTTGGGCGCGGTCATGATCACTGTGTTCCTTGTTGTTTCGCCTCTTGTTGCACGGGCGGCATTGTGAAACAATTTCATAATGCTCAAGAACAACATGAGTGAGGTGACGGGTTGCACATCGAATTCCGGCATTTGCGAACCATCAAGGCGATCCACGACTGCGGCGGGCTGGCCCGGGCCGCCGATCAATTGAACATCACCCAAAGCGCGCTCAGCCATCAGATCAAGGGGTTGGAGGACCAGGCGGGGGTGGAGCTGTTCATGCGCCGGTCCAAACCGATGAAGCTGTCGGCGGCGGGGCAGCGCCTGTTGCGCCTGGCCGAACAGGTCTTGCCGCAGGTCGAGGCGGCGCAGCTGGAATTCGCGTCGCTGCGCGGCGGCCTTGCGGGCCGGATGCACATCGCCATCGAATGCCATGCCTGTTTCGAATGGCTGTTTCCCGTGCTGGAGGCGTTCCGCAGGTCGTGGCCGGATGTCGATGTGGACATCAAGCCGGGGCTGGCCTTCGATGCGATGCCGGCGTTGCAGAAGGAAGAGGTCGATCTCGTGGTGTCATCCGACCCCGAGGATCTGGGCGGTGTCGATTTCGTCGAACTGTTCGACTATGCGCCGGTGTTCGTTGCCGCCTCGCAGCATCCGCTCGCGGCCAAGCCGTTCATCGAGGCTGCGGATTTGCGCAACGAGACGCTCATCACCTATCCGGTCGAACGCTCGCGGCTGGATGTGTTCAGCCAGCTTCTGATCCCGGCCAAGGTGGAACCCGCCGCCATCCGGCAGGTCGAACTGACCGCGGTGATCCTGCTTCTGGTGGCGTCCAACCGCGGCGTTTCGGTGCTGCCCGACTGGGTGGTGCGCGAGGTCAAGTATTCCAGCGATTACGTGACCCGGCCGCTGACGGCAAAGGGCATCACGCGGCGGCTTTACGCGGCGGTGCGCAGCGTGGATCGCGAAAAGCCGTTCGTTGCCGATCTGATCCGCCTGGCCGGGCAGGAGGCGCGGCGCCTGCAACAGGCCTGAGGGTCCGGCGGCAGCGCAACGCGCCTTGAGCGCACGGGGTGAAGGCGCAAATCACCGCCGCCCGCCGCATCAGATCTGCTTTTCCGGCATCTGCACGACCAGCCCGTCCAGCGCGTCGGTCACCTTGATCTGACAGGTCAGGCGCGAGCGTTCGGCGTCGGGTTCATAGGCGAAATCCAGCATGTCCGCCTCCATGTCTTCCTTGGGCGGAAGTTTCGCGACCCAGGCCGGGTCGACATAGACATGACATGTGGAACAGGCGCAGGCGCCGCCGCAATCGGCCTCGATGCCGGGGATGTTGTTGTCGCGCGCGCCTTCCATCACGGTCAGCCCGTTTGCCACTTCGACGGTGTGCTTGGTGCCGTTATGCTCGACATAGGTGATCTTGGCCATGCTCGCGGTTCCCTTTCGGTCATTCGGGTGACTGTCTAGACAAGCCGTTCCGCATCCGCCAGCCCCATTTGCCGCGCGCTGCCGGCCTGTCCGGTTGATGCCCGGGTGCGTTCCGTATCCGTTCCTGCGTTTGCAGGCCACGGTTCCGGCGGGTTCCGCCCATGCCCCGAAGGGTGCGGAATGCACGATCTTTCGCCGATCACGGTCACGGGCTTTGCGCGGGTGGTGCAATTGCGCTAGTCTGCGGGCAAAACCGCCCGTCCGAGGCCCGAGCATGTCCGATCTCCGCCCCTTCACCGCCGCCCTGGCGCTGGCCGGTCTCGTGGCCTGCGGGCGGCCTGTGCCCGATCTCGGGGGGCTGGCCGGGCTGGGCGAACCCGAAGTGACGCGAATGACCCAGGCCGCACCGCCGGGCGCAGACCCCGGCACCTGCTGGGGCAAGCATGCCACGCCCGCGATCATCGAGACCGTGACCAACCAGGTCATGATGCAGCCGGCGGAGGTGCTGTCGGATGGAACCGTCACGCGGCCGGCGATCTACAAGACGGAAACCATGCAGCAGATCGTGCGCGAGCGCCGCGAGACCTGGTTCCAGACCCCCTGCGAACAGGCGATGACGCCCGAGTTCGTCGCCTCGCTCCAGCGGGCGCTGACGGCGCGCCATCTTTATCGCGGGCCCGTTTCCGGCGAGATGGACGCGCGCACGCGCGCCGCGGTGCGCCGCTATCAGCAACCGCTGGGGCTGGATTCGGGCATCCTGTCGCTGGCCGCGGCACGCGAATTGGGGCTGGTGGCGGTGGAACGCGACAAGACGTGATCTTGCCCGCGTGGCGAGGGATCAGCGGCGGAACAGCAGATCCCGGGCCGCCTTGTCGCGGCTCGGATCGGCGCGTTTGTCGGCCGCCAGCCCACGGCCCCTCTGCACCGCGGGCCGGTCGCGCACCGTGTCGAGCCAGCGCGCGAAATGCGGCTTGTCCTCGAGCGTCTGTTCCTGGCCCTTCCACAGATGCGCCCAGGGCCAGATCGCCATGTCGGCGATCGAATAGTCCGGCCCGCAGACGAATTCGTTGTCGGCAAGCTGCCGGTCGAGAACGCCATAGAGCCGGTTCACCTCGGTGCGGTAGCGGTCGCGCGCATATGGCAGATCCTGAGGCGGATCCATCGCCAGGGCGTACTTAATGAAGTGATGCGCCTGTCCGGCCATCGGACCGACCCCGCCCATCTGCCACATCAGCCATTGATCGACCGTGACCCGCTGGCGTTCGGTGCTGCCGTAGAACCGGCCGGTCTTGCGCGCCAGGTAAAGCAGGATGGCGCCGCTTTCGAACACCGAGATTGCCGCACCGTCCGGGCCGTCCGGATCGGTTATGGCCGGCATCCGGTTGTTCGGGGCGATCTTGAGAAATTCGGGGTCGAACTGGTCGCCGGCACCGATATCGACGAGGTGCAGCTTGTAGGGCAGGGCCATCTCTTCCAGCGCGATCGAGATTTTCCAGCCGTTCGGCGTGGGCCAGTAGTAAAGGTCGATGGGGCTGGTCATGGCAGATCTCTCCTTCCCGGTTGCCCGGATCATGCGGGTTTGGCGGAAAACGGCAAGGGCCGGGTGCTTGACGGATGCATTGCCGGGGCGTAAAGCGGGATCATTCGACACGTGGCGATTTGTTACCGGATTGCGGGCCACGCTAAACAACACCGCTAAAAGGTCAGGATGAAAGACCCCTTTCGCTTGGCCGCGTCAGGGGTTTTTTCGTGCCCCGCCATGGGTGGAGGATGAGATGAGCGAGACCTGGAACAAGCGCACCCGCGCCGTGCATGGCGGCACCCGGCGCAGCCAGTACGGTGAACTCAGCGAGGCGATCTTTCTGACCCAGGGGTTCGCCTATGACAGCGCCGAAGCGGCGCAGGCCCGGTTCATCGAGGCGGGCGCGGACGAATTCATCTATGCCCGTTACGGCAATCCGACCGTGCGCATGTTCGAAGACCGAATCGCGCAGATCGAAGGCGCCGAGGACGCCTTTGCCACCGCGTCGGGCATGGCCGCGGTGTCGGGTGCGCTGACCGCGATGCTGAAGGCCGGCGACCGGGTGGTCGCGGCGCGCGCACTGTTCGGATCCTGCCTTTACGTCTTGCAGGACGTGCTGGGCCGGTTCGGCGTCGAGACGGTGTTCGTGGATGGCACCGACCTCGACCAGTGGCGCGAGGCGATCCGGCCCGGAACGGCCGCCGTGTTCTTCGAATCCGTCTCCAACCCGACGCTGGAGATCGTCGATATCCGGGCGGTTTGCGAACTGGCTCATGCGGTGGGCGCCACGGTTCTGGTGGACAATGTCTTTGCCTCGCCGGTCTTTTCCGATGCGATTGCCCAGGGCGCCGACGTGGTGATCTATTCCGCGACCAAGCATATCGACGGTCAGGGCCGCGCGCTGGGCGGGGTAATCCTGGGCACCCGCGACTTCATCCGCAAGACGGTGGAGCCCTACATGAAGCATACCGGCGGTTCGATGAGTCCGTTCAACGCCTGGATCATGCTCAAGGGTCTGGAAACGCTGGATCTGCGCGTCAATGCCCAGGCCGACAACGCGCTGGCGGTGTGCAAGGCCGTGCAGGGGCACCCGGCGCTGCTGCGGTGCATCTATCCCGGGCATGCCAGCCACGCGCAGGCGGAGCTGTGCCGCCGCCAGATGGGCCGCGGCGGCACCGTCCTGGCGTTTGAGCTGAAGGGCGGGCAGGATGCAGCCTTCGCTTTCGTCAATGCCCTCAAGATCGGGCGGATTTCCAACAATCTGGGCGATGCCAAGACCATCGTCACACATCCCGCCACCACCACGCATCAGCGCCTGCCGGATGATCGGAAAGAGGCCCTGGGTATCACCCCGGGGCTCGTGCGGGTGTCGATGGGCATCGAGGATTCCGGCGATCTGGTGGGCGACATGTTGCAGGCGCTGGACCGGGCGGTGGGTATGGTTTCACCCCGGGACTGAGGGCGCGACGCGCCCGGCCGGTTGCGAGAATTCGTTGGCAACGTGGTGCTGCGCGACCTATCTAGAGGGTTGCACGGCACCGGCAGGGGAATTTTGCGCATGAACATACAATCCCGTGGTGTCGACGAGACGCCCGATCAGGAGGCGGCCGAAACCGCGCTGGATGTCCTGCGCGCCTGGGCGCGTGCGGCGAGTCCGACCGAGATCGCGCAGCTTGACCCCGCCATCGCCCGGCTGCTGCCCGATCGAGCGCCGGTCAACTACCCCGACCTGTCGCGGCAATACCCGCGCGATTTCGAGGCCGATGCCGCCTACAGGGCATCGCTGCCGGATTTGCAGAACGGGCCGTCGAGCCTGATTCGCGGCGCCCTTGAGCCGTTGCAGCATGTCGGCATCTCGAATTTCCGCCTGCCGATCCGGTTTCGCAGCCGCGACGGGGATGCATCCGGCGGCGGTATGACGCTGGAAACCAGCGTGACCGGCACCGTCAGCCTGGAGCCCGACAAGAAGGGCATCAACATGTCCCGCATCATGCGCAGCTTTTACAAGCATGCCGAGCGCGCCTTCAGTTTCGAGGTCATGGAAGCCGCGCTGGAGGACTACAAGAGCGATCTGGACACGATCGACGCCCGGATCATGATGCGGTTTTCCTTTCCGGTCAGGCTGGACAGCCTGCGTTCGGGCCTGTCGGGCTATCAGTACTACGATATCGCGCTGGAACTGGTGGAATCCGGCGGGGTGCGCAAGAAGATCATGCATCTCGACTATGTCTATGCGTCGACGTGTCCCTGTTCGCTGGAATTGTCGGAACACGCGCGCATGTCGCGGGGGCAGCTGGCGACGCCGCATTCGCAGCGATCGGTGGCGCGCATCTCGGTTCAGGTCGATTGCGACGCGCATTGCCTGTGGTTCGAGGATCTGATCGAGGCCTGCCGCCGCGCCGTGCCCACCGAAACGCAGGTGATGGTCAAGCGCGAGGACGAACAGGCGTTTGCCGAACTCAACGCCGCCAATCCGATCTTTGTCGAGGATGCGGCGCGGCTGTTCTGCCAGCAGTTGCAGGCCGATCCGCGCATCGGCGATTTTCGCGTCATCGCCAGCCATCAGGAAAGTCTGCACAGCCATGATGCCGTCAGCATCCTGACCCGGGGCGAGACCTTTGCGGCACAAAGCCTGGACCCGAAGCTGTTCAACACGCTGTTTCACGTCGGCTGAGCCCGCCACAGCGGAACGGATCGTGGTTCGGGCCGGCCGGTATGCTGGCGCTTGACAGCCCGGGCCGCGGACGCCAACGCTTCGCCGCATGCTTGACCTGCGCCCAGTCGGATATGTGATCGGCCTGCTGGTCGCCATACTTGGCGCCACGATGGCTCTGCCCATGCTGGCCGATATCGTAGAGGGACGGGAACACTGGCCGGTTTTCCTTGAAAGCGGCGTGATCACGATGCTGACCGGCGGGCTGATCGCGCTGAGCTGCTCCAACGGCGTCAAGGAGGGGCTGACGCTTCAGCAGACCTTTTTGCTGACCACCGGCGTCTGGGTGGCGCTGCCGGTCTTCGGCGCCATTCCCCTCGTGATGGGCGCGACGCAGCTGCGCTTTGTCGATGCCATGTTCGAAGCGATGTCGGGGCTGACCACGACCGGATCGACCGTCATTTCCGGCCTGGACGGTCTGCCGAGCGGCATCCTGCTGTGGCGCGGTATCCTGCAATGGCTGGGCGGCATCGGCATCATCGTGGTGGCCATGGTCTTTCTGCCCGAACTGCGCGTCGGGGGCATGCAGATCTTCAAGTCCGAAGCCTTCGAGACGATGGGCAAGATCCTGCCGCGCGCCACCGCGATCGCGGCGCAGATATCCGTGGTCTATCTGGGGCTGACGATCCTGTGCGTGCTCTCCTATGCCGCCGTCGGCATGGATGCGTTCGATGCGATCGTGCACGCCTTCACCACGATGTCGACGGGCGGGTTTTCCAATTACGACGCCTCGTTCGGCACGTTCTCGGGGCCGGCCGAATACGTGGCTTCGGTGTTCATGATCCTGGCGGCGCTGCCCTTCGTGCGGTATGTGCAGATGGTCAACGGGGCCAGCGGACCGATCCTGCGCGACACGCAGGTGCGGGCGTTTCTGGGCACCATTCTGGTACTGGTCGTCATCACGTCGGTTGTCTTGACCAGCATCTTTCCGCACCATTGGGAACAGGCGCTGCGCGAGTCGCTGTTCAACATCACCTCGATCATCACCGGCACGGGTTTCGCCAGCGTGGACTACATGAACTGGGGCGGGTTCCTGATCTCGATGTTCTTCTTCATCGGCCTGGTCGGGGGCTGTGCCGGCTCCACCTCGTGTTCGGTCAAGATCTTCCGCTATCAGCTGCTGTTCGCTTCGATTCGCGTGCAGCTGCTGCGGATCCGCTCGCCCCACGGCGTATTCACGCCGCGCTATGACAGGCGGCCGGTGGGGCCGGACGTTCTGGGTTCGGTGATGTCGTTCTTCGTGTTCTTCCTGGTGTCGCTGGGGCTGTTTTCGGTGGGGCTGGAACTGACCGGCCTGGATTTGATCACCTCGGTTTCGGGTGCGGCCACCGCGCTGGCCAATGTCGGCCCCGGCCTGGGCGACATGATCGGCCCGTCGGGCAACTTTGCCGGTCTCAACGACGCCGCGAAATGGATGCTGACGGCGGCAATGCTGATCGGCCGCCTGGAACTGCTTGCCGTCTACGCGATATTCACCGTTCGTTTCTGGCGGGCGTGACCAGCGACATGCCCGCCGTCGCCGCGCGATCGACGTGACGCCGGCGCGGCAGCGACGACCGGTGGTCTGTCGGCCCGCTGTCTTGGCTTGCGCGAGGAGGACGGCGCGCCCTGGCAAGGGGTATTCGTTCCGGACGCGAAGGGCGGCGTTCACATCCGGATGGTCCGGCTTGGAACCTGTCGGAAATTCAATGCGGTGTGCCCGGTGGAACATGGGGTGTTGCGCCTCGAGCCCCATGCATCGTGACGGTGGCGTAAGCCGCCCTTAAGCTTGTTCCCTCTACTTCCTGTCCCGCGTCCGGGTGTGGCCCGGATCCGTTCAGACTTGGCCCCCGGGCGGCGGTCCGGCAGGCGTTACAGGGAAGGGATTTGAATGAACAAGGCGATCACCGATGGTTTGCTGCTGATGCCGCCCGCGTTCGCGGCTGGTCTGGATGTCTGGTCGAGTGGTGATGGAACGCCCGGATCGGACACCTACGAGGGTGCTGCGAACGCTGCGTTCGTGCCGGCGGATCAGGATTTCGGCGGCTGTCTGGAGTTGCAGAAGACCGCGGCCACCCAGAAGCTGCGCTCGATGGCCGAAACGCCGCTGTTGCCGGGCTGCTATTTGCAGATCAAGGC
>JAGRMG010000194.1 GCA_020441385.1 Paracoccaceae bacterium
GCCGCCTGCATGCGGTGGCCGGGTGGCTGCATCCGGCCCCGGGCATTCTGGTGCCTGCCGGCAACTGCGCCACGCGCTAGCGCATGTCGGGTTTAATTGAATCCGAATGACCGCGACAAGCCCTAGGACAGCGCCGCCGTCAGCCGCCGCAGCAGGTCGAGAAGGAGGTCGCGCTCGTCCGGGGCGAGGACCAGGTCCATGCGCCGTTCCTGCGCCTCGATCCGCTCGGTCACCCGCGCCAGAACCGCCTGGCCGAAATCGGTCAGCCAGAGTCCGTGAAAGCGGCGGTCCGTGCGGTCGCGAACCCCGCGAACCAGCTTGCGCCGTTTCAGATCCGAGATGGCGTTGGACAGCGTCGACTTGTCCAGCCCGTGCACCTGGGCCAGCGTCTTCTGGTGAATGCCGGGGTTTTCCTTGACCAGCGTCAGAAGGCTGAATTCCCCGGGGCTTACCCCCAGATCGCTGCCGGTGCTGGAAAAGTCGCGGAACACGGCCGCCTGTGTCTGCCGGACCTGGTAGCCGATGTATCCCGGCAGCTTGCCCATGTTGACGTCGGTGCCATCGGAAGCCGACGCGCCCTGGCTGGTTCGCTTGTTGACCACTGTGGCGGACCCTTCGCCGAAGCTTTTCGCTACTCCGCCGGTAGTACGGTTCGCCGGCAATCTGCCTGGCGCAACCGGCGGGCACCCTCCGGCGATGTCCGACGGGCCTCGGAATGTTGCCTGTCAGGGGGGCGAGGTCAAGGCCGGTTGCGCCCCGGCCCCGGCGCATCAGGTCAGCGCCGAAACGCCCAGGTAGCGTTCCGCCAGCGTCGGATCGGCCCGCCATTCGGTGCAGCTTCCCTGCCAGACGAGGCTGCCGCGCTCGATGCAGATGACGTGATCGGCGACCTCGAGCGCGCTGGCCACGCGCTGCTCGACCAGCAGGACCGTGGTTTCGCCGGTGGCGACCAGGCGCGCGAGCGCGGCCATCAGTTCCTGGCAGATCACCGGCGCCAGCCCTTCCAGCGGTTCGTCGAGCAGCAGCAGCGACGGTTTGCCCAGCAAGGTCCGCGCCGTGGACAGCATCTGCTGTTCGCCGCCCGAAAGCTGCCCGCCCAGATTGCCGCGCCGTTCGGCCAGCCGCGGGAAAAGTTCGTAGGCTTCGGCCAGATCCGCGGCGGGGCGCCCCTTGAGCCCGACAAACAGGTTCTCGGCCACCGTGAGGGTGGGGAAGATGTCGCGCGTCTGGGGCACATAGCCCATGCCGGCCCGCGCCCGTTCCGAGGTGGGCAGCGTGTGGATCGGCGCATCGTCAAGCGCGATGCTGCCGCCGACATGACGCGTCAGCCCCGCGAGGCTGGCCATCAGCGTCGTCTTGCCCATGCCGTTGCGCCCCAGCACCGCGACGCATTGCCCCGGCGCGACGTCGAACGCGATATCCTCGACGATGATGGTCGGGCCATAACCGGCAACGAGATCGCGGACGGAAAGGGAGGATGCCTTCATCGTCACGTTCCCAGATAGGCGGTGCGCACGGCGGCATCGTGGCTGATTTCGGCCGGAGTGCCCGCAGCGATCACCCGGCCCGAGGCAAGGACGACGACATGGCGTGCAAAGCGGCGCACGAGATCCATGTCGTGGTCGATCATGATCACCGCCAGATCCTCGGGCAGGGCGGCCAGCGCGTCGGTCACGAGTTCCATGCCCTCGCGCGGGATTCCCGCCGCGGGTTCGTCAAGCAGCAGAACGCAGGGCTGCATGGCCAGCGCGATGGCGATCTCGACCAGACGCTGTTCGCCATAGGCGATTTCACCGGTGCGCCGGTCCTCTATCGGGGCAAGGCCAAGCTGGTCGAGATGCACCTGCGCGCGCTCGCGCGTCTCGCCCCGGCGCATCATCGGGCGCCACACCCCGCCGGTCTTGCGCGCCTGCGCCAGCACCGCCAGCACCACATGTTCGGCCACCGTCAGATCGGGGAACAGCTGCGTCACCTGGAAGCTGCGAATCAGGCCCCGATGCACGCGCGACGCCTGCGGCAGGTTGGTTATGTCCTCGCCCATCAGCATGATGCGGCCGGCGCTGGGGGTCAGCATTCCGCAGATCTGGTTGACCAGCGTGGTCTTGCCGGCGCCGTTGGGGCCGATCAGCGCCGTGCGCGCCCCGACCGGCAGGCTTAGCGTCACGTCGTCGGTAACCACCAGCCCGCCGAACGCCAGCCGCAGGTCGCGAACCTCGAGCGCGGCGCTCATTCGTCGGCCCTCGGCGCGCGCATGCGCCGCTCGTGCAGCCACCGCGCGGTCGAACCGTACAGCCCGTGCGGCGCGAACAGCACCACGGCGATCAGCAGCGCGCCGACGATCGCCAGCCAGTGAAAGGGGTTGGCCACCGAGACGATATGCTCCATCCATTCGAAGACGAAGGCACCGGTTGCCGCGCCGAAGATGGTGCCGGTGCCGCCGACGATCAGCATCACCAGCGCCTCGGCCGACAGCGTGAAGCTGACGCTGTCAAGGCCGACGACCTGGGTCGAGATCGCCCTGAGCGCGCCGCCCAGGCCGGCCACGCCGCCGGCGATCACATACATCTTCAGCGCCACCGGATAGGCCCGCTGTCCCAGCGAGGCAACCCGCACCGGGCTTTGGCGCAGGCCGCGGCACAGCATGCCGAAGGGCGCGCGCACCAGCCGGCGCAGAACCACCAGCACCACGACGACGACCGCGACCGACAGCCAATAGGCCGTGACGCCCCACAGATCGAATGCGAACACCCCCAGCAGCGGCGAGATCCGGATGCCGGTCAGCCCGTCGCTGCCGCCGGTGATGAACGACGCCTTGTTGACCGCTTCGTGGGCAAGTTCGACCAGGGCGATGGACAGCACCAGCTGCGGCAGGCCGTGGGCACGCAGGATGATTGCCCCGGTCGCAAGACCGGCCACCGCCCCGGCCACGAGGCCGATGCCAAGCAGCAGCAGCGGGTCGCCCAGCCCGTTCGCGGCGGCGATGCCCGCGCCGTAGGCGCCCGCACCGAAAAGCGCCGCCTGCCCCAGCGAGGCGACCCCGCACACACCCGACACCAGATCGAGCGAGACGACCAGCAGGATGACCGCCATCATTCCGGCCAGGAACGCCAGGTTGTCGGGAAACAGGATGAAACCGCCGACCGCCAGTACCAGCACGACGGCAATTCCGGTCAGATCGGACGCCAGCGGGGATTTCATGCGCTCACCCTGCGTCCGAACAGCCCGTTGGGCACGACCATGATGACCAGGATCACCGCCAGATAGAAGAAGATCGCACCGTAGGACGGCAGATAGTACCGCGCGGCCGTATCGACGCTGCCGAGAATCAGGCAGGCCGCCATGACCCCGGTGATCGAGCCGGCGCCGCCGACGCAGACGACGACCAGGAAGGTGACGAGGTGGGTCAGTGCGTAATAGGGTTCGATCGGTAGCAATTCGGCGCCGATGACGCCGCCGAACGCGGCCAGCCCGGTGACCAGGGCAAAGGCGATCGAATAGATGCGCCGTGTCCGCACGCCAAGCGCCGCGGCCATGTCCGGGTTGTCCACCGTCGCCCGCAGCCGCACGCCGAAGGCGGTGCGTTCGATCAGCCACCACAGCCCCAGCGCGACCGCCGCGCCGCAGACGATCACGAACAGCCTGTAGACCGAGATCGACCGAAAGCCGAGATCGGTGCTTTGCGCCAGCACGTCGGGCAGCGTGATGGTGGCCAGAGTCGGCCCGAACAGGAAGTTGGCTGCGCCGATGATGACGAAGGTGATACCGATGGTCATCAGCACCTGCTTGAGTTCCGGCGCGTTGTAGAGCCTGCGGTAGAGCAGCCGCTCCATCGGCCAGCCCGCCAGCACGGCACCGGCGACCGCCGCGACGATCGCCAAGACATAGGGCAGCCCCAGCCCAGTGGTGATCCAGGCGGCGATGTAACCGCCGATCATCGCGAAGGCGCCATGAGCGAGATTGACGACCCGCATCAGCCCCATCGCCAGCGACAGGCCGACCGAGATGATGAAGAGGATGAGTGCATAGGCCAGCGCATCGACGCCGAGGCTGAGTATCGTTGTCATGTACTGCCGA
>JAGRMG010000002.1 GCA_020441385.1 Paracoccaceae bacterium
ACGCGAAAGCTCTCGCGGAAGGTCTGGCGCGGGTGCAGCACGCGCCCGGCCTCGCCCCGGTAGGTCGTCACCATCAGGTCGGTGGTGCCGCCGCCGATGTCGATGCAGGCAAGCCGCAGCGAGGGCACGGGCGCGGCGCCGGGCTCGGGCGCGCGCGGGGTGCCCATCAACTCCAGGAACCGGTCGATGCGGCCGTCGAATTTCTGCGTCAGTTCGGAATAGAGCCAGACCAGCTGCGTACAGCTTGCCTCGTCCCATTCCACGATCAGTTCGGGCATCTTCGATATGGCGCTGTCGCACTGGCCCAGCCCCATCAGCGCCCAGACCAGCCGCAGCGCCCCCTGCGCCTTGGACCGGATGATCGCCTGTTCCTGCGCCGTCAGCGCCGTGGGCAGCGTCAGGATGATCCGGTCCAGCCGCCGCGGCAGTTCCGATTGCGGCCGCCGCGCCCGGCTGGCCGGGGCATTCACCTGAATGAGCGCGTGGGCGATGATCTCGGCCAGCATGAAGCCGAACAGCGAGGCCCGCGCGAACCGCGGCCGGATGGCCGGCGTTCGGGCCGCCTTGCCGCGCGGGCGCAGGCGGGCGCGCTCGTCGGCCTCGACCTGATCCAGCACATCGCCGGATTCGTTGAGAAAGCGCATCGCCGCGCGCAGCGACTTGGGCAGGTTGTTGGGGTCGCTGTGATGATGGAACCGCCAGTCCTGCTGCACCGGCGCATCGTCCCACAGATACCGCTTGGGGCTGGACAGGCCGGAGGCGGTTTCGGTGCCTTCCTCGGACGCCACCAGCCGCAGCGCCTCGGGCCCGATGCGCACGAACCCGGGCCAGAGAAAGGCGTTGCGCCGACCCGACCGGCTGGCAAAGCGTTCGTCGCCCATGCGGTGTTCGCTGAACTCCACCCGGCTTTCGAACAGGCCGGAATAGTAAAGCTCGGGCCGGGACAGGTCGCGGATCTCGAGCGGGAAGGAGCGCGCCAGATCAAGCCCGGTCTGGCCCGGAAACCGTTCGATCAGGATACCGCAGGTGCGCGAATTGCCGATATCCAGCACCAGTTCGGTTTCGACCGGAGTCACGCCGTCGCTCTCGCTCAGGGTATTGGCAAAGCGCAGTCTGGGCACCTTCACCGCGTGGTCGATCAGGCGCAGATAGGCCAGATAGCGCGCCCAGTGTTCGAAGCGGTGCGCCAGCGCGTCCCGGGTGATGCGCCGGCCGGGCCGTTCCGCGCGCTTGAAGGACATGAACAGATCCTCAAGCCAGTCGGACACCCATTTCTGCAAATCGAGCATCTCGCCCGACGGATCCTGTTCCAGCCGCCGCAGGAACCAGTCCATCCGGGCGGGATCGGACACGAACCTGAAATCGGACGACTTTTCCGCATCCAGCCGGTGCGGCGCGAGATATCCGTAGCTCTGCTCGCCCTCGGCCAGCATGGTATCGAGCGCCAGTTGCACCCGGTGGGTGTGGCCGGTGGCGGGGTCGGGCTGGTCCAGTTCCACGGTTCGGATCCGCGCCCAGGCGGTCGGGCCGGGATCGAAGCGTTCCTCGCCCCCGGTGCCGCGATCGGCACGGATGCGCAGGACCGGCACCGGCACCCATTTCGACAGGAACGGCTCGAGCGCGGCAACCGGGCGTATCGAATAGGCATCGTCGTCGGGCCGTGCCGCGTCCTCGGTCGCGGCGTCGGTCTCGGCATCGCCGCTCAGCGGCAGCAGGGTCCATTCCTCGGCCGCCGCATCGCCCCCCGTCAGGCGTTCGATGAAGCGCGCGCTTTTCAGTTCCAGCGCGTCCAGGCGAAACCCGAAATCAAGCATCTGCGTGCCGGAGAACGGCACCAGCGTGATCTCGTCGCGCCAGTCCACAAGCTGTGCCAGTCGTTGCGATTGCTGCATCCTGCCTACCTTGAAATGCTCAGATTCACTGTCCAGCCCGTTCCGTCCCCGGTCACTTCCCCGCCATGGCGCCGCGTTGCCCGCCCCTCGCGCAGGACATGCAGGACCAGCGGCGTCCCGGCCCCGCCCCGCACGTCGCGCGCCGTGACCCGGACCTTGTAGATACCCGGTTTCGCCTCTGAGAACACGATGTTTTCCATGTGTGCGGCCCGGGTTCCATCTGGGGCGGCGCCGGCATCGGCGCGGGCCGCCGGATCCAGCCGGCCGCCGCAGGCCGCGGGGCTGTCAGGCGACAGGGTTTCCCCGCCGGGGCAGGTCACGGAAAGCGCCAGATCCGCCTCTCCCTGCCATTCCAGCACGAAATTCATCGCCCCCAGCGCCGCGCCGCGCGCCGCCAGCCGGGAGCCGATCACCTGCGGGTCGTTTTCGGCATCACCCCGCTTGTCCGGGCCCGGCAGGATCGGAATCGTCGGCTGACACTCGCGCGCCGCCAGCGCCAGGGCGCGTTCCAGCGCGCCGATGCGATCGGCGATCACCCGTTGCTCGGCGTCGGCGGCGGCCAGCGGCGGGGTTTCGCCCGGGCAGTAATCCGGCCCCGCGGGGTTCAGCCCGCACGGCGCGACCAGCAGCCAAAGGATCGCCCCCAGCATTGCCGCCAGCAGCAGCCAGCCCGGCACGATCAGCCATCCCCACGCGCGGCGCCGGGCCGGCATGGTCGCAGCGCCGGGCGGGCCGGACGGGCGCGCAACGAGACCGCTCAGGATACCGCGCACCGCCGCCTGTTCGTTGCGGATCCAGGCCCAGTGCAGCAACACGGGATGCAACCGCCCGTCGCCGCCCTGCACCGCCCGGATCATCGCCTCTCCGGGGATTTCCAGCGCGTTCAGCAGGGCTTCGGACAGGCGCCGGTCATCGGCCTGCCCGGTGCCGGCCAGGGCCTCGGCCTCGGCCCGGATGTCGGCGGCCAGCGCGGCCAGGCGGTTGCGCAGCGCGTCGCGTTCCGGTTCGGGCAGATCCGCCAGCGGCCTCGACTGCCCCGGAATCGCGGTGTGCCAGTCGATGCGCTCGCCATGTTCGCTGGCCACCGGCTCGGCGAAGATCGCCGCGTGTTCGGGCCCCAGCCGCGCGCGCACCGCGCCGCTGACCAGTTCATAGGACCGCTGCGCCGCCGTGCCCAGCGGTTGCAGCCCGTCCGATGATGTCGTGGCCAGGACCGTGTCGTGCATCGCGCGCCCCTAGTCCTGCGCCGGCGCGTCGGGGGCCGGCGCGTCGGGGGCAGGCGCATCCGGGACCGCATCGGGGGCCACGCGCGATACCATGGGCGCGCAATCCTCGCGCGCCAGTTGCGCGGCGGTGTCGGTGCCGTCGAGAAATGCCAGGATATCGGGCACCGGCAGCGCATAGCCGCGGTTCTGCAACCGGCCCTGGCGCACAAAGCTGTTGATGCCCACGACCCGGCCGCACATGTCGACCAGCGGACCGCCGGAATTGCCGGTGGACAGCGGCGCCGAGTGCATCAGCACGCGGGTTTCGGGGCCGATTTGCTGTTCGGTGTTGACGATGCCGTCGGTCAGGGTCAGGTCCGGCATGGCCCCGGCCTTGCCGGACCTGAGCGCGGCGAACCCGGCATCCATCTCGAGCACGTCGCCGGGAAAGCCCGCCGCGATCACCTGTTGCAGCTTGAGCGACCCCGAGGCCTGGAACAGGGGAAAGGCCGGCAGGCCGGCATCGTCGATCTCCAGCAGCGCGAAATCGCCGCCCATCTCGGCCAGCGGCCCGCGCGCCTTGATTACCCGCGCCTCGAGCGGCCGCGCCAGCGCCCGCGCCGCCACCAGAACGGATTGCGCACCGGCGATCACATGCTGGTTGGTCAGCACCCGGCCCCGCGCCACCACAAAGCCCGACCCCACGGTGACGCCCTCGCCCTCGCGCGCCAGCACCAGCACGGTGCGCGCCTCGATCCAGTTCAGCAACGAGCCATCCGCCCCCTCGCCCCCGGGTACCAGCACCCGGTCGGCCCGGTTCGGCAGCAGCGCATCGGGCGCGGCCGGGGCCGTCGGGCCGGGCGCGGTGCCCAATGGCGGCGGCGTCAGCCCCTCGGGCGTCAGGCCGCCGGGCACCAGCAGAACGCCGTCGGCACGGCAGGTCGCGCCGTCGAGCGCCGCCTGCAACGCGTCGCGGCGCGCCCGCAAACTGTCGTTCAGCGCCCGCTGCGCGGCCAGCGCGCCGGTTTCGCTGACCGCTGGGGGGGTGGCGGCGTGCATCAGCCGCGTGCCCGGCACCAGCAGCCAGGCCAGGATCAGCGCGGCCAGCACCAGCAGCACCAGCAGCGGCACCCAGGCCAGCGGCGTCACGCCGCGCGGTGCCGCGCCCGGGGGCGGTGGCACCACCGTCTCGCGCGCCCCGGCCAGCGGTGTCACCGGCGCGGGCTGGGGCGCATCGCCGAGCGCTCCGGCCAGCGGCAGATAGCGGCCCAGCGTCGCCTCGTAATGCGCCGGGCGGGCGGCGGCATTGGCGCCGTTGCCGCCGGGCAGCAGCCCCCAGTTGACGATCACCGGGCGGCCATCGGCGACCATAACATCGTCTCCGCCCAGCACGCTGAGCGCGCCAAGCACCAGATCGGCGGTGCCCGGATCGGCGGCGAGCGCGCGCAGCGGGCGCAGGTGGTCGGCCAGATACGCCTCGGCGCGGTCGCGTTCGGCCGCCGGCAGGGCCGAGAGCGGCCGCGCCTCGCCGCCGGCATCGCCGTACCAGGACACGGTCGGCGGGGCGGCATCGTTGCCGCGGCTGATCACCGGTTCGGCAAACAGCGCCGCCGCCCCCGGCCCGGCCCGGTCGGCCAGCAGGCGGCGCAGCTCGCCATGGCGTTCCAGCACCCGGCGCCCGCCGGCCTCGACGAAATCCGCCTGGGCGACGCGGGTCTTGGTCAGGAAATGATCGGCCATCGCGCTACCTCCCGGCCCGGCGCAGGGTGGCTGCGCTGCGGCCATTGGTTTCGGGTTGATATGTGTCGCATTCGGCATTGCCCCGCGCGTCCAGCCGGCAGGTGATGTCGCGGCGGAAGATCGAGGACCGGTTGTCGCATTGCAGATTGGACGGCTCGCGCATGATCAGCCTGCCGTTGCCCGGCATCCGCCCCGTCAGCGTTCCGGTGCACACGACGCCGTTGGTCGATCGCATGGTCTCGGTGCCGTTGCCGTTCTCGTCAAAGCAGATGCGCCAGTATCTGAACCGCGTGATTTCGCCGGTGTTGATCTCGCGCACCGCATAATCCGAGGACAGCAGCCAGCAGCCCGCCATCACCGATATGTCGCGTTCGTCGAACGCGCCGGGGTCAAGCCCGCTGGGGGTTTCGGGCACCGGTGGCGCGGCCGGGGGTGGCGGGGGCGGCGGCGGGGGCGGTTCGGCCCGGCATTCCAGCCGCGCAAGCGCCCGTTCCAGCCCGTCGATCCGGGCCGTCAGGTCGCCGGTTTCATCCCCGGCGCGGGCCAGTTGCGCACGGATGTCGCGCGCCGTCCCTGGTTCGCAGTACGACCAGAGCGCGCCGCCTAGCGGCAGGCGCACCCCGCAGGAGCGCAGCAGCAGCCAGGCCGACGCGCCGACGGCCAGCACCAGAGCGACGGCAAGAAGGGCTATGACGGTCCGCATGGCACCTGTCGACACTTTCCCGCATGGCCGCCCCGTCGCGGCCGGATCGCGGCCGGCCCGGCGCGTGGCCTTGAATGGATCGCCGCAATCCTAAGCCGCGCCGGACCGGGGCCGCAAGGGTTCACATCGGGCCAAATCCCCGCCGGGGCAGGGAAAATGCGCCGCCACGGACGGCCGCCTGCCCGCCCTCCCCGAGAGCGACGCGCGCTGGCGCCAACCCACGCCTGCGAAAGCCGGCGGGGCCGCGCGGGGCACGGCAACGCCGGCCCCGGCACCGGGCTTTCCGCCCTTGCAGGCGCCCGGCGCCCCGCGCTATTGCGGTGCGAACCCGCATTTCCGATATCAGACAGGACCCGCCATGACATCGAACACCCAAGAGACCGGATTCGACGACCGCATGCTTTCGCTGGGCCTTGCCCGCGTGTCGGAAGCCGCCGCCATGGCCTCGGCCGCCCTGATCGGGCGCGGCGACGAAAAGGCTGCCGACCAGGCGGCGGTGAACGCGATGCGCCAGCAGCTCAACCTGCTGGATATCGCCGGAACCGTGGTCATAGGCGAGGGCGAGCGCGACGAGGCGCCGATGCTGTTCATCGGCGAAGAGGTCGGCACCGGACGCGGCCCGGCGGTGGATATCGCGCTGGACCCGCTGGAAGGCACCACGCTGACCGCCAAGGACATGCCCAACGCGCTGACCGTGATCGCGATGGGGCCGCGCGGCTCCATGCTGCACGCGCCCGATGTCTACATGGACAAGCTTGCGATCGGTCCGGGACTGGAACCCGGGGTCGTGACGCTTGACATGAGCCCGGCCGAACGGGTGGAGGCGCTGGCGGCGGCGCGGGGCTGCAAGCCCGCCGACATCACCGTCTGCATCCTGGAGCGCCCGCGCCACGAGGCGATGATCGCCGGGGTGCGCGGCACCGGCGCCGCGATCCGCCTGATCACGGATGGCGACGTTGCCGGCGTGATGCACTGCGCCGAAAGCGATATCACCGGCATCGACATGTATATGGGATCGGGCGGCGCGCCCGAGGGCGTGCTCGCGGCGGCGGCGCTGAAATGCATGGGCGGGCAGATCTATGGCCGGCTGCTGTTTCGCAACGACGACGAACGCGGCCGCGCCGCCAAGGCCGGGATCACCGACCTCGACCGGGTCTATTCACGCGACGAGATGGTGACGCGGGACGTGATCTTTGCCGCCTCCGGCGTCACAGGCGGCACGCTGCTGCCGCGCATCCGGCGCATGCCGGGATGGGTCGAGACGACGACGCTGCTGATGCGATCGAAAACCGGATCGGTGCGGCGGATGACCTACCGCTCGCCGGTCTGACCCGAACCTCCGCCGGCCCGCGCGCCGCAACGGCGGAAGCCTCCGGCGGGGATATTTGAAGTCAGAAGACATGACCGGCCCGCGACGGGTCGGGGCGTTGCGCAGGACGGGGGCAGGCAGTGGCGTATCTCGGGGTCGAACAGTCGCTGACCGGACGGCACTGGGTGGGACCGGATGTCGAAACCGACCGCGCCGCCGAAGCGATGGCGCAGGCCACCGGCCTGCCGCGCGCGGTGGCGCAGGTTCTGGCGCGGCGCGGCGTCGCCCCGCCCGATGCCGAGGCGTTCCTGACCCCGCAGCTGCGCGACCTGCTGCCCGACCCGCGCGGCCTGAAGGACATGGAGGCCGCCGCGGCGCGGTTCCTGGAGGCCGTGAAGCGGCGCCAGCGGATCGCGGTCTTTGCCGATTACGACGTCGACGGCGGCGCCTCGGCGGCGCTGCTGATCGTCTGGCTGCGCCAGATGGGGCTCGAGCCGACGCTCTATGTCCCGGACCGGATCGAGGAGGGCTATGGCCCCAACGTGCCGGCGATGCGCGAACTGGCGGCGGGCCACGACCTGATCGTCTGCGTCGATTGCGGCACGCTGAGCCACGCGCCGATCGCGGCGGCGCGCGGCGCCGACGTGATCGTTCTGGATCACCACCTGGGCGGCGAGGACCTGCCGCCCGCCCTGGCCGTGGTCAACCCCAACCGGCAGGACGAAAGCGGCGATCTGGGCCATCTCTGCGCGGCCGGCGTGGTGTTCCTGATGCTGGTCGAGACCAACCGCCAGATGCGCGCGGGCACGGGGGCGCGCGCCGGATCGTGCCCCGACCTGATGGCGATGCTGGACCTGGTGGCGCTGGCCACGGTCGCCGACGTGGCCCCGCTGATCGGAGTCAACCGCGCCCTGGTGCGCCAGGGGCTGCGGGTGATGGCGGCCCGCCGCCGCCCCGGCCTGGTGGCGCTGGCCGACGTGGCGCGCATGGACACCGCGCCGGGCGCCTACCACCTTGGCTTTCTGCTGGGTCCGCGGGTCAATGCCGGGGGCCGGATCGGGCGCGCCGACCTGGGCGCGCGGCTGCTTTCGACGCAATCGCCCGACGAGGCCCGGGCGCTGGCCGAACGGCTGGACCAATTGAACGGCGAACGCCGGGAGATCGAGGACGCGGTACGCGAGGCGGCCATGCAACAGGCCACGGCGCGCGGGCTCGATGCGCCGCTGGCCTGGGCCGCGGGCGAGGGCTGGCACCCTGGCGTCGTCGGCATCGTGGCCTCGCGCCTGAAGGAAACCGCCGGACGCCCGGCGCTTGTGATCGGCCTCGAGGGCGACGAGGGCAAGGGCTCGGGCCGGTCGGTCGCCGGCGTCGATCTGGGCGCGGCGGTGCAGCGGCTGGTGGCCGAGGGGCTTCTGCTGAAGGGCGGCGGGCACCGCATGGCGGCGGGCCTGACGGTGGCCCGCGACCGGCTGGAGGAGGCCATGGCACGGCTGTCGGACCTGCTGGCGCGGCAGGGCGCGGGGCGGGCCGGACCTGCCGATCTGCGGCTGGACGGCATCCTGATGCCCGGTGCCGCAAGCGTGGACCTGGTGCGCCGCATCGAACAGGCCGGCCCATACGGCGCCGGCGCCCCGGCGCCGCGCTTTGCGCTGCCCGACTTGCGCATCGCGCATGCCCGCCGCGTCGGTTCCTCGCACCTCAAGCTCGCCGCTTCGGACGGGCATGGCGGCAGGATCGACGCCATCGCCTTCGGAGCGTTCGACACCCCCCTGGGGCCGGCGCTCGAGACCCATGGCGGCGCCCGGTTCCACCTTGCCGGGCGGCTGGACATCAACGAATGGCGCGGCCGCCAGAGCGTTCAGCTGCGCCTCGACGATGCCGCCCCGGCCTGATCCGGCACGGCCCGGCAGGGGCGGAAATTTCTCGGGCCATGTTGTGATTTTGGCTTGCGCCCCGCGGCGGGATTGCCTAATGAACCGCTCACGCCGCGTGGCCCGTTCGTCTATCGGTTAGGACGCCAGGTTTTCAACCTGGAAAGAGGGGTTCGACTCCCCTACGGGCTGCCA